>CAYVVB010000065.1:0-4700 GCA_964454955.1 uncultured Bradyrhizobium sp. | reverse complement strand
ATCGCCCGCGCACAACACGGGCTCCGGCCGGTACAGCTTGCGCTCCCAAATGAATACGTCCTCCATGAAGGCGTCGTACGAAGCTTTACAGTAGCCTTGCGCCGCCTGCTCAATGATCTCGGGCGTGAACTGGGCGCCATTGGCATGCACGATGACGCCGAACCAGTACTCCAGCGTGGTTTCGTCGATCGGGCACCAGGCCGTGAGGATCAAACTATCGAATTGCTTGCTGTCCTGAACCTGCCAGGTGTACTGATACGCCGGTCCGTGGCTCAGCGAGCGCACGTAGAGCTTGTCGTTTTGCGCATCTGCCGCGAGGCGCGTGTGCGTACCCCAGGTCAGTTCGCCGGTCATGTGCCCCTTCCATACCGGCAGCCAATGGTCGACCTTGAAGCCGTGAATCGGAAGGAGATGGCCCTTGTCGACCACGTTCTCCATGACCTCTCGCGCGTGCGTGCGGATCGTGATCTTGAAGCGGTGCCAACCCTTGGTCCACGTACTCTGTTGCGTGGACGCGGGCGAAACGTACTCGTTCAGCGGGGGAATGTCGTATTCCGGTTCGCCACGTTCCGGGTCGAACCAGATCAGTACGGTGTCGTTGATTTCCTTGGTCGGGAACGCGCGCGCCTTGGCACGCGGCGGAATCCTGTCGCAATACGGAATCGATACACACTGGCCGTCGCCGTCGAAGCGCCAGTTGTGAAACGGACATTGCAGGATATTGCCCTGCACCGTTCCGGCCGAAAGGTCCGCGCCGAGGTGTGGACAAAAGGCCTCCAGGCAACGCACCGTGCGGTCCTCGCCGCGATAAAACGCGAGACGCATGCCGAAGTAATCGCGCGCCACCGGCTTACCGACCTCGAACTCGTCACTCCAGCCGACCATATGCCAACCGCGGGCGTAGCGGGGCGTGCCATCGGGGTGTCGCGGAATGGTCAGCAGGTTGCGCTGCACCGTCGCTGCGCTACTGCGCACTAGATTGTCGGCCGCCACATTGACCGCGCCGGTCATATCGCCCATCGCTTCTCCTCCGGTAATCCGATCTTCCGAGCCGTTAACGCCTTCCGCATACTAATCACAAAAAACATTTGCGTCAAAATGTTTTTTTGAAATAGCTCCGGACTGTTTCCGCTCAACACTCCTTGCGCTATGTTGCGGATATAAGGACACTGACTCCGCCCCGACCATGCCCTCCACCGCCGACCCCATCGACCGCAAAGCCGTGCTCGCGCGCTTTGCCAGCAATCTGCCCCGCCATCTCTCCGTGGTGGCCGGAGTGCTGAACCGGCGTCTGGTAAGCGACTGTAGCGAACAGGGCCATCCCGACATTCGTGCCTCTTTCATTCAGTTGCTATTCCAACTGCGCCCCCGGGGACGCCGGCTGGTCGATATCGCTCAGCACTGCGGGCTCACCCAGCAAGCCACCGGACAGATTGCCGACGAACTGGAACATCTGGGTTACGTCAGGCGCCATCCCGATCCTGACGACGCCCGCGCCAAGCGTCTGCTGATAACACCCAAAGGCCAGAAACTGGTGATCTGCGCCGAACGGGCTTCATCGCAGATCGAACAGGACCTCAGCCAACGCATCGGTGCAGCGGCACTGGCAGATTTCCAGGCCAACTGTGCACGGTTGTTCCATTCTCTCGTGGTCGCGCAGGAGCCGCAGCCAGACCACGACCCGGCCGTGGCTCTACCGCTGTGTCTGGCCGGCCTGGCAACCTACTGCGAGCGTACGCTGATGGAACTGGACCGAACGCGCGGCTACAAAAATCTCAAGATGTCTTACGCTCAGGTGCTCACCTATACTTCGCCACACGGCACACTGATCAACGACCTGGCACGTATCAATAACGTATCCAAGCAGGCCATCAGCCAGGTCGTGAAGCAGGTCGAGGAAGCCGGCTATGTGCAGCGCCGCCGCCATCCGGGCGATAAACGTTCCACGATGATCTTTCTCACCGATGCCGGCCTACGCCTGATCCGCGACTCACTCGATAACGTCGCGCGCATAGAGGCGGACTTGGCGCGCGTACTTGGCAGGCGAGACGCTGCGCACTTCGCCTCGACCGTTGAGGAACTCGCCACTCAATTGGACCACGGCGGCTTGCGGTTGGATGCGAGCAGCACAGAACTGAGCATGGAAGCACTGCTGCACCGCGCCATGGAGAAACTCTATTTGGAATCCAGCAACGCCGAGCGAGCACGCCTGTTCAACCGCGCCGGCAGCAAAGCCAAGCTATCGGCCGCGGTACTGAAAATGCTCGCCAGCCTGCAGATCCGCGTACCGGATTGAACGACCTTTTTAGCCGTTCTTAAAGTGTGCCGGCACGTGAGTGAAGCCGCGCACATTGGGATTGTGGGCACGCTTCAAGCTTGCTTCCTCGATTTCGTACTCGGGGATGCGCTTGAGTACCTCCTCGAACACCACACGTGTTTCCAGTCGCGCCAGTGCCGCACCCAGGCAGGAATGAATACCGAAACCGAAAGCCATGTGGTCGCGCGAGCCGCGACGAATATCGAATACGTCCGGATTCTTGAACTTCTCCGGATCACGGTTGGCAGAGATGATGCACAAGCCCACGCGGTCGCCCGCCTTCAATTTTTTGCCTCGCATCTCAATGTCCTTGCCGACGCGGCGCACAATAATCTGCGAAGAACCATCAAAGCGTAGAGTCTCCTCCACCGCCTTCGAGATCAGCCCCGGATCCTCGACGAGCATGCGTCGCTGCTCGGGATGCTGCCACAGCCGGTAAGCCATGTTACCGATCAGCTTGGTTGTAGTTTCGTTGCCCGCGATTGCCAGCAGAATCAGCGTGCCGATCACCTCGTCATGGCTCAAAACGCCTTCCTGCTCGGCGCGCATCATGATTCCGATCAGGTCGTTCCCATGCGGCCCCTTGGCATGCCTGCGCGCATGCTCGTCGAAGTAGCGCGCCATGTTCATGAAGCCTTGCACGTTGCGCTCGGACAGCTCGTGCTGTTTATCCTCGCGCGCGATGAGATCGTCGGCCCAGCCTCGCACTTGGTCCTGATCTTCCGGCGGCACGCTGGTCAGCGTCGATATCACGTCCATTGGCAGGAAACAGCCGAGATCGGCGACAAAGTCGATGCGACCGGACGCAAGGTGCGGCTCGAGGAGCGACACCGCCTTGCGCCGCGTGTAGTCTTCCAGACGGCGTACGCCGTCCGGCGTCATCAGCGGCGCGAATAGGCTGCGCACGCGCGTATGGTCGGGCGGATCACTGAATATGAACATCGGGAACGGCAACTTCTCAGTGGAGTCTTTCTCCAGCGATGTGGCGCCCGTATTGATGAAAGACTTGAGATCACGAAACGCGTAGTGCACGTCCTCCCACTTCGTCAGCAACCAGATGCCCAGCTCTTCGTTGTAATACACCGGATCGTGCTTACGAAGCGCCTCATAGTACGGGTATGGGTCCCAGTGGAACTCATGGTCGTAAGGATCGAGATATATGCGGGACATGCACTACTCCTGTATCAGCATGGAGCTAGTGTCGTGAGTCACAAATTCGTTGGATAACTTTCGGCGTGGGTTTTCGTCGCCGGCAAGGCGCGGCGACGAGCCATAGCGGGCACTATGGTGAGGAGCGGCGACGCCGCCAGCGGCGAAAAGCCGCCCGAAATAGGCAACGAATTTCCGACTCACGACACTAGAGACTACCGCCTTGATCCGGCGGAAGATGCACTTCAAGACCTTTGATTTCGGCAGTCACGATCACTTGGCAACCGAGGCGGCTGTTTTCAGTCCGGTGTGATACGGATTCCAGCATGGCCAGCTCCCCTTCTGCAGGCGACGACAACCGCGAACGCCAGGGTTCCTTGATGTAGCAATGGCAGGTGGCGCAGGAACAGATGCCGCCGCACATGCCTTCCACGCCCGGAACCATGTTCAAAGTGGCTCCAATCATGAGGTTGGCGCCTTCGTCGACGTCCACTGGATGGCGGGTGCCGTCGTGCTCGATATAGGTGATGGAAACCATCGTGCCAGCGCCTCTCGTCATAAAGATATAGTACCGTCACACAGTATGTGGCAGCCTTGGCATTATTATTTATACTTTCACATATCGTCAATATATTTTTATATATTGAGAATGGGCTTTTATCCTTGAGGAGGGCAAACATGGCGACTACCGAAGCCACGATGAATAACGGAGAAGCGCCACCGCCGCCGTTCGAGCGCGGGCCGCACACCTGCCTGGGCAAGAGCCTGGCGGAAGTGCTGCTGGCGATCACGATGGGGCAGCGGTTCTACCGCCTCGACATGTCGCTCACGCCACCGGGCTACACGCTCAAGACCAAGACCGCGCCGACGCCGGGACCGGCGATGAGCTGCAAGGCGAAGATCAACGGCTTTAGGCACTGAGAAAGCCGCTTTGGATAAAAAGCTCTATGCATAAAACTGCGCGTACCAGCGCCGAAACTGTGCGATCGGACCGTCGGCGCGATTGAGCACAGGCTTCTCGCGGTAGATCTTCGCCTCCCAGATACAGATGTCCTTGCGCCACTCGCGATCCACCGCCTCGATCAGGTCACTCATCACGCTGCGCGACACACTATGGTGCGCGTAGTACTGCTGATGCAGATATATCTCGCCGGGATCGACTGCAGTGAAGCAAGTCAGCATCAGCCAGTCGTGCACGCCGGTGTAGTGTGTGTACGTGTAACCGGGCCCGGCT
>CAYVVB010000064.1:0-27774 GCA_964454955.1 uncultured Bradyrhizobium sp. | reverse complement strand
GAAGCAGAGTGAGGCTATGCAGAGCGAAGTGAAATTCGAGAAAACGCCGGGCTGGCTCGATTGGTACGCGGGCCCTTCAAAGCCTCGCTTCAAGGTGCCGGCGGGTTCGGTCGATGCGCACTGTCACGTGTTCGGCCCCGGCGCGGAGTTTCCCTTCGCGCCGGAACGCAAGTACACGCCGTGCGACGCATCGAAGCAGCAGCTTTTTGCGCTGCGCGACCATCTGGGCTTTGCCCGCAATGTGATCGTGCAGGCCACCTGCCACGGAGCGGACAATAGCGCCCTCGTCGATGCGATCCGCCATTCCGGGGGGCAGGCGCGCGGGGTCGCGACCGTCAGGCGCAACGTCACGGATGCCGAGCTTGAAGCGATGCATGCGGCCGGTGTGCGGGGCGTGCGCTTCAATTTCCTCAAGCGCCTCGTCGATTTCACGCCGAAGGATGAGCTCAACGAGATTGCCGGCAGGATCGCGAAGCTGGGCTGGCACGTCGTGATCTATTTCGAGGCGCAGGACCTGCCCGAACTGTGGGACTTCTTCACGTCGCTGCCGACCACCATTGTGGTCGACCATATGGGCAGGCCGGACGTCAGGAAGCCGGTCGACGGAGAGGAGTTCGAATTGTTCCTGAAATTCATGCGGGACAATCCGAACGTCTGGTCGAAGGTCAGTTGTCCGGAGCGCCTGTCGGTTTCGGGCCCATCGGCGCTGAACGGCGAGCAGAACGCCTATCGTGATGTGGTCCCGTTCGCCAGGCGCATCGTCGAGACGTTCCCCGATCGCGTGCTCTGGGGGACCGACTGGCCGCATCCCAATCTGAAAGGCCACATGCCCGATGACGGCCTGCTGGTCGATTTCATTCCGCACATTGCGGTGACGGCGGAATTGCAGCGCAAGCTGTTGATCGACAATCCGATGCGGCTTTACTGGCCCGAGGAATCCTGAGGAGGCAAAGCCATGGCACTCGACAAACCCTATAAGGACGTACCCGGCACGACCATCTTCGATGCCGATATGTCGCGTCAGGGCTATCACCTGAACCAGTTCTGCATGTCGCTGATGAAGGCCGAAAATCGCGCACGCTTCAAGGCGAACGAGCGCGCCTATCTCGATGAATGGCCGATGACCGAGGATCAGAAGCAGGCGGTGCTGGCGCGCGATCTCAACCGCTGCATCGCGCTCGGCGGCAACATCTATTTCCTTGCCAAGATCGGCGCCACCGACGGCAAGAGCTTCCAGCAGATGGCCGGCAGCATGACCGGAATGAGCGAGGAGGCCTATCGCGACATGATGGTGAACGGCGGCCGGGCCATCGAAGGCAACCGCCGCATCGGGGAGAAGAAGTAATGGCCCGCATCACGGCAAGCGTCTACACCTCGCATGTTCCGGCGATCGGAGCGGCGATCGATCTCGGCAAGACCGCCGAGCCATATTGGCAGCCGGTTTTCAAAGGTTACGAATTCTCCAAGCAGTGGATGAAGGAGCAGAAGCCGGACGTCATCTTCCTGGTCTTCAACGATCACGCGACCGCGTTCAGCCTGGAGATGATTCCGACCTTCGCGATCGGCACCGCCGCCGAGTTCAATCCCGCCGACGAGGGCTGGGGGCCGCGGCCGGTGCCCAAGGTGATCGGCCATCCCAAGCTCGCCTCGCATATCGCGCAGTCGGTGATCCAGGACGATTTCGACCTCACCATCGTCAACAGGATGGATGTCGATCACGGATTGACGGTGCCGCTCAGTCTGATCTGCGGCCAGCCCCAAGCCTGGCCGTGTCCGGTGATTCCATTCGCCGTCAACGTCGTCCAGTACCCGGTGCCGTCAGGCCGACGCTGCTTTATGCTGGGCAAGGCGATCCGCAAGGCGATCGAATCCTACGATGAGCCGCTCAACGTGCAGATCTGGGGAACCGGTGGCATGAGCCACCAGCTGCAGGGACCGCGCGCCGGCCTGATCAACAAGGAGTTCGATCAGGCGTTCCTCGACCGGCTCATCGCCGATCCCGAGGGACTCGCCGCCATGCCGCATATCGACTATGTGCGGGAAGCCGGCAGCGAGGGCATCGAGCTCGTGATGTGGCTGATCGCGCGCGGCGCCATGAGCGACGTCAACGGCGGCAGGAAGCCCACGGTCCGGCACCGCTTTTATCACGTGCCTGCGAGCAACACCGCCGTTGGCCACCTCATTCTGGAGAACAACTGATATGGCCAAGACCATCAAGGTCGCGCTCGCCGGAGCGGGCGCGTTCGGCATCAAGCATCTGGACGGCATCAAGAACATCGATGGGGTCGAGGTGGTGTCGCTGGTCGGGCGCAGGCTCGAGCCGACCCGGGAAGTTGCCGCCAAATACGGCATCGGGCATGTCTCGACGGATCTTGCCGACAGCCTCGCCCTGAAAGAGGTCGATGCCGTCATTCTCTGTACGCCGACCCAGATGCATGCGGCGCAGGCCATCGCCTGCATGAAGGCCGGCAAGCACGTGCAGGTCGAGATTCCGCTCGCCGACTCCTTGCGCGATGCGCAGGCGGTTGTCGATCTGCAGAAGAGAAGCGGGCTCGTCGCCATGTGCGGCCATACCCGCCGCTTCAACCCCAGCCACCAGTGGGTGCGGAAGAAAATCCTGGCCGGCGAATTCAACATCCAGCAGATGGACGTGCAGACCTTCTTCTTCCGCCGCACCAACATGAATGCGCTCGGCCAGCCGCGCAGCTGGACCGACCACCTGCTCTGGCACCACGCGGCTCATACCGTCGATCTGTTCGCCTATCAGGCCCGTTCGCCGATCGTGAAAGCGAATGCGGTCCAGGGGCCGATCCACCCGACGCTCGGGATCGCCATGGACATGTCTATTCAGCTCAAGACCGCGAGCGGGGCGATCTGCACCTTGAGCCTCTCCTTCAACAATGACGGTCCGCTCGGCACCTTCTTCCGCTACATCGGCGACACCGGGACCTATATCGCCCGCTACGACGATCTCGTGAACGGCAAGGAGGAGAAGATCGACGTCTCCAAGGTCGACGTGTCGATGAACGGGATCGAGCTGCAGGATCGCGAGTTCTTCGCCGCCATCCGTGAGGGCCGCGAGCCGAACGCGAGCGTCGCCCAGGTCCTGCCCTGCTATCAGGTGCTGCAGGCCCTGGAGGAGCAGCTCACTGCTGCTTAAGGCAAAGCCTCTCGAGGGCCGCGATGAATCGCGGCGCGGAAGCTGCGCGGTGAGCGCCCGGTTGCGCTCGAGAACACCCGGCTGAAATAGGCCGGGTCGTTGAAGCCGAGCGCATAGCCGATGGTTGAGATCGGCAGGTTGGTATAAACGAGATTGCGCCTCGCCTCGCGAATGATCCGGTCCAGGATCAGATGCGAGGCCGCGTGTCCGGTCGCTCCGCGGGTCAGGCGGCTCAAATGTGTCGGCGTCACCGACAGCGCACGCGCATAATCCGACACGGTCCAGTGCTCGAGGAAATGCTGTTCGAGCAGGGTCTCGAAGCGCTGGAACAGGTCGGTCTCCGTACCGCTCTCGGGAGCCGCCTGCGCGCCGGCCATTTCGCGCGCAACGAGGCCGATCAGGGCGGCGGACAGGACGCGCAGCATGTGCGCCCGGGCAAAGTGGCGTCCGGCGAACTCCGAAAATATCTGCTGCATCGCAGTCCGCATTCGCGGCGTCGCCCGCATCACGGTGGAGCGCGAAAGTACCCGGCGCAAGCCTTCCGACGGCGTCAGCACCTCGTCGAGCACTTCCGCGGCAACCGTGAGCACCCAGCCTTGCGTCGCCCGCTTGAACGAGAAACCGTGCACGTGGCCGATCGGCACATTGACGACGTGCATCGGCCGCAGCAGGTGGGTTCGTCCATCGAGCGTAGCCCATCCGCCGCCGCTCTCGATCACGAGGAGCTGGTGCAACCGTGCATGCCGATGCGGCGTCAACTCCCAATCATGCAGGACCGAACGCGCGGCGATGGTCTCGCAATGCACGACGTCCGGCAAATCCTGCGATTCGCCGAACAGGTTGTAGGTCTGGATGGAGCGATCGATCGCCATGTTCGAATTGTACAAGACAAAGGACGGTCTATCCATTCCTTCCGTGCTGAAAAGCAGTAAATCGCTCCAAGCAAGGACCAATATCTCAAGCAAGGACCAATATCTAAAGAGGAGGAAACGGGGATGAAGGTGCAGGTTTGCATCATCGGCGGGGGACCGTCGGGGCTGCTGTTGTCCCAGCTTCTGCATCTGCAGGGCATCGACACCATCGTTCTGGAGAAATACAGCCGCGAGCACGTCCTTGCCCGGATCCGCGCAGGCGTCCTGGAGCACGGCTTTGCCAAGCTGATGCGCGAGGCCCAATGTGGCGAGCGCATGGACCGCGAAGGTGAAATCCACGATGGGCTTTACATCGCCCATGACGGCGTGCTGGATCGCATCGATCTCCACAAACATTCCGGAGGCAGCTCGGTCATCGTCTACGGGCAGACCGAATTGACGCGCGACCTTTATGAGGCGCGCGACCGCCTGGGCGGCAAGGTGGTCCACAACGCCGCGGACGTGACCCCGCACGACATCACTTCCGACAAGCCCTATGTCACCTATCGCGACGGCGACAAGGTGATCCGCATCGACTGCGAGTACATCATCGGCGCCGACGGCTTTCACGGCGTCAGCCGCAAGTCCATACCATCGAACGTGCTGCGCGAATATGAGCGGCTCTATCCGTTCGGCTGGCTCGGCGTCTTGTCACGCACCAGGCCGGTTTCACCCGAACTGATCTATGCCAAGCACGAGCGCGGATTCGCACTTTGCTCGCTGCGCTCGCAGGTCCTGAGCCGGTACTATATCCAGGTGCCGCTGACGGATACTGTGGAGGGCTGGTCGGATGATGCGTTCTGGGCCGAACTCAAGCGCCGCCTGCCGGGCGAGATCGCCGGCAGGCTGATCACCGGGCCTTCGATCGAGAAGAGCATCGCGCCACTGCGCAGTTTCGTGGCCGAGCCGATGCGCTATGGCCGCATGTTCCTGGCGGGCGATGCCGCCCATATCGTGCCACCGACCGGCGCGCGCGGGCTGAACAGCGCGGCCTCCGACATCTATTATCTCTATCACGCCATGGTCGATCACTACAAAAAAGGTGACGACAAGGGACTCGACGGCTATTCGCAGCGGGCTCTGGCGCGAATCTGGAAGGCGCAGCGTTTTTCCTGGTGGATGACCATGCTGCTGCACCGTTTCCCGAACAACATTCCCTACGACGACAAGCTGCAGGACACGGATCTGGCGTATTTGTTCTCATCCGAAGCGGCGCTGCGCTCGTTCGCGGAGAATTATGTGGGTCTGCCGTTCTAACGATCGCTAAGCAGCGATCAATCTGGTTGGGCTAGATGCCGTATCGGGCATCTGTGCGTCACCTCTGGCACCGTCAATCCGGGATGGTCCGAAGGACCAGACCCCGAAACTCGAGATTCTCAGGTGCGCAATTGCGTACCATAGTTCGCCCTTCGGGCGCCCCGGAATGACGGGGCAAGATTGCGTTCTAACTAATCCGACGCCACCGCCTCGCGTTTACCTCCGACCGGCAAGTATTCGGCCGCGGCCGCAAGCGCGGGCGCGACCACGATCTCGAGCTGCTGGCGCAGCCAGCGGTGCACCGGGTCGGTGTGATGGCGCAGGTGCCAGACCATGTACATCGGCATCGCAGGGCATTCGACCGGAACCGGTGCGATGGCGAGGTCACCCAGCATGTGCGCCCGCAGCAGGCTCGGCAGCGTTGCGATCAAGGCGCCGCCGCGGAGGAACGGGCCGATGCCGGCAAAGCCGGGAACCTGGGCGACGAAGCGGCGTCGAATGCCGCGGTCGGCAAGGACCTCGTCGATGTCGAGCTGCCGCCTCGGTTCGTACAGCACCGTCACGTGTTCGGCGGCGAGGTATTCTTCGAGCGTGCCGGGCGCGGCGCGCTGCGTGGCGTCGTAGAACACGACATAACTGTCCTCGAACAGGCGCTTTTGCATGATGTCGGTGCCCTCGGGCGGGCGCGGCGTGATCACAAGCTGACAGTGCTCGTCCCTGAGCAGCTCGACTGTGGGCGCGCCGGACGGGATCACGCGGAGCGCGAAATTTGGCGCTTCCGCCCGCACGTAACGCAGGAGCATAGGCAGCAGGAGATCGCGCTGCAGGTCGTTGGCTGCGATCGTCACCAAGGCAGAGAGCTTGGCCGGCTCGAAGGCCGTGGCGTTGGAGAAGCTGCGCATTTCATCGAGCAAGGTGCGGGCGCGCACCGCAAGCTGCTGCGCATGCGCCGTCGCCACGATGCCGCGTCCCGACTTCACGAACAACGGGTCCCCGACAATGGCGCGCAGCTTGTCCAAGAGGTGGCTGACCGCCGACTGGGTGACGCCCAGACGTTGGGCCGCATGCGTGATGGAGCCCTCCTCGACCACCGCGAGCAGGAGCTGCAGCAGGTGGCCGTCGAGGTCCAAATGATCGAATTCGCTCATGAGAATGGTTCAAATCCCGACGTTTATTTCCCTAGGAGGTTCTTGATACTGCCCACCTCGGTCGCGCGGAAATTTGATCTAGAGCAAGTCCCGTGGCGATGAACACCCAAGGGAGAGCGCCATGCCAACTACCAGGCCGAGGCAGCCTGTGCCCGGCACCACGATCTTCGACGGCGAACAGGCCCGGAAGGGCTACGCCCTCAACAAGATGTGCTACTCGTTCAATGACGCGGCCAACCGCCGCGCCTTCCTCGATGACGAGGATGCCTACTGCGCCAAATACGGCCTCAACCCGCAGCAGCGGGAAGCGATCCGCAACCGCAACGTGCTGCAGCTCATCGAGGCCGGCGGCAACGCCTACTACCTGGCCAAGTTCGCTGGCATCTTCGGTCTCGATATGCAGGATATCGGCGCCCAGCAGACCGGAATGAGCAAGGAGCAGTTCAAAGCCAAGCTTCTGGCGGCAGGGGGATAATCATGGCGAAAATTGTCGGCACCATTACCACCTCTCACGTGCCTGCGATCGGGGGCGCCATCGCCAAGGGTTTGCAGAGCGATCCCTACTGGAAACCTTTCTTCGACGGTTTTCTGCCGGTGCGCGAATGGCTGGCCAAGGTGAAGCCCGATGTGGTCGTGCTCGTCTACAACGATCACGGCCTGAATTTCTTCCTCGACAAGATGCCGACCTTCGCGGTCGGCGCGGCGAGCGAATACCGCAATGCCGACGAAGGCTGGGGAATTCCGACCATGGCGCCTTTCGCGGGCGATCCGGAGTTGTCCTGGCACCTGATCGAATCCCTGGTGAATGAGGATTTCGACCTCACCACCTGTCAGGAAATGGTGGTCGATCACGCCTTCACCTTGCCGATGGCGCTTTGCTGGCCGGATCAGAAATGGCCGGTTCGCACGGTGCCGGTGGTGGTGAACACGGTTCAGGCGCCGCTGCCGTCGGCCAAACGCTGCTACCGGCTCGGCCAAGCGATCGGGCGGGCGATCGCCTCGTGGCCGGGAGCGGAGCGCGTGTTGGTGATGGGGACCGGCGGTCTATCGCACCAGCTCGACGGCGAGCGTGCTGGCTTCATCAACAAGGAATTCGATCTGAAGTTCATGGACAGCATGGTCACCGATCCGGCCTGGGCCACGAAATATTCGGCCACCGAACTCGTCGAGCTTTCGGGCACGCAGGGCGTCGAATTGCTGAACTGGCTGGTGGCGCGCGCCACTTTGCCGGAGAAGGTACGCAAGCTCCAGGCCAACTATCACATCCCGATCTCGAATACGGCGTCAGGGATGATGGTGCTCGAAGCGGCGGCGTGAGGCATTTCGGGATAAGCGTTTCGGTTTCTCCGCAGCGTCATGGCCGGCTCGTCCCGGCCATGCACGACGAGCTTGTGGAGAGACCGGTCTCATCAGGAAACACCGGCCAGCAGCGTGATCCGCGTATGCGATAGCTCTGGCTGTCCAGGGTGAGTAAAGGGAGATCGCGCCGCCGATCTGCCATGTGCGATTGCCCTGCCTCGGGAGAGGTGGACTGCGGCGCGGGAGCTCTATGCTTCCGCCACCGCTTCGCCCCAGGCATGGAAGACCTCGGTGGCGCCGCTGTTGGTGTTGCCCTCGCGCAGCACCACGCTGGGGAACGCGAATTTTCCCGGATAGGTCTGCGTCCGCGTCTCCTCATAGTCGAAGCGCGCCCGCAGGCCTTCGCGCACCTGTTGCGGCAGCCGCACGTTGCCGATCACGATCTCGCCCTCGCTGGCATCGATGCGGGGCTGGTGAATCGCAGCATCGAGATCCATCCCGAAATCCATCACAAACGACAGGATTTGCGTCACGGCAGGCAGAATGCGCCGCCCGCCGGAGGCGCCGAGCGCGAGGCGCTTGCCATCGACCATTCGCGCCACCACCGGAGTGTAGTTCGTGAGGCAGCGTTTGCCCGGCGCCAGCGAGTTGGCCCCGCCCGGGGTCGGGTCGAACCACATGATGCCGTTGTTCAGGATGATGCCGCTTTGCGGCGCCACGAATTTGGAGCCGAAGTTCGACAGCAGCGTTTGCGTCACCGCCGCCATGTTGCCGTCGCGGTCGACGACCGAGAAATGCGTGGTGCAGCTCGGCGCCAGATGTTCGGCGCCGAGGGCGCGTTTGCCATCGGCATCGCCCATATCCTGGAGCCGATCGCGGTAGGCGGATTGCAGCGCCAGCGCATATCCGGTGTACGTCGCGAGATCCGGCTCGCCGCGTCCGCCCTGCCAGTCCTTCTGCAGAAGCCGCAGCGTTTGCGCGAGCGTCGGTCCTGCGGTGAGTTCTGGCGTCGCATACACGGTGCCGCTGCGATAGGGAATCTCCAGCGGCTCGCGCAGATGGGCGCGGAAGGTGGCGAGGTCCGCAACCGACAGCGAGCCGCCGGCGCCTTGAACGTCCGAAGCGATGCTGTGCGCCAGGTCGCCTTCATAGAAATCGCGCGCACCTTTTTCCGAAAGATGCGAAAGCGTCGCCTTGAGCCGGTCCTGCGGCAGCGTGACGGGTGATCGAATGGCCCATTGCGGCTGCGGCGGCAGCCCGTCCTTGAGGTAGGCAGCCGCGCTCGCAGGATAGCGCCGCAAATCCGCCGCCGAACTGCCGATCGCGAGCGCCGTCCACCAATCCACCAGCAAGCCTTCTCCGGCGAGCGCGATCGAGGGCGCGAGCAGGTCTTTCCACGGCATCCTCGCATAGCGCCGGTGCGCGGCTTCCATGCCGGCGACGACGCCGGGAACGGCGATCGAGGCGGGGCCGTGCAAATTGCGATCGTCTTTCACCCGCGGCCATGGGAAAATGTCGGAGGCCGCGCCTTCGCCGACCAGGGGGAAGTCCTCGACGCGGAGGCCGAGAGGCGCGCGCATGCCGTAGTCTATGACCTCGTAGCGGTTTTCCTTCGCCCGGTAGAGCACCATCGCTCCGCCCCCGCCGGGGCCGCTCATCCAGGGCTCCAGCACGCCGAGCGCAAAACCGGTTGCAACCACCGCATCGATGCAATCTCCGCCGGCCGCAAGGACCTCGGCGCCGATTTCAGCAGCCCTGCGCGACTGCGAGGCCACGATGCCGCCCTTGGAATGGACGGCGGGTTTTCTGATCTGCTGGAGATTGGAGAGGCGGTCCGCCACCATCTTTCACATCGGTCCTTCGCTGCCCTTCGCGTCGATCTTGGTGTTCAACTGCTCTTCGGGATATTGGGTCGCACAGGCTCGCAGTTGTTTCTGACAATCGTTTGCAAATGGCAAGCGGCAGCAGTAGGGATTGTGATGCATGCGTAACAGCGCCGCCGGCCCTCTGTCCAGATCGCCGCTTGCGCCTCTCCGCATCGCGACATAGCCTTGAGGCCGGCTCACGGGCCGCAGCTTGCAATCTTGTCATTTCGATCCTGTATTTGCTTCATTTGTATTTACGGCGGGCTGAAATTGCGGCGGCGGACTTGGTCACGAGCACCAGTCCGGCCAGCATCGGGCGGTTCTCGTGTCATTCGTGACAGTACGTGCCGGCTGCTCACAATGGTGTGAGCAAAGACGGCTCGAGTGAAAGTGCGGTTTGAATATGTTTGACCTCCTTCAGAGGGGAAACGACGATACATTTAGGCTCATTGAGCGGGAGCTTCGGATTGGTTGCTGGAGCTGGGACCTGCGCAGCGATGAGATGAAGTGGTCGCGGGGCTTCTATGACCTTCTCGGCGTCGAGCCGGACAAGGTCACTCCATCGTTCGCCACGATCTTGCAGGTGACACATCCCGAAGACCGGCGGTCCCAGGCCGAGCTCGAGCATATCATCCGGGAGGCGTCGTCGATCCGGCGCAAGTTTCGTGTCATTCGCCCGGGCGGCAAGGTCGCATGGATTTGCTGTCAAATCATCGTGCTGGTGAATATCGAAGGGGCTTCGGAAAAAGCACTCGCATTCTGTCGGGACGTGACGCTGGTGGAAGACCAGCTCAAGCCGCTTCGGATTGCCGATGAACGCTACAAGGCGCTTATCAAGGCGACAGGCGGCATCGTGTGGATCGCAAAGTCCGATGGCCGCGTTCACGAAGTCCTCAACATGCAAAGCGTAGTGAATGGTGCCGAAGCCGAAATCCCGGACGCAACAGGCTGGGCGGATCTCGTTCATCCCGACGACCGCGAGCGAACCATGACCGCCTGGAAATGCGCGGTGAGGCAGAAGCGAACTTTCGAGGTCGTGCATCGAATCCGGCACCCGGACGGCACCTATACGTGGCGGCGCTCGCAGGGTGAGCCGATCCTCGACGACAAGGGCAATGTCAAAGAGTGGCTCGGACTCAATGTCGATGTTGAACAAAGGACGGCGAATGCCTCCCGGCCGCAGCTGAACCGGATTACGGGCGCACAGATCCGGGCCGCGCGAGGCCTCCTGAAGTGGTCGGTGATGGACCTTGCCGAACAATCCGGCGTGTCGCGGGCGACGATCAGGCGCCTGGAGGAGATCGACGGGCCGCCGCCGCAGCAGGAGCGGGCGCTGACGCTGATCGAGAGTGCGCTCAGCCGTGCCGGCATCGACCTGCTGTTTCCCGAAGTCGGAAAGCCCGGCATACGTCCGCGCTAAATTGGCCGGCGGGTCCTATTTTGCCCACAAATTTGGCTAGCGCGTGCGCGGATCGCTTGTTGTCCGCGGCAAATTTGTTCGATCGCGAGTCGGCGTCGCAGCCTGCAGGCTTGACGCCGCAAATTCTGATCGATCCCGAGTTCAATTTTGCCTAATGAGTGGTTAATCGGTGGGTCGTACTCTGCACCAGCTTCACACGAGCAACTGTCGGCACCCTCATGGACGACCTGCTTCGATATCTCGGCATCGATGCCCGCGCCCGCCTGCTTGCCCAGCGCCTCTGGCAATATATCGAAGGGTCGAGCGGTGAAATTTTCACATCGTTCTATGACAGCATTCACCAGCAGATCCCCGGATTGACGCTCGACGAGCCTACGATCGAACGGCTCAAAATCAAACAGCGGGAGCACTGGCGGGCGCTGTTCAACAGCGAGTTCGACGAACACTACGAACGCAGTGCGACCATGATCGGCATCAAGCACCACGAGATCGGGCTTGAGCTGAAGTGGTACGTTGCGGGCTATGCGATCATCAAGGCCAGCTTCATCGAACGGATCCTTGAGGCGCCTTTGCCGCAGAGCTTGAAATCGGCGCTCATCATAACGCTCGAAAAATATGTCGCGATCGACATGTCGCTCGCTCTGTCGGCCTATTCCTCGTGGCTCGTCGACTAGAAGGGTTGCCGAGCCAGAAAGTGCCTTGAAGTCCGGACAACGACGTTGAGGACATTTCCATGCGCAAGAATTTTCCGGTTACGAGCAATGAATTTCCGATCGGCGAAGACACCATCATCGTCTCGAAGACTGATCTCAAGGGCAAGCTGACCTACTTCAACGAGGCGTTCGCGAAGGCGAGCGGCTTCAGCGACGATGAGCTGATGGGGCAGCCGCACAACATTGTCCGGCATCCCGATATGCCGCCGGCGGCCTTTGACGACCTCTGGCAGACCATCAGGGCCGGCAAGCCGTGGGCCGGCGCCGTCAAGAACCGGCGCAAGAACGGCGACTATTACTGGGTGCTGGCAAGCGCGACGCCGATTTGGGAAGGCGAGCGCATCACCGGCTATATGTCGATCAGGACGCGGCTCGCCGCAGATCAGCGTGCGGAGGCCGAGCAGGTCTATCGTCTCGTCAACGAAGGCAAGGCGGCCGCCTACAAGGTCGAAGCCGGCGTGATCCGCCGCCGCAGCTGGCTTGACCTGTTTTCGCCCTTCACGGGAACGCTGCGCGCCCGTTTACTGACTCAGCTTGGCTGCACCGGCGCCGGCCTCGTGGCCAATGCCGCGGCCTGCATTTGGCTGTTGAACGGCGGAGCCGGGCTGAGCCTTGACCTCCATGCCGCTGCCGCCGCGGCGATCGCGACGACCGCGATCGTCGGCTGCACGATGCTCGGCGCATTCACGATGGGAGCGATCCTGCGGCCCATCGCCCAGCTCAATCGCGCCATGGATCATATTGCCCGCGGCAAGTTCAATACGCGGATTCTCGTCGAGCGTGACGATGAGCTCGGAACCATCCTGCGAAATGTGCAGGCCTGGCAGGCGAAGATGGGATTCGAGAGCGAGCAGAAGCTCGATATGGAGCGGCGTACTGCCCTGCAGCGCCGGGCGGACATGCACGCTCTGGCGAAGGGGTTCGAAACCGCCGTGGGGGAAATCGTGAAGACGGTCTCGTCGGCCGCTACCGAGCTTGAAGCGTCGGCGACGACCATGACGCGGGCTTCCGAGGCGACGTTGCAACTCGCGGCTTCGGTCGCCCGCGGGTCCGAGGAAGCATCCGTCAACGTCCAATCGGTGGCGGCCTCGACCGAACAGATGGCTGCTTCCGCCGAGGAGATCGGACGGCAGGTGCAGCAGTCGGCTCGGATTTCCAGCAGCGCCGTTCAGCAGGCGGCCACGACAAACGCGCAAATGGACAGACTGTCGGAGGCTGCGGGGCGGATCGGCGACGTGGTCGAGATGATCGCGGCCATCGCATCGCAGACCAACCTGCTGGCGCTCAACGCCACCATCGAGGCTGCCCGCGCCGGCGAGGCCGGTCGCGGTTTTGCCGTCGTGGCGGCCGAGGTCAAATCGCTCGCGGATCAGACCGCGAAAGCTACTACGGAGATCACGAGCCAGATCGGTGAAATCCAGGCCGCGACGGAAGGCTCTGTCGGGGCGATCAAGGAAATCGGCGGAACCATCAATCAGATTTCCGAAATCGCAACCGCGATAGCCTCTGCCGTCGAACAGCAGGGCATGGCGACCCGGGAGATTTCACGCGGCGTGCAACATGCCGCCGAAGGCACGGTCCAGGTGTCGTCCAACATTACCGAAGTCAATCGAAGCACCGGCGAAACGGGAGCGGCCTCTTCCCAGGTTCTGGCAGCAGCCCAGTCGCTCGCCGTCGAAAGCAATCGGCTGAAGATGGAAGTCGATCGCTTCCTGACCAGCGTGCGCGCCGCCTGATCCGACGGCCGGCGCGCGCTTACGCCAACATGTCCCGCACCAGCGGCACGACCTTGCGGCCGTAAAGCTCGATGCTCCGCATCAGCTTTTCGTGCGGCAGCGGTCCTGCGGAGTATTTCAACTGGAACCGGGCGAGCCCGAGCGCCTTGGCGGTTGCGGCGATCTTACGCGCCACGGTTTCCGGCGAACCGACGTAGAGCGAGCCGTGATCGGTCTCGCGCACGAATTCGTCGCGTCCCATTGGGGGCCAGCCGCGCTCCCTGCCGATACGGTCGCGCATGATCTTGTAGTCCGGCCACAGCTCTTCCCGCGCCTGCTCGTCGGTATCGGCGATATAGCCGGGCGAATGAACGCCGATCGGCCTGGGCTCCCGGCCGAACTCCTTGAAGGCGCGGTGGTAGAGATCGACGAAGGGCGCGAACCGTCTGGGATCGCCGCCAATGATGGCGAGGATCAGCGGCATGTCGTAATGAGCGGCGCGCACAACCGACTCCGGACTGCCGCCGACGCCGATCCAGGTCTTGAGCCGACCGTGCTCGATCGGCGGAAACACAAGCTGGTCTTTGAGCGGCGGCCGCAGCTTGCCCTGCCAGGTCAGCGGCTCCTGCCTCAGAAGCGCTGCGAACAGATCGAGCTTCTCATCGAACAGTTGTTCATACTGGTGCAGGTCGAAGCCGAACAGCGGGAAGGACTCGGTGAAGGAGCCGCGTCCGAGGATCACCTCGGCCCGGCCGTTCGACACCGCGTCCAGGCTGGCGAAGCGTTGAAACACGCGAATCGGATCGTCCGAACTCAACACCGTGACGGAAGAGCCGAGCCGGATCCGCCGGGTGCGCGCGGCAATCGCTGCCAGCACCACTTCGGGCGCAGATATTCCAAAATCGGCGCGGTGATGTTCGCCGAGCCCGATGAAGTCGATGCCCAGCTCATCGGCGAAGCTTGCCTCGTCGACGACGTTGCGGATCACTTGCGCATGCGGCAGCAGCGCGCCCGCGGCGTCCCTGGTGATGTCGCCAAATGTATCCAGCCCGAATTCGAATGGTGTGGTCATTGATCCAATCTCGCATCACCTGACGCGACCTGCCCCGCGCCGAACGGACCCGCCACGGAGGTGGAAAAGGGGTGAACAGCCGCAAGACGTTGTGGCCGAGGCTTAGCAACGAATTAATGGCGCGTCACTGTCCGGCAAGGCGCTTGCGTGAAACGCTTGGTTTCTGCTTTTTCCCAGGCCAGGCGGGCACAGGCCGAGCGCAAATGGATCGGCGATCGCGCAGACGGGGGCGGCCTGGATCGTCTCGATTGCGATCTGCCGCGCGATCAACCCAGATGCAGGTCCTTGCTCAAGACTGACAACCTCCACAACCTCTGCTATCAGCACGGGCTGTCGATGCATGGGGGTTGGGGTGGATCTGGGGCAATTCAGGCTGCATGCGCAGCGCGATGCCGTGCTTGGCGAGGTGCATGCGCGGCCCTTCACGCGGCTTGCATCGCCGTCGGCCGTCGTGCGTTTCGCATTTCTGGCGCAAGGCGAGGCGGCTGCCGCCGACCGGGAGCGCTTCTCCGAGTTCTGTCGGAAACACGGGGCGCCCCCACCCGTGCCGTCCGCAAAACATCATCAAATCACGATCGGACCCGTGTTGCTTCGCTGGGAGCAGCATTCGGAGTTTGCAACGTTCACCTGGATATCGAGCGTCGCGGACGGACCGGCCAAACGCCGGTTCGGCGACATCGGCGAGAAGGTTCAGTCGCTGATCTGCTCGCTGCCGCAGCAGGGGCAATTGCTGGTCGCGGTCAAGCTCGACGTGGAGCAGGTCGAGTCTGCGACTGCGCGCGCGGAAGAAATCTTCGACAAGAGCAGCCTTGCCATGGTCGCCGTCAAGGGCGGCGCAGGCGCCGTGGCCTCGGACTTCCGCGTGGACGAAGAAGGGTTCATGCGGATTCTCGTGTGCGACCTCGGACTGACGCCCGGTCGGCTCGGCGCACTGGTTCAGCGCGTCCTGGAAATCGAGACCTATCGCACGCTTGCCCTGCTCGGCCTGCCGGCAGCTCTCGATCTCGCACCCTCCGTCGATCGCATCGGCGGCCGGCTTGTCGGCGTGCTCAAGGAAATGCAGGGCGCCGAAGGCCTCAAGCTCAACAACCGCCTGCTCGGCGAATTGACGGCGCTCGCCGCATCACTTGAAGGCGGTGCGGCCGGCAGCCTGTTCCGTTTTGGCGCGAGCAGGGCCTATTATGAACTCGTGCAATCGCGGCTGGCGGCGGTCGAGGGCGGAGAAGTCGCCGGCTATCCGACATGGTCGTCGTTTCTCGCGCGACGGATGGCGCCGGCGATACGCACCTGCGCGACCATGGAAGATCGCCAGGCGAACCTGTCGATCAAGCTGGCGCGTGCTGCCGATCTGCTGCGCACCCGCGTCGACGTCGAACTGGAACGGCAGAATCGCGACCTGTTGCGGTCGATGGACGAGCGGACGAAGTTGCAGCTTCGCCTGCAGAGCACGGTCGAGGGGTTGTCGGTGGCCGCGATCGGATATTACGTCGTCAGCCTGTTCGGATACCTTGCCAAGGGCGCACATCACATGGGGTTGCCGGTCGAACCCTCGTTCGTCACCGCGGCTTTCGTTCCGGTCGCGGTCGGGGTGATCTGGGTCGTCATTCACCACATCCGCGAGCGGCACCTCAAGCAGGATGGCGCCCCGCCGCCCGATTGAAGGGATAAGAATTTCCGCTGCGATCGCGCTCACGCGCTCTTGCCGCGCGGGGCGCGGCCCGTTAGCGTGGCGGGGACGTCGGGCAGATAGTTCGATCCTTCGGATCCCATGAAATCGAACATCGCCTGCGCCGGCGGGAGCAAGATCTTGTCGCTGCGCCGGATGACATGCCACTGCCGCACGACCGGAAGGCCGGCCACGTCGAGAATGACGAGGCGGCCTTCGGCCAGTTCATGCGCGACCGTATGCGCGGAAATGAAGGCGATGCCGAGTCCCGCGAGCACGGCCTGCTTGATGGTTTCGTTGCTGCTCATTTCCATGCCGATGGTCGGCTCGAGATCGGCTTTCTGGAACAGCCCTTCCATGAGGGTCCTCGTGCCCGAGCCCGGTTCACGGGTGAGGAATGTCTCGTGAGCGAGATCGGTGAGGTTGAGGCCGGAGTCCTTCTCCAGCCAGTGCCCCTTCGGCGCAATGATGACATGAGGGTTCCTGCCGAGCTGTCGGACGTCGACATTGAGGTCGGCCGGTGGCCGACCCATCACCGCGAAATCGAGATCGTAGCCGTGCATCGCCTCGCGGATGTCTTCCCGATTGCCGATCGTCAGCTTGACCTCGATCTTCGGGTAGCGCCTGGAAAACTCGGCGATCGCATGCGGCACGAAATATTTCGCCGTGCTGACTGCGCCGATCGAAACCGTACCGGCGCTGCGGCCGGCGAGCAGGTCGAGTGCACCCTGGCAATCCGCGATCGCGGCTTCGATCCGTCCCGCCAGTGCGAGCACCTCGCGCCCGGCAGCGGTCAGCAGCATGCCGTCTCCGGTTCGTTGCAGGAGAGGCAGCCCGGCGAGATCCTGCAGTTGCCGAAGCTGTTGCGTCACAGCGGGCTGGGTCAGCCCGAGTTGGTTGGAGGCCGCAGTCACGCTGCCGCCCGCGGATAGCGCCGCCAGCGACCGCAATTGCCGGATCGTGAGGTGCTGCAAACGGCGCATATTATAAGAAAAATCTTGGTTGATGATTATCTTTTGAAATTTTCCTTATTTCAAAGCTTCTGTCAATCTCCCCACGTTGACTGCTGCCGATGCCGTTCTCCTTTGTGACCGGCGGGATGCAGTGGTCGCGGGGGATGGAACGTGACCACAGGGCAGCTCACGCTGGAGGGATATCTGCAGCGGTTTTCGGAAACCGGACCGCTTTCGCTCGTTGTCGCCGCCGCCGTCGATGCCATTGCGACCGCGGCGGTGGAGATCGCCGAACTGGCGGGCCAGGGCGCGCTGGCGGAGGTCCAGCCGCTTGCCACCGGCCAGAACAGCGATGGCGATCTGCAAAAGGAACTCGACCTGCGCGCGGACGCCATCATCCGTCAGGCGCTGCGCAACGTGCCCATCGCCGCGCTCGCCTCAGAAGAGGCTGCCGAGCCCGACATTCGCGATGCGGACGCGAAGATCTGCGTCGCGATCGATCCGCTCGACGGTTCGTCGAACATCGACATCGACGTCACGGTCGGAACGATCTTCTCGATCCTCCCTGCGCCGCAGGATCTTGCCCTGGCCTTCTGCCAGTGCGGCACCGCCCAGCTCGCGGCCGGGTTCGTGACCTACGGTCCGCAGACTTCGCTCGTGCTGAGCGTCGGCGAGGGCGTCGATATTTTCACCTTCGACCGCACCGTCTCGTGCTTCAAGCTGGTGCGCCGCGGCGTGCGAATCCCGGAGCAGGCGGACGAGTTCGCGATCAACGTCTCGAACCGCCGGCACTGGGAGGCGCCGGTGCGCGCCTTCATCGACGAATGCATCGCCGGCGCCGATGGCCCGGCCGCCCACGACTTCAACATGCGGTGGATCGGTTCGCTGGTCGCCGAGGCCTATCGCATCCTCAACCGGGGCGGGGTGTTTCTCTATCCCTCCGATGCGCGGCCGGGCTATGGCCACGGGCGGCTTCGGCTCGTTTACGAAGCGCATCCGATGGCCTTCATCCTCGAGCAGGCGAACGGCGCGGCGTCCACGGGACGCGAACGCATTCTCGACCTCAAGCCGGAAAGCCTGCACCAGCGCGTGCCCCTGGTCATGGGGTCGAGCGAAGCCGTGCAGCGCGTCGCCCAGCTTTGCTCCGATCCGCACCCCGTGGCGAGCAGCACAGCGCCGCTGTTTGCGCAGCGCGGCTTCTTCCGGACGTGAGGAGGGCGCGGGCATGTCGAGAAAGCATCCCATCATTTCGATCACGGGCTCGTCCGGCGCGGGAACGACGTCGGTCAAGCGCACCTTCGAGCAAATATTCCACCGCGAAGGCGTCAAGGCCGTCTACATCGAAGGCGATGCGTTCCACCGCTACGACCGCGCCGAAATGCGCACCCAGATGGCGCAGGAGGCGGAGCGCGGCAACAAGCACTTCAGCCATTTCAGCCCGCAGACCAACCTGTTCGAGGACCTGGAACAGGCGTTCCGCGACTACGGCGAAACCGGCACCGCAGTCACGCGGCACTACGTCCACGACGACGAGGAGGCGGCCCGCCACGGCAGCCCGCCCGGCACCTTCACGCAGTGGAAGAAGCTGCCGGAGAATTCGGACCTGTTGTTCTACGAAGGTCTGCACGGGGCCGTCGTCACCGACAAGGTCAACGTCGCGCGCTATGCCGACCTGAAGATCGGCGTCGTGCCGGTCATCAATCTCGAATGGATCCAGAAGCTCCATCGCGATCGCAGCGCGCGCGGCTATTCGACGGAGGCGGTCACCGACACGATCCTGCGGCGCATGCCGGACTACGTCAATTACATCTGCCCGCAATTCACCGAAACCGACATCAACTTCCAGCGTGTCCCCACCGTGGATACGTCGAATCCCTTCATCGCAAGGTGGATTCCGACGCCCGACGAATCGATGGTCGTGATCCGCTTCAAGAATCCACGCGGCATCGATTTTCCCTATCTGCTGTCGATGCTGCCGAACAGCTTCATGTCGCGCGCCAATTCGATCGTCAGCCCCGGTGCGAAGCTCGATCTGGCGATGCAGCTCATCCTGACGCCGCTGATCATGCAACTGATCGAACGCAAGAGAAGCTTCAAATGATGAAGTTTCAAATGACGGTGCCGTTCGCCACGAATGCCGATGGGAGGGTCTATTGAACATCTCAGTACACGCGACTGCTGACGTGAATGCGGTGACCCATCGCGACCTCGCGAACGCGGTGCGTTTTCTCGCGGTCGATGCGATCGAGAAGTCGCAATCCGGCCATCCCGGCCTGCCGATGGGGATGGCCGATGTCGCGACCGTCCTGTTCTCGCGCTTTCTCAAGTTCGACGCCGTGGCCCCCGCTTGGCCTGACCGCGACCGCTTCGTGCTCTCGGCGGGACACGGATCGATGCTGCTTTATGCGCTGCTGCATCTGACCGGCGGCGACGTCAGTCTCGACGACCTCAAGGCCTTCCGCCAGTGGGGCGCCAAAACGCCGGGGCACCCGGAATATGGCCACACGCCCGGCGTCGAAACCACGACCGGTCCGCTCGGCCAGGGGATCGCGACCGCGGTCGGCATGGCGCTCGCAGAGCGCCTGGCCAATGCGCGGCACGGCGATGATCTGATCGATCACTTCACCTATGTGCTGGCCGGCGACGGCTGCCTGATGGAGGGATTGAGCCAGGAGGCGATCTCGCTTGCCGGCCATCTGCAGTTGGCTCGCCTGATCGTGCTGTTCGACGATAACGGCATTTCGATCGACGGCCCGACGTCGCTTGCGACATCCGACGATCAGCTCGAGCGATTTGCCGCCTCAGGCTGGTCGGTGCGCCGGGTCGACGGGCACGATCCCGAGGCGGTCGCGCAGGCCATCGCCGAAGAGCGCGAGACGGCGCAGCCGTCCCTCATCGCCTGTCGCACCATCATCGGCTACGGCGCGCCGGGTCGGCAGGGCACCGAAAAGGCGCATGGCGCGCCGCTCGGCGCCGAGCAGGCCGCAGCCGCGCGCAAAGCGCTGTCCTGGGACCATCCGCCTTTCGTCGTTCCCGAAGAGATCGCCAGGGCGTGGCGGACGATCGGCCAGCGCGGCCGGGCCGCGCGGCTCGCATGGATCGATCGCTGTGCGGGAAGCGGGATCGTCGAACAGTTCGCGCGGGAGCAGGATCCCTGTTTGCCGACCGCCTATGAGCGTACGCTCGCCAAGCTGCGCGACCGGCTCGCGACCGAACGTCCGAAGATCGCGACGCGGCAGGCCTCCCAGATCGTGCTCGATGCCATCGCCTCGACCATACCCGGCCTGATCGGCGGTTCGGCCGATCTGACCCATTCGAATCTGACCCAGAGCAAGACGCAGCATCCCGTTCGTCCGGGCGAGTTCGCGGGCGATTACGTGCATTACGGCATTCGCGAGCATGGCATGGCGGCGGCGATGAACGGCATCGCGCTGCACGGCGGCTTCATTCCTTATGGTGGCACGTTTCTCGCCTTCTCCGACTACAGCCGACCGGCGATCCGTCTCGCGGCCTTGATGAGCATTCGCGTCATCCATGTCATGACGCATGACTCGATCGGACTCGGCGAGGATGGACCGACGCATCAGCCCGTGGAGCATATCCCGTCGCTGCGGCTCATTCCAAATCTGCTGGTGTTCAGGCCGGCCGACGCGGTTGAGACGCTGGAAGCGTGGGACTGCGCGCTGCAGGCCGCCGATCGTCCGTCCGTGCTCTGCCTGTCGCGCCAGGCCTTGCCCACCTTCCGCAGCGATGCGCGTGGCAAGAATCGTGTCGCACGGGGCGCCTATCTCGTCGCAGCGCCCGAGGGCGGCCGCGACGTGACGTTGATGGCCACCGGATCGGAGGTGGCGATTGCGCTCGATGCAGCCCGTCTGCTTGCGACGGACCACATCCGCGCCGCCGTCGTCTCGGCGCCCTGTTTCGAACTGTTCGAGGAGCAGCTTCCCGAGTATCGCGCCGCGGTCTTGGGCTGGGCGCCCCGCGTCGGGATCGAGGCGGCGGTCGCCGGAGATTGGGCCCGGTGGATCGGCGCGGACGGCGAATTCGTCGGCATGCGCGGCTTCGGCGCGTCTGCGCCGGCGCCCGTTCTCTACCGCGAATTCAAGATCACGGCAGACGCGGTGGCCGCCGCGGCGCGACGCGCCATCGCTCGGGCCGAACCACAGTAGCGATCGAAAGACCCGACGTCAGCAGAACGGAGAGAGCCTTGGCACGTATCACCCTTCGGCAATTGCTCGACCACGCGGCGGAGAACGCCTACGCGGTGCCTGCCTTCAACATCAACAACATGGAGCAGGGGCTTGCGATCATGCAGGCGGCCGCCGCCGTCGATGCGCCCGTCATCATCCAGGCCTCGCGGGGCGCGCGCAGTTACGCTGGCGACATCATGCTCTCGCATATGATCGATGCGCTGGAGCGGATGTATCCCGACATTCCGCTCTGCATGCACCAGGACCACGGCAATGACGAGGCGACCTGCGCCAGCGCGATCGCGCACGGCTTCACCTCAGTCATGATGGACGGATCGTTGAGAGCCGACGCCAAGACAGCGGCCGACTATGCCTATAACGTCGATATCACCCGCAGGGTGGTCGATCTCGCCCATTGGGTCGGCGCGTCTGTCGAAGGCGAGCTCGGCGTGCTCGGCTCGCTTGAACATGGCGGCGGCGAGCAGGAGGATGGCCACGGCCTCGAGGGCAAGGTCGGTCGGGACCAACTCCTGACCGACCCGGATCAGGCCGTCGATTTCGTCCGCGCCACCAAGGTCGATGCGCTGGCGATTGCCATGGGAACGTCGCATGGCGCCTACAAGTTCAGCCGCAAGCCGGATGGCGCGATCCTCGCGATGGGCGTGGTCGAGGAGATTCACCGCCGCCTGCCCAACACCCATCTCGTCATGCACGGATCGTCGTCGGTACCGCAAGCGCTGCAAGACATGTTCAATGCGCATGGTGGCGCCATGCCGCAGACTTGGGGTGTGCCAGTCGAGGAGATCGTCCGCGGCATCAAGAGCGGCGTACGCAAGGTCAACATCGATACCGACTGCCGCCTTGCGATGACGGCGATATTCCGCAAGGTCGCCAATCAGAACCACGCCGAATTCGATCCGCGGAAATTCTTGAAGCCCGCGATGGACGCGATGCGTGATCTGTGCCGGGAGCGCTTCGAGCAGTTCGGGACAGCGGGACAGGCCGGGGGGATCAAGGTTATTCCCTTGAGTGAAATGGCGCGCCGATACCGCGCGGGCGAACTGGACCCCCGCATCGGTCCTCCGGCGTCTGTCGCGGCATGACCGACCTTCAGGGGCAGTCAACGATTTTCAGGAGAACGAGATGAACGCACATGCTGGAACGGTACGTGGCAAGGAGCGCTATCGCTCCGGCGTCATGGAATACAAGCGCATGGGTTATTGGGAGCCGGACTATGTGCCCAAGGACACCGACGTCATTGCGCTGTTCCGCGTGACGCCGCAGGACGGCGTCGACCCGATCGAAGCGGCGGCGGCGGTCGCGGGCGAATCCTCGACCGCGACGTGGACGGTGGTCTGGACCGATCGGCTGACGGCGGCCGAGAAATACCGTGCCAAATGCTATCGCGTCGACGAGGTGCCGGGTGCGCCCGGGCAATATTTCGCCTACATCGCCTACGATCTCGATCTGTTCGAGCCGGGATCGATCGCAAACCTTTCAGCCTCCATCATCGGCAATGTGTTCGGTTTCAAGCCGCTGAAGGCCTTGCGGCTCGAGGACATGCGTCTGCCGGTCGCCTATGTCAAAACCTTCCAGGGGCCGGCCACCGGCATCGTGGTGGAGCGCGAGCGGCTCGACAAGTTCGGCCGGCCGCTGTTGGGCGCGACCGTCAAGCCCAAGCTCGGACTGTCGGGGCGCAATTACGGCCGCGTCGTCTACGAAGCGCTGAAGGGCGGCCTCGACTTCACCAAAGACGACGAGAACATCAACTCGCAACCGTTTATGCACTGGCGCGAACGCTTCCTGTACTGCATGGAGGCGGTCAACCGCGCACAGGCCGCATCTGGCGAGATCAAGGGCACCTATCTCAACGTCACCGCCGCGACCATGGAGGACATGTACGAGCGTGCCGAATTCGCCAAGGAGCTCGGTTCGGTCGTCATCATGATCGACCTCGTGATCGGCTATACCGCGATCCAATCCATGGCCAAATGGGCGCGCCGCAACGACATGATCCTGCATCTGCATCGCGCCGGCCACTCGACCTATACGCGGCAGAAGTCGCATGGCGTATCGTTCCGCGTCATCGCCAAGTGGATGCGGCTCGCTGGCGTCGATCACATCCACGCCGGCACGGTGGTCGGCAAGCTGGAGGGTGACCCCAACACCACCCGCGGCTACTACGATATCTGTCGCGACGACTTCAACCCGATGAAGCTCGAGCATGGCGTCTTCTTCGACCAGTCATGGGCGAGCCTCAACAAGCTGATGCCGGTGGCCTCGGGCGGAATCCATGCCGGGCAGATGCATCAGCTGCTCGACCTGCTTGGCGAAGACGTAGTGCTGCAGTTCGGTGGCGGGACTATCGGTCATCCGATGGGAATTGCGGCCGGCGCCGCCGCCAATCGCGTTGCGCTCGAGGCGATGATCCTCGCCCGCAATGAGGGCCGCGACTACCTGCATGAAGGGCCGGAGATCCTCGCCAAGGCGGCGGCGAACTGCACGCCGCTGAAGGCGGCGCTCGAGGTCTGGAAGGACGTGACCTTCAACTATCAATCCACCGACACGCCGGATTTTGTACCGCAGGTGCTGGCTGCGGTTTGAGGAGCTGATGACATGAGGCTGACCCAAGGCTGCTTTTCGTTTCTGCCCGATCTGACCGACGAACAGATCTACAGGCAGGTCCAGTATTGTCTCTCGAATGGTTGGGCGGTGAACATCGAGTTCACCGACGATCCTCACCCGCGTAACACCTATTGGGAGATGTGGGGGCTGCCGATGTTCGATCTCGCGGACGCGGCCGGCGTGATGATGGAACTGGCCGAATGCCGCAAGGTCTACGGCGACCGTTACATCCGCCTGAGTGGATTCGACTCGAGCCATGGCTGGGAGTCGGTTCGCATCTCCTTCATCGTCAACCGGCCGAAGCGCGAGACCGAATTCATGCTCGAACGCCAGGAAGCGGCCGGGCGCGGCCTGCGCTACGCAACGGTGATGCGTCGCGAAGTATCGGCCTGAAAAGCGGCTGAAATCCGCATCAGGGCCGGCGTCGTTTTCTCCCCAATCCGGATTCCTGGCGGCCAACTGCTTCGTCGCTTGCGGCGAAGCCCTTTGTTTCGAGGTACCCCATGCTTGATCGCCCGCAGCAGACGAGCCCGGACACGGAGGAGGCGGGAGCAGCGTTGTCTTCGACTTTCGATCTGCGAAAGGAAGCCGAGGCGGCCGGTATCATCGAGACCTTGCGGGAGCTCGATCGAGAGTTGATCGGCTTGCGGCCGGTGAAGAGCAGGGTGCGGCAGATCGCCTCGCTCCTCCTCGTCGAGCGCATCAGGCAGCGG
Source organism: uncultured Bradyrhizobium sp. (assembly GCA_964454955.1). Lineage (GTDB taxonomy): Bacteria > Pseudomonadota > Alphaproteobacteria > Rhizobiales > Xanthobacteraceae > Bradyrhizobium. The sequence goes on along the minus strand of CAYVVB010000064.1, from coordinate 3,067 downwards.
GCAGGGCTGGTCTCGTCTCCGCCGACGCTGCACATGTCGTTCACCGGCAATCCCGGCACCGGCAAGACCACTGTCGCCATGCGCATGGCCAAAATCCTTCATGGGCTCGGCTTCGTGCGACGGGGCCATGTGATCTCCGTGACCCGCGACGACCTTGTTGGCCAGTACATCGGTCACACCGCGCCGAAGACCAAGGAGATCCTGAAAAAGGCGATGGGCGGCGTGCTGTTCATCGACGAGGCCTATTACCTGCATCGCCCCGACAATGAACGGGACTACGGCCAGGAGGCGATCGAAATCCTGTTGCAGGTCATGGAGAACCAGCGTGAGGATCTTGTCGTCATTCTCGCAGGCTACGGCGAGCGAATGACGAATTTCTTCGCCAGCAATCCCGGCTTCCGCTCACGGATCGCGCATCACATCGAGTTCCCTGACTATTCCGAGGATGAACTGCTCGGGATCGCGGAGTTGATGTTGCAGGAGCGCGGCTATCGCTTCAGCACCGCGGCACGCGAGGCTTTCATCAACTACATCGCCCTGCGCAAGGTGCAGCCGTTCTTTTCCAACGCGCGCTCGATCCGCAACGCCGTCGACCGCATCCGCCTCAGGCAGGCCGACCGCCTTGTCGCAGATCTCGACCGCATGTTGAGCGTTGCCGATCTCGAGACCATCGATGCCGCAGATATTCTGGCAAGCCGGGTCTTCGCCGCTGCAACGGTGGATCCGGCAGCGGCGAAGGATGCGGGAGGCTCCTAAGTAAAGACGCCGTCAATGGCCGTGGACGCCATGGTCGGTTTCCGTCGGCATGTCGATGACCGGAGGCGGGGCCGCAGCTGCAGCGTCTTCATGCCCCGCCGGCAAGCCGGAATGGCTTGCGCCGCCATCGGTCTCCGGGCCGCTGCCCGTCAGCACGTAATCGGGCACAGGCGGCGGCTGATGATCATCGGGGGGTGCAACATATCCCGCCATCTGGGCGTAGTCCGTGGCCGTGTCCTGGCCGCCGTTATGTGCAACGCCAAGATTCTGCCCGGCATCGCCGTCATGCGATTCGGTGAGTGCCAGATAGTCGCCTGCCGCTGAATGTTCAGTGGTCGCGTCATGATCGGGGCCGGCCGCGCCAAACGTGCCCGGCTCCGGGGCATGATCCATCGATTGCCCCGCAACCGCTGTCTGGGACAAGCCACCATGATCGGCCGTCTGAAACTGAGCGGCCAGCTCCTGATAGGGCTGCGCTGGATCAGGTCCTGAACCATCAGGCTGACCGGCGTCGTGGATCAGTTGGCCGCCGTCGCTCTCGATCGAGCTGATCGGTGAGGCGCCGGCATGAGCATCAGCGGTCTGGGGCTGGCCGACATCGTGATCAAGGACGCCGCCGCCGAGATCGTGCGATTCATGAGTCGAGAGAACATCGCCATGTGCATCTGTCGGCGTCTGGTGCGCGTCCGCTCCATGATCCTTGGTCAAGGTCAAGGGGTGGGCATCTTCGTTTGTACCGATAGGGGCAAAGGCTTCGGCATGGCCAGTCCCATCACCGAGGTGCTGGCCCTGATCAATGCCCTGGTTGCCCAGACCGTTGTCGGTGCCGGTGCCGGCCATGTGTTGATCGGCGTGCTCGCCGCCGCCAAGGGCAGCGCCCTGGCCGAGGTGCTGGCCTTGGTCGATACCTTGGTTGCCCACGCCGTGATCGGCGCCGGTGCCAGCAATCTGCTGGCCGGCCTCGTCATTGCCGCCGGAGGTGGTGGTGTCCTGACCGGTACCGTGATCGCCCGGGACCTGGCCGATGACAATGCCCTGATCATCGCCACCGCTCGTGCCCGTCTGACTACCGCCGCCAGCAGAGGCCTGTGCGGTCGCGTCTGAACCGGCGCCCGCAGCAGTATCGGCTGTCGATGCCGATGCGTCGCTGGTCGATATGTCGCTGACGGCTGCTGCGGTGCTGGAGCCTGCATGACTGTCATCGGTCGAAGGCCCGGAACCTTGCGCCGTCGTATTGAAATTTGCGGTCGCCAGGTCACTCGTCGATGATGTGTCGCTCCCGGCTGGCGTCCCGCTGTCTTGCGCGGCTGTCGTTGAGCTGGCGACTGCGGCATCGCCCGTCGTCGGTGCCGATGTGCTGTCGGTGGTCGATGTATCGCTGCCAGGTGCAGTAGTGGTGCTGGAGCTGCCATCGCTGCTGTCTGCCGATGCACTGGAAGTCTGCGCGGTGACGCCGGAGTTAGCCGTCGCGGATTCTGCCGCATGCGAGTCAGCGCTTGAAGCTGCGACAGCCGCTGCCGCGGCGATGGCCGATCCGGCGGCCGCCAAGTCAGCGCCCGCGTCGGTCGTCCATGCATCGACCGAAACGGTCGCCGGACTGGCTGAAGCGGCGGATGTACTCGCGGTGGCAGTCGGATCGAGGTCCTGGAACGAGAATGAGAAGTCGCCCTGATTGAAGCCGGTGTTCTGCACCTGGACGGTGAACTGGATGGTGTCCCCCGCGTGCAGTTCGGGCTGGTAGGCTTGTCCCGCGTTGGTGAAAATGCCTGTCGAGGGATCGAAGGTGACGGTGCCGTTGAAGCCGTCAAGCCAGCCGGTCGTGATGGTGGCGTTGGGATTGTTGATGCCGACCTGCAGGCTCCATCCGTCGACGCTGCCGCCGTGCAGCATGTCGTCCGTCAGGGTTACCTGGAAGGTCGCGTTATAGCCGCCGCCCCAGCTCGGGTTATACCAGTCGCTGACGCTGACCAGCGTGACGTCTCCACCAGCATCGACGGCGCCGCCGGTGGCAGGCGGCGTGGCATCGCCGCCGGTGCTGCCACCCTGCGGCGCTGACGTGCCAGCGCCCGCATCGCCGCTGTCTGCCGTCGTGCCGCCGCCTGCACCGGCCGTTCCAGAGCCGGCGCCACCCGTGCCCGTCGACGCACTCCCATCCTGGGCCGTTGTGCCGGAACTCGACGTGCCACCTTGTGCGGTGGTGCCGGAGTCTGTGGTGCCGCCATCGGTCGCCGTGCCGGAGCCCTGCGCGGTCGTGTCGGAGCCGTCGGTCGTCGGATCGCCCGTCGTCGTTGACGACGTGCCGTCACCGGCT
>CAYVVB010000063.1:0-18380 GCA_964454955.1 uncultured Bradyrhizobium sp. | reverse complement strand
ACCTCGGCGCCGGCCTTGCCGAATGCGCCCTCGAACATCATGGCGATGGCGTCCTCGGCTTCGCGCAACGTCTTGGCCACGACCACACCCTTGCCGGCCGCAAGCCCATCGGCCTTGACCACGATCGGCGCGCCTTGTGCGCGGACATAATCGAGCGCTTCCGTTGCGCTTTCGCAGCGGCGATAGGCGCCGGTCGGAATGCCGAACTCCGAGCAGAGCGCCTTGGTAAAGCCCTTGGAGGCCTCGAGCTGCGCAGCACTCTGGCGCGGCCCGAACGCCTTGATCCCGGCGCGTGCGAGATCGTCGACGATGCCGGCTGCGAGCGGCGTTTCGGGACCGACAACGACGAGCTCGATCGCCTGCGCCTTGCAGAAATCGATCACCGCGGCGTGGTCGGCGACGTCGAGCGCCACGCATTCCGCCTCGCGCGCGATCCCGGCATTGCCGGGCGCGCACCAGAGTTTTGTCAGGAGCGGAGAGCTTGCGATCTTCCAGGCCAAGGCGTGCTCGCGGCCGCCGGAACCGAGCAGGAGAATGTGCATGAGAGAGTCCAACGAAGAACCAGCGCATCGGGTCGCACGACTTCCCCTCCCCGACAAGAGGCCAGTTGCAACCGTCATTTCGGGGCGTGCGTAGTACGCGCGCCGACCGGAATGACAGGTACGCGGCTAGGGCCACTCACCACCGGCTTGCGCGATGATCTCGTGCAGTGTCGCGACATGCCGGGCAAAGGCGTCGCGCCCGGTTGCGGTCGCCGTCACCGTCGTCCGCGGCTTTTTCCCGATAAAGGCCTTCTCCACGCCGACATAACCGGCTCTCGCCAGCGTCTCGATATGAGCACCGAGATTGCCGTCGGTTGCGCCGGTCAGTTTCTTCAGCCCGGAAAATTCCAGCCCGCTGCCGGCCGGCAGTGCGTTGAGCGCCGCCATGATCCTCAAGCGCAGCGGCTGGTGGATGATCTCGTCGAGTTCGGCCACGCCGCTATTTCCACCGCCTCCAAAGCCGCCCAGGATCAGCCCCAGCCATTCGCAGCCGCCATCCAACATCAGGGCTGCGCCCGCCGCTGGAACCTCCACTTGCCATCAGAGAACTCTGTATTACAGAGTATATGTTCGAGCAAGACCCCGGGTTGGCGGCGGCGGCCGAAAATCCCTAACTTGGGCCCTGACCAAACATTATGATTCGTGATGACTGCAGCGGAAAACCTGATCAACGCCCCCGAATTCACCGTATCCGAGCTGTCCTCTGCCCTGCGGCGGACGGTCGAGGACCGTTTCGGCCATGTGCGCGTACGCGGCGAAATCTCGGGATTCCGCGGTCCTCACTCCTCCGGCCATTGCTATTTCGCGCTCAAGGACGAGAGCGCCAAGATCGAGGCGGTGATCTGGAAGAGCGCCTACTACCGAATGCGGTTCAAGCCGCAGGAGGGGCTCGAGGTCATCGCCACCGGCAAGCTCACCACCTATCCCGGCGCCTCGAAATACCAGATCGTGATCGAGGCGCTGGAGCCGGCCGGCATCGGCGCGCTGATGGCGCTGATGGAGGAACGCAAGAAGAAGCTCGCTGCCGAAGGCCTGTTCGACGAGCGGCGCAAGCAGCTCCTGCCCTGGCTGCCCGACGTGATCGGCGTCGTCACCTCGCCGACCGGCGCCGTCATCCGCGACATCCTGCATCGGCTGTCCGACCGCTTTCCGCGCCGGGTGATGGTGTGGCCGGTCAAGGTGCAGGGCGACGGCTCGGCCGAGCAGGTCGCGGCCGCGATCCGCGGTTTCAATGCGCTGCCCGAGGGCGGCCGCATTCCGCGTCCCGACGTGCTGATCGTGGCCCGCGGCGGCGGCTCGCTGGAGGACCTGTGGTCTTTCAACGAGGAGATCGTGGTACGCGCGGCGGCCGAAAGCGCGATCCCGCTGATTTCGGCGGTCGGGCATGAAACCGATATCACGCTGATCGATTTCGCCGCCGACAAGCGGGCGCCGACGCCGACGGCAGCGGCCGAAATGGCCGTACCGGTACGCAGCGAGCTGCTGGCCGAGGTCGAAAGCCTGGGCCGCCGGACCATGCTGTGCTGGCACCGCGGCCAGGAGAGCCGCTGCAATGAACTGCGCGCGGCAGTGCGGGCCCTGCCGGCGGCGGGCGAACTCTTGGCGATCCCGCGCCAGCGTCTCGACAGCGCCGGCGGCGCGCTGCCCCGTGGCCTGCGCGCCAATACGCACGCCCATTTCCGCCGCTTCGTCGGCACCAGCGCCCGATTGACGCTGCGGGTGCTGCACGGCCAGGTCGAGCAGGCGCGCCACCGTCACCTCGTCTGCGGCGAACGGCTGACCCATGCGGCGCGCTCGCTGTTGCGCCGCCGCCGCGACCGCTTTACCGGGCTCGAGGCAAGGTTCAGGGCATCGAAACTCGCCAACGCGCAGGCGCAACGCCAGACCATTGCGCGCAGTCGCGAGCGAACGCTGGGACTTGCCGAGCGCGCGCACCGCGCCCTGTTCACGTCCCTGCAGCGGCTCGAGGCGCGCATCGTCCATAGCGGGCAGTTGCTGGCCGCCCTGTCCTATCGCAGCGTGCTCGCGCGGGGCTTTGCCTTGGTGCGCGATGAAACCGGCCATCCCGTCCATGCAGCTTCCGACATCGGCCCCGGCGCACGGCTCGACCTCGAGTTTTCCGACGGCCGGGTTGGAGCCACGGCCGACGCGGATCGGCCGGCAGTCCAGAAGCCGAAGGCCACCGGCCGCGAGTCGAAGGCGCCGAAGCGCGCCGGCAAACCGGTCGATCAGGGCAGCTTGTTCTAATTTCGCGCCTACCGCGCAAGCCAGTCCGCGACGAGCTTTTGTGCGTCCTCTCGCGCCTGCGGATCAATCGCGACATGGCCGCGTTCGGGCACCACGGCTTCGGGAGAGCCCGCCACTGCGTGCACCGGCAGGTTGGCGCTATCGAAATCATGATCGGCGCCGGGATAGACCACGATTCGCGCCAGCGCGCTGCGGCCGCGCGCGCCATCGATCATCTGCCGGCAGGCCGGCGGCGAGGAGACGTCGTCCTTGCCGCCGATCAGCAGCAGGGTCGGGACACGCGCGCTCCAGCCGAGCCGGGCCGAAAGCCGACAGTCCGGATAGAACGCAATCGCTGAACGAAAATCCGGCTCGGAGTTGCGCGAGAACAGCTGGGGACGTACGGCCCAGAGCAGCGCGCTTGCACCATTGGCCCAGCCGAGCAGGCTGATGCGGTCGTGCCTCGCCCAGGGTTGCTGCATCAGCCACTGCCTTGCGGCCAGAATATCGACCACGCGTTCGTGGCGCGCAGTCAACCGATGCTCCTTGACCCCGCATTGCGGGCCAAGCCCGCGCGAGCCGTAGCTGTCCGGCAAAAGCACCGCGCGGCCGTTCTTGACCAGCCGCTCGGCCCAGTCGCGATACCGCGGCAGCACCGGTTCGGAGCGGCCGGCCAGGCCGCTGCAGCCATGCAGCGCAATCACGGTCGGGAACGGGCCGTCGCCCTCCGGTTTGAAGAGCTCGGCGCGCAAGGTCATGTTGCCGGAGGCAATCTCGACCGCTTTCGGGGCAGGCGCGGCAATAGCGGCGGCAGCAGCCGCACCAAGGAGCAGCGATGTGATTGCGGCGAGCAGGCGCATCGGATTTGCGAAAGAAAAAGGTCTCATCCGCGGCAAAAATTAGCATGCCGGGTCAAAATGCAAAACATCACAAGTCGGTGGGTTTTGCCGGCGGACAGCACCACCTATTTATGTTAGCTAGATCTGAAACGCGCGCCCCTGCGTTACGGGGAATTAATCGGAGTTTACGACCGTGCTGAACAAATTCGGCCCCTCGGGCCACGGCGAAGCGCAGGTGCAATATCTCGACGGCGACTTCCGCGTGATGTCTCCCGGAACCTATGTGCGCTGCGCGGTCACCGATGTGCGGATACCGCTCGACGAGTTGAAATACTGGAGCGTCGATCTGCAGGAAGCCTACGCGACCCCGGCCGCCGTCTTGCAGCGGCATTACCCGGAACAGGCGAAGAGCTAGGATCCGCTCGTACGGCACATAGTCCGCTCGTACACATAGGATGAGTAGAGCGAATATCCCGCACGTTACCGCTTGAGAAGCTTCCTCTCGCGTGCCTTGAACAGGCGATCGGAGAGAAACGTCCGGAGCTGCGTCTCGTCCTCGAATTGCAGCGTCACCGGAAACGGCACGATCTCTCGCGCCAAAGCGGAAAGCTCCGCATCCCCGCGCAATCGCGCCAGATCCTTTTCCGTCGTCACCGGCACCAGGCCGTCGCGCACGGCACTCTCTCCGAGAGCCTCGATCTCCTGTTTCGAAAACGGATGGTGATCGGCGAATGCCTGCTGCTGCACCACGTCGATGCCGCTGGCGCGCAGCGTCCTGAAAAACCGGTCGGGATCACCTATCCCGGCAAAGGCAAGCACGCGCCGGTCCTTCAGCCTGGCCATCACAGTCGGGTCGGGCCGAAGCTGCGCGGAAAGCACGGGCTTGCCGGCCGCAGCGATTGCTGCAGCGATGGTCCTGGCTGCACCGCCCTTCCCGATCACGACGAGCGCGTCGGTGCGCACAAGCTGCGGTGCCAGCGGCGCCCGCAAAGGACCGGCGGGAAAGACGCAGCCGTTGCCGATGCCACGCCCGCTGTCGATCACGATCAGCGCGGCGTCCTTGGCGAGCGTGGGATTCTGGAATCCGTCATCCATCAGGATGGCGCTGGCGCGCTGCGACTTGGCGAGCGCCACGCCATCGACGCGGTCGTGCGCCACCACCACGGGAATGTGCGAGGCGAGCATCAGCGGCTCATCGCCCACATCAAGCGCCACATGGCGATCGGGATCGACCATGACTGGGCCGCGCAGCCGCCCGCCATATCCACGGCTGAGCACGACCGGTGTTTCGCCGAGGCCGCGCAGGATTTCCGCCAACGCCAGCACGGTCGGGGTCTTGCCGGCGCCGCCCAGATGATAATTCCCGACGCAAAGCACGGGAATGCCGGCATCAAATCCCTTGCGCCGAAGCCGTAGCGCGGCGACCGCGCCGTAGACTGCGGCGAGCGGGGAAAGCAGATGCGATGTCCATGATTTCGGCCGGTGCCAGAAGGCCGGCTCACGCATTGGCCGCCCCCATCTCGAGCCGCAACTGCAAGAGATAGGGTTCGAGCGCGACGAGCGTCCGATCCAACGCGCCGCCGAGCTGCTCGACGACGCGGGCGGATGCGGCGACGTGCCCTTCGCGCGCCGCCGCGTCCGCCAGCAATTGGCGGAGCTCTTCGACCAGTGCTTCCTTGTCCAAGGCGGTTCGCGCGCCGCCGGCCCCGTCGAGCGCCTCGTAGACGTCGGTGAAGTTGAACACGTGCGGGCCGTGAACGATTGCGGCTCCGAGCTTGGCCGCCTCGATCGGATTCTGTCCGCCATGTTCGACCAGCGAGCCGCCCATGAACACGATTCCCGCCAGGCGGTAGAACAAGCCCAATTCGCCGAGCGTATCCGCGACATAGATGTCGGTGGCCGCGGTCGGCAGCTCCTGATGCGAACGTAAGGCGGCGTTGAGGCCCGCGACCTCGATCATTCGCGCAATCGCCGGCCCGCGATCCGGATGCCGCGGCACGATGACCGTCAAAATCTGCGGGAAGAATCTGGCGAGCGCCCGTTGCGCCTCGATCAGGATCTCCTCCTCGCCCGGATGGGTGGAGGCCGCCACCACGATCGGCCGGCCGCGCACCACCGACATCAGCCGCTCCAGCGCGCCCGGATCGGCGGGCGGCGCCGGAACATCCAGCTTCAGATTGCCTGTGGTGATGACGTTGCGGCTGCCGAGCGCGGCGAAGCGCTCGGCATCAGTGCGGGACTGCGCCAGGCATATGTCGAATTTTTCCAGCAGCGCCGAAATCGTTCCCGACATCCGCCGCCAGCGGGGAAACGAGCGATGCGACATCCGCCCATTGATCAGAACCATCGGCACCCGCCGCGCGGCGCTCGAGAGGATCAGGTTTGGCCACAGGTCCGACTCGATGAACAGCGCCAGCGACGGCCGCCAGTGATCGAGGAACCGAGCGACAAAGCGCGGCGAATCGTAGGGAACATATTGATGGATGATATCGGGCGGAAAGCGCCTTGCGACGATCGCCGCCGACGTCACCGTGCCCGAGGTCAGCAGAATGCGCATGTTGAGTGCTCGCAGCCTTTCGATGAGGGCCGCGGCCGCCAGCACCTCGCCGACGCTGGCGCCATGTATCCAGATCAGGGGCCCCGGGGGGCGCATGTCGCACGACACGCCGCGACGTTCGCCGATGCGCTTCGGATCCTCCTTGCCCTGCTTCAGCCGGCGGCTGATCAGGGCGGGCGCCAGCGGCACGACAGCCGATGACAGCTTACGATAGAGGCGCAGTGTCATCGGCAGCGAATCAACCACAATCGGCCTCCGGACGGCCCACCTTGGCATAGGCGCGGCGGGTCGCCTCGTTCAGATAGGCCTCCAGCTTCAACCGCAGCTCTTCCATGGTTGCGGTGTCCGCATCCGGCGGCACGTTGATCTCTTCAATTCCCACCAATGCGCCGCGCCCGAACGGCAGGTTGATGGTGGTACGGTCCCAGTTGTTGAGACGGATGAAGCGGCTGGTGGCCATCGCAAAGGGCATGATCGGCCGTCCGGATTCCCTCGCCAGCATGATGACGCCGAGGCCGGCGACACGCGAGCGCTTCGGCACGTCGGCCGTCAGCGCAACATTATAGTTCTCCTCGAGCGCGCGCACCATCTCCCTGAACGCGCCGACCCCACCTTTGCGCTGGAAAGCCGAGCCGTGATCGCCGGAGCCGCGAATGGTGCCGATGCCGAGCCGCTCGGCTGCGATTGCGTTGTATTCGCCATCGCGGTGCCGCGAAATCAGGACCTTGGCGCGATAGCTCTCCTTGGTCTTGATGAAGGGCGTCATGAAGTGCTGGCCGTGCCAGAATACGAAGATCGCAGGCAGGCGCGGCTCGACCATGTCGTAGACATGGGGCGGGTCCATAATGAACCTGTTGGTCTTCCAGACCAGCCGCAGATATTCGGCTGCGAGAAACCCCACAGCACGCTGAAACCAGCTGCTGCGCAAAATATTGCGAAGCAGTTTCTTCAATGGCCGGGTGTCGTTTCTTTAGCCGGATCGAGCAGCCGATGCAGATGCACGATGAAATAGCGCATATGCGCGTTGTCGACAGTCTGCTGCGCCTTGGCCTTCCAGGCCGCGTAAGCGGTCGCGTAATTGGGATAAAGGCCGACGATGTCCACCTTGGTAAGGTCCTTGAACGTGGTGTGTTCGAGGTTGGTCAGTTCGCCGCCGAAAACGAGATGAAGCAGTTGTTGCTGCGGGGCACTTTCTGGCATGGTTGTCTTTCCTAGGATGGATGCCCGGCAGGCACGAAACTTCTGACAGGGGCGGGAGGCTCAGGCAGGCGAATGGTTGCGAAAATCCGCGACAATCCTCGCATGACGATCGCGTCCGGCCGCCACCAGCACCCCGTGTGTCACTTCCCGGCAATTGTACAGAATCCCCTCGCCGGAAAGCGCAGTCATCTTACCATTCGCTTCCTGCACGATCAAATGAGCCGCCGCAATATCCCAGTCGTGACTCTGGCCGCCGGCGAACGCAGCATCGAGACGGCCCTCCGCCACCCGGCAGAGTCGAAGCGCCAACGATGCAATCCGCGGATGCAATGTGATTTCGCCGGAGGCCGTGTTCAGCCGCTCGACCAGCGGTTTCGGTCCCGCAACGCGCGCAAAATCCATCTCGATTCCGGGCGTCGCATCGATCCTGACGCCGTTGCGCGTGGCGCCCTGACCGCGGATCGCGAAGAAGAACTCGTCACTGGCCGGCGCGAAGACGGCCGCGAGCAGCGGCGAGGAATCCTCAACCAGTGCGACGCTCACGCACCAATCTTCGCGCCCCGCGAGATAGCCGCGGGTGCCGTCGATCGGATCGACGATCCACACCAGGTGCTTGCCGAGGCGCTGCTGGTCGTCGGCGCTTTCTTCCGACAGCCAGCCGTAATCCGGTCCCGCGGATCGCAGCCTCGCCTCGAGCAGGTCGTTGACCGCAATGTCGGCCTCCGATACCGGCGAGGACGCGCCTTTGGTCCAGTTCTTCAGATCGGTGCGGAACAGCGACAGGGCGAGCGCCCCCGCCTCCCGGACGGTCTCTCTGAGCAGTTTGGCGTCGCGCGACAAAGTCTCCCGGCTGGCGGAGCGGATTTGACTAACGTCCGCCAAGCGTCAGCCCCTCGATGCGCACCGTGGGCGCGTTGATGCCATAGCGGAATTCGAGGTCGTTGGCCGCAACCAGGGACTTGAACATAGGCAGGAGATGACCGGCGATCGTCACCTCGCTCACCGGATAGGTGATCGTGCCGTTCTCGATCCAGAAACCCGAAGCGCCGCGGCTGTAGTCGCCGGTAACTCCGTTGACGCCGGAGCCGATCAGGTCGGTCACGTAGAAGCCCTGCCGGATATCGGAAATCAGTTCGGCCGGTGTTGCCTCACCGGCTTCGAGGTGCAGATTGTACGGCCCCGGCGAGGGCGAGGAGGAAACCCCGCGATGGGCGTGACCGGTGGTGGCAAGTCCAAGCTCCCGCGCCGTCGCACAATCCAGAAGCCAGGAGGTCAAGACGCCGCGATCAATGATCGCCAGCTTCTTGACGCTGACGCCCTCGGCGTCGAACGGCTGCGAGCGCAAACCGCGCCGGCGCAACGGGTCGTCTATGATGCGGATATTGTCGGCAAAGAGCTGCGCGCCGAGCTTGTCCTTGAGAAAGCTCGTCTTGCGCGCGATCGAGGCGCCGTTGATGGCACTGACGAGATGGCCGACCAGCGATCCCGAAGCCCTCGGATCAAATACCACCGGCACCTGGCAGGTTTCGACCTTGCGTGGGTTGGCGCGCGCCACCGCGCGCTCGCCGGCGCTGTGGCCGACGCGTTCGGGCGAGTACAGATCGGCGGCATGGGGCGCCGAGGTGTAGTCGTAGTCCCGCTCCATGCCGGTACCCTCTCCCGAGATCGCGGTCATCGAGATGCTTTGGCTCGAGCGCAGATAGGCGCCGTGGAAGCCCGAGCTCGTCACCAGCACCATGCCGCCCATGCCGGCGGAAGCCGACGCGCCGCCGGATTTGGTTACGCCCTTCACCGCCAGGGCTGCGGCCTCGGCCTCCTGCGCGCGCCGCTCCAGTTCCGCAGTCGAGGGGATATCGGGATCGAGCAGATCGAGTTCGGGCAGCTCGCGCGCCAGAAGCGAGGGATCGGCCAACCCGACATATTTGTCTTCCGGCGCAACGCGCGCCATCGCCACCGCCCGCTCGGCGAGCGTGGCCACCCCATCTCCGGAGATATCATTGGTCGAGACGACCGCCTGTCGCTGCCCCACAAGCACGCGCAGGCCGACGTCGTCGCCTTCGGAGCGTTCGGATTCTTCGACGCGGCCATCGCGCACTTCGACACCTACCGAGACGCCGCGCACAGCAACCGCGTCCGCGGCGTCCGCGCCGGCACGCCTTGCCGCCTCCACGAGGCGCTGCGCGAGGCTCGACAGCGCCGATTGATCCAAAAGGTCGGAGCCCGCAGCTTTGGCGGAAATGGTCGGTGGAGCTGATGGTGAAAACATCACGAACGAATTCCCGAGCAATGGAGGGGCTGTCGAAAGCAGGTCCGACTAACCCCAGATGTGCCCGATTGGCGCGGACTTCAAGCGGTTTTCAAGCAGTTTCGCGAGCCGGAAGCTTAAGAATTTTGCCGACGGCGCAACCTCTCGTCAATCATGCAAGCCAAGGTCTTGTCAATCATGCGAATGAAAGGAACGCCGGTGATCTCTCCTTAACCAGGCTTCTTAAGGAGAAACCGACGTGGCTGGCTTAAGGTCTCACGCAACGACCGGGAACAAAATCCCGGCGGGGAGACAAAGACGTGAGGCGTCAAACAGCAACAGGCGGGATCAATCCCGCTGGGTCGAGCCGTGCGCTGCGGCTCGACCCCCTCTCTCTGCCCGTCAGCTTCCAGGCGCATGACGCCCGTGCCGACGGCTTCGTGCGCCAGGTCGAGCTCTATCGCGAGCGCGTGGTGTTGCATCGTGCCGTTCGCGGCATGCGCATGGCGCTGAAGCTTCGCGTCAGCGATTTTCTCGGGATAGCACTGCGCAGCATCGATGACGGTCAGATGCTCGTGCTCGCGCACCGCGATCCCTCGCTGACCATTCCACTGTGCCTGACCTCCGACGGCGACGAAATCACGGCCGCATGGCAGACATGGAGCGACATCTTCGCGCTGCCGATGTTACAGGACAAGGCGCGCGCGCCAGCGCCGCGACGGCGGCGCCGCAACGTGATCCGCACGCGGCGGCCGAGATTCCTGCTGCGCCGGCGCGTCGGCGCCTTGCTCAATCCCGCTCCGATTCATCGCGGCGAGCGCGAGATCATCGCGCGCGACTAAACCCGCATCACCGCATCGACCAAAAGCCCGGCGAACAGCAACAGCCCGGCGTCGCGGTTGGACTTGAACAGCCGCAGGCACAACGCGGGATCGTCGATCCTCAGGCGCCCGATCTGCCAGACGAGCTGCGCGCCGAAGGCGGCAAGGCCGATCCATGCCGGCCAATGCGCATCGGCCAATACGAGCGCGGTGCCGATCAGCACTACCGCCAGTCCATAGAAAATCAGCAGAGCCTCGCGGGTGCGGCCGCCAAACAGGCGCGCCGTCGACTTAACGCCGATCAGCGCGTCATCCTCGGCATCCTGATGCGCATAGATGGTGTCGTAGCCGATCACCCAGGAGATCGAGCCGGCATAGAGAATGAGCGCCGTCGCATCGATGCGCCCGAGCGTCACCGCAAAACCCATCAGCGCGCCCCACGAGAATGCGAGCCCCAGCACGACCTGCGGCCAATAGGTGATCCGCTTCATGAAGGGATAGATCGCAACAATCAGCAGCGAGGCGATACCGGTGAGCACCGCAAAGCGGTTGAACTGCAGCAGCACGGCAAGACCGACCAGCGCCTGGATCACCAGGAACGCGAACGCCTGCGCAACGCTCACCTGGCCGGAGGGAATGGGACGCGAGCGCGTGCGCTCGACCCTTCCATCGAGGTCGCGATCGGTGATGTCGTTCCAGGTGCAGCCTGCTCCGCGCATAGCAAACGCGCCGAGAAAGAACAGCGCGATGAAGAGCGGTAGCCGCGAAATGTCGCGGGCCACGCCGGCGGCGAGCGCCAGCGACCACCAGCAGGGCAGAAGCAGGAGCCAGGAGCCGATCGGCCGATCGAGACGGGAAAGCCGCAAATAGGGCCGCAACCACAGCGGCGCATGCGTATCGACCCAATTGCCGGTCGAATCCGCAACGCGCACTGACGACGCGCTCACGGCATCACCGCGAGAGCACGTTGCCGTTCAGCGTGTCGAAGGTGCTGCCGCCTCTCTTTGCGGTTGTCGCCTCGGGAGCGGCCGTCGCCGAACCCAGCACCTCGCTCAGGCTCGGGCCCGCCGGTCCGCGCTGCTGCATCTGCTGGGCCACGTTGCAGACCTTGGTCATCAGCGCCTCGGTGCCCTTGTGACCGTTTTTCAGCTGGTCCCCGATCTGCGGCGGGATCCCGCATTTGGCCTGATGGCTCTCGACGAATTTGAGCATCTTCAGCTCGGCCTCGCCGTAACTCCTGATCAGCTTGCAGGCTTCCTCGGGCGGCGCGCGGCGGTCGCTCGCAGCCTTGATCAGCTTGCCGCGCCGCTCCGCCTCCTCGCGCAGAGGCATGAAGTCCTTCATGCAGGCCTCCGAGGGACCACCTTGCGGCGCGCCCGGCGGCGGGCCAAAGCCGCCGGCGCCACCCACTAGCGGCGCCGCACCGTTCGACGGAAATGGCGAACTCGGGCCGGCGCCGACTCTGGCGGCAGGCGCCGCGCCGTTGACCGGCGGGAACGCCGGGTCGTTCTGGATCACGCCCTGGTTCGGCAACGGCGCGGGAAACGTGCCCTGCTGCGCCCAGGTACCTCCGGCGTGAACGGCAATGACGGCGACCGTGAGCGGTCCCAACAAGCGACGGATGATCAAGGCAGTTTCTCCGGCAAGTCCTTGTGGTCAGGATCCTTGTGATCCGCTGGCGCGCGTGGCACCAGCGTTTTCCCGATCAAGGCACGATTTCCGAATGGGGCTTTTTTACGATTCCCGCTGGTCCTTAACAAGAATGCGGAATTTGGCAACAGCGCGGCATGCCGTCGCGCCCCTAAACCAATATTCGCTCCTGATTCTAGACATTTAGGTTAAAACGGCGCCCCGATCGGAGTCCCTCATGCCCCAATTCGACTTTCGCGCGCCCCGGCTGTTCGTCGACGCGCCGCTCGCCAAGGGGGCTTTGGTCGCGCTCGACCGCGATCAAAGCAACTATCTCGGCAATGTGCTGCGGCTCGGGACCGGCGACACCGTTCTGGCGTTCAACGGGCGCGAGGGCGAATGGCAGGCTGCGATCTCGGGCCGCAAGCGGCCGGACAGCCTCAGCGTCATCGATCAGACGCGCCCGCAGGATCGCCTTCCCGATCTTGCTTACGTCTTTGCGCCGCTCAAGCACGCCCGGCTCGATTACATGGTGCAAAAGGCTGTCGAAATGGGCGCCTCGCGCCTGCAGCCGGTTCTTACCCGTTTCACCCAGGTCGTCCGGGTCAATGGCGAGCGTATGCGCGCCAATGTCATCGAAGCAGCCGAGCAATGCGGCATCCTGAGCCTCGCATCCGTCGCTGAGCCCATGCCGCTGGATCGCTATCTCCAAGGACGCCAGGGCGAGCGCCTTCTGATCTTCTGCGACGAGGCGGCCGACGTGGCGGACCCGCTCCAAGCACTGGGAAAGGACCGCAACGGCAGCGGCGGGATCGATGTCCTGATCGGGCCCGAAGGCGGATTTGCCGAGGAAGAGCGGAGCATTCTCTTGTCCCAGCCGCGCGTTTTGAGGCTTTCGCTGGGCCCCCGGATCCTGCGGGCCGATACTGCGGCCGTGGCGGCGCTGGCGCTGGTGCAGGCCGCGCTCGGCGACTGGGCCAGCCAACGCTGACGGGCCTTTCCGGGTTTTCCCGTTAAGCCACTTCTAAATGACTTTTCAGCAACTTGGCCAATCCCTGTCGAAACCGCCGCATAAGCGTGCTAAGGGCAGCCCGACTTAAGAGACTTGGAACCACTTGGAACCACCTGTTCGATGACCGGAACCGCAGCTTCGACCGGAAATGCAGCATGGGCGGATGCCCTGCTGGCCTCGTTCGCCCAGGCGGGCTACGAGCGGGCGGAGCCTGCCATCCTGCAACCGGCCGAGCCGTTCCTCGATCTGTCGGGCGAGGACATCCGCAAGAGCCTTTACCTGACGGCCGATGCCAGCGGCGAAGAGCTCTGCCTTCGCCCCGACCTCACCATTCCGGTCGCGCGCGACTATCTTGCCTCGTCCCGCGCCGGCCAATCCGCGGGCTTCAGCTATCTCGGCCCGGTGTTCCGCTATCGCGGGGGCGGGAAAAGCGAGTTCATGCAAGCCGGCATCGAATCCTTCGGCCGGCAGGACCGCGCCGCGGCGGATGCCGAAATGCTGGCGCTCGCGCTGGAAGCAACCAGCGCCTTCCGCGTGAAAGAGGTGGAAATCCGCACCGGAGACGTGGCGCTGTTCAATGCGCTGATCGATGCGCTCGAGCTTTACCCGGTCTGGCGGCGGCGCCTGATCAAGGATTTCAACCGCAAGATTTCGCTGGAGCAGGATCTGGAGCGGCTGACGCTCGCAACCGCGGCCGGCCGCAACGAATATGAGGGCGTGCTGGCGGCGCTGGCAGGCTCCGACCGCAAGGCAGCATTGGCTCTGGTGACCGACCTGATGTCGATTGCAGGCACGAGCCAGGTCGGCGGCCGCACGGTCGCCGAAATCGCCGACCGCTTCCTCGAACAATCGACGCTCAAGGGCGGCGCGCTGCCGCGCAACGCACTCAATCTGATCAAGCGCTTTCTCGCGATCTCGGGCAATCCCGACCAGGCGGTCGCTCAGCTGCGGGCGCTTGCCGCTGACGCCAAGCTCGACATCTCCGCCGCGATCGATCAGCTCGAAGCTCGGGTCGGCTTCATGGCCGCGCGCGGCATCGATGTGCGAAGCCTGCGCTTTTCCACGTCCTTCGGGCGCGGCCTCGACTATTACACCGGCTTCGAATTCGAGCTGCACGCCAAGGGCAATGGCGCCGAACCGCTGGTGGCGGGCGGCCGCTACGACGGCCTGATGACCAGGCTCGGCTCCTCCGCGCCGATCCCCGCCGTCGGCTTTGCGGTCTGGGTCGAAGCGCTCGCCCGGACCGACAGCAAGCCGGCGGAAAGCCGCAGCGCGAGGACGTCATGAGCGCGCCTTTTGTACTTGCGGTTCCCTCGAAGGGCCGGCTGCAGGAAAATGCCGAGGCTTTTTTCAGCCGCGCAGGGCTGACGCTGGCAAAGCCGCGCGGCGCTCGCGAATACCGCGGCACCATTGCCGAGCTCGACAATGTCGAGATCGCCTATCTCTCGGCAAGCGAAATCGCCTCGCAACTGGCCCGCGGCGCCGTGCATCTCGGCGTCACCGGCGAGGATCTGGTGCGCGAGACCATTGCGAACGCCGACAAGCGCGTACTGTTGATCGACAAGCTCGGCTTTGGCAGCGCCAATGTGGTGGTGGCTGTGCCGCAGGCCTGGATCGACGTTCGGACCATGGCCGACCTCGACGACGTGACCACCGGCTTCCGCGCCAAGCACAACCGGCGGATGCGGGTCGCGACCAAATATATCAACCTGACCCGCACCTTCTTCGCCTCCCATGGCGTGGTCGACTACCGCATCGTCGAGAGCGCCGGCGCGACCGAAGGGGCGCCCGCGGTCGGCACCGCCGAACTGATCGTGGACATCACCACGACCGGCGCGACGCTCGCCGCCAACGGGCTCAAGGTGCTCGACGACGGCGTGATCCTGCGCAGCCAGGCTAATCTCGTGGCCTCGCGCGACGCCGATTGGTCGGCCGAGGCGCGCGAAACGGCTCGCGTCATCCTCGACCATATTCACGCGCGCGCGCGCGCCAGCAAATACCGCGAAGTCCGCACCCGCTTCAAAGGATGCGATGCAGCAATGCTGGCGGAAGCCCACAACCGCTTTGGAGTGGTCGCTCCGTTCGGCGCTCCGACATCATCGGGAATGATCACCTTGCACTGTCCGCCGGCGCAGATCTATGCGCTCGGCAGCTTTCTGCGCGCGCACGGCGCCGATACGGTTTCCGTGGCCTCGCTCGATTATGTGCTCGACCGCGAGAACCCGCTGTTCGCCAAGCTCGAGACGTTCCTGCGGTCGTGAGGGTTGAGCCGCACCGCACAAGCGAAATGACGCACGGCCACTGGGGCGTGGCGACAAGCTCGCACCATTGCCATATGTTAAACGATGAGCCCACGGGCGCGCCCCGAGGGATGACGCTCGAAGCAACTGAGGCTTCAGGAGCGAGCCGGGAAATCTGATCGATGATGCTGGGTAGCGATGTTTCGAGCCTCTCCACCACCGCGGCCAATGCCGCGGTGAAGGGGTTGTCGATCGTCGTTCCCGCCTACAACGAGGCGGCGGGGCTCGCCGCCCTGCATCGGCGAATCTGCGACCTCGCGAAGACGCTGCGGCAGCGCTATGCGCTGGCTTGCGAAGTGGTCTATGTCGACGACGGCAGCAATGATGCGACGCTCGCAATCGCGCGCTCGCTGCCGGCCGATGCGCTCGACGTCCAGGTCGTCTCGCTGTCGCGCAATTTCGGCAAGGAGGCGGCGCTGATGGCGGGGCTCGATCATGCCCGGCGCGGCGCAGTCCTGTTCATGGACGGCGACGGCCAGCATCCGCCGGCGCTGGTCGAGCAGCTCGTCAGTCACTGGATCGACGGCGGCTATGACGTGGTCTACACCGCCAAGGCTCATCGCGACAATGAATCGTTCCTGCGCCGCCTTTCCGTGCACGGCTTCTACGCGCTGATCAATTGGGGCGCGCGGCAAAAAATTCCGGAGGATGCCGGCGATTTCCGCCTTTTGTCGCCGCGCGCCGTCGCCGCGCTTCGCCAGCTTCCCGAGCGCAACCGCTTCTTCAAGGGACTGGCGAGCTGGATCGGCTTCCGCCAGATCAGGGTGGACTACGAACCGGCGCCCCGCGCGCATGGCGTCACCACGTTCAATTTCATGCGGCTGTTGGGCTTGTCGATCGAGGGACTGACCTCATTCTCGGTGGCGCCTTTGCGCTTTGCCAGCCTGCTCGGCGTATTGCTCGCATCCGCCGCCTTCCTGTTCGGTCTGTCGATCATCTGGGAAGTCTGGACCACTGGAAAGCAGGTGCCCGGCTATCCCTCGCTGGTGGTCGGCCTCATGACGATCGGCGGCGTGCAGCTGATCATGATCGGCATCGTCGGCGAATACATCGGCAAGATCCTGTCCGAGCTGAAGGCCCGGCCGATCTACTTTGTCGCCGAGCATACCGAGAAACAGTCCGAGGCGGACCGAGCCGAAAGCGCGAGCGAAAGGACCGCCGCTGAATGAACGAGGCCGCGCGAGAAGCGCGTATCTGGCTGTGCGCCGATGATTACGGCATCAGCCCGGGGGTCAATCGCGCGATTCGTGACCTGATCGAACGCGGCCGCCTCAATGCGACGTCGGTCATGGTGATCGGCCCCGCGATCGGAGAGCACGAGGTTTTGCCGCTGCAGAGCGCAGCCGCCTCCAGCCCGCGCTGCGCGATCGGCCTGCATGTCACGCTGACGGCGCCGTTCCGACCGCTCTCCATGCATTTCCGCCCGCTCGATGGCGGCATGTTCCTGTCATTTCCGAAACTGCTCGGCGTGGGCCTGTCGCGAAGGCTCGATCCCGAGATCGTCGAATCCGAAGTGAGGCTGCAGCTTGCAGCCTTCGGCGAGCTGTTCGGCCGTCCGCCGGATTTCGTCGACGGCCACCAGCATGTGCAGCTCTTCCCGCTTGTGCGGGACGGCTTCCTCGGCGCGGTGAAAGAACTGGCCCCAAGGGCCTGGGTTCGGCAGGCCGGCCGCACGGGGCCGCTGGCGCGACGCCTTGCTGCGCCCAAAGCGCTGTTTCTCGATGTCCTGAGCGCACAGTTCCGCGATCGGACGGCGCGCGCCGGCGTCAGCGTCAATCCCGCCTTCGCGGGCGCCTACGACTTTTCCGGAGAGCCTGATTTCGGCCGCTTGATGCGCGAGTTTCTCAAGGGCTTGCCCGAAGACGGCGTTGTGATGTGCCACCCCGGGTTCGTCGACGAGACCTTGGTCAGCCTCGATCGCTTCACCGCCCAGCGCGAGCGCGAGCACGCTTTTCTGGCCGGAGACCAATTCCCGGCACTGCTGGCAGAAAACGGGCTGACGCTAGGTTGAGACAACGACAGGACAAGAGGCCGGGCGTCTTGTCGCAGCCGAAAAATTAATCCGGAACCACACTACAGGCTGCACAAAGCGCGCCTACATCTTGGCGCGCGCTTCCAGGAAGAGGCCGTTGGAGACAGACCATGACCCCGCAAGAACGCCAATTGGTTGACGATCTTTTCGACCGGCTCGCAAAACTGGAGAATGCTCCCCGCGATCCGAATGCATCGGCCGCCATGGCCGACGGCCTGCGCAAGGCGCCGAATGCCGTCTACGCCCTGGTGCAAACCGTGCTGCTGCAGGACGAGGCCTTGAAGCGCGCCAACGCGCATATCGAGGAACTGAACACGCATATCCAGGAGCTCGAAAAGGCACCTGCCCCGCAGCAGGAGCAGTCGGGCGGCGGCTTTCTCGATTCGATGCGCGATGCCGTTTTCGGATCGGGCGGCCAGTCGCGCGGCTCCGTTCCCAATGTGCCGCCGCCCGAGAGCCGCCCGGTGTGGAATAGCGGCCGCGTGTTGCAGCAGACCCAACCGCCGGGCTATGCGCAGCCGGAGTACGGCCAGCCGCCCGGCGGCCAGCCCTACGGCACCCCGCCCTTCGGTGGAGGCGGCGGCTCGTTCCTCGGTACGGCGGCTGCGGCCGCGGCCGGCATGGTCGGCGGCTCGCTGCTGCTCGGCGGCATCCGCAACATGATGGGCGGTTCGCACTTCGGTCTCGCCGATCCCGCGAGAGCCGCCGACGCCGATCGTCCAAACCCGTGGAGCGACCAGTCGGGAAGCTCGCTGGCGCGAGATGCCGGAATCGACGACATCGGCTCTTCGCGCGACCGCGCCGACGATAGTTCGCATTCCAGCCTGTTCGACCAGGCCTCGAATGATCAGAGCGGTTACGACGACGGGGCCGACGACTCTGTTCTGTCCCTGGCCGGCCTGGAGAACGCCGACACCATCTTCGCCGCACAGACCAAGCCCGACGGCACGCCCCTGGGCTCCATCCCGCGGATCCTC
>CAYVVB010000062.1:0-1698 GCA_964454955.1 uncultured Bradyrhizobium sp. | reverse complement strand
GGGGGGGGGCGTGCGTGGATGGTGGGGGTGGGGTTAAAGCCACCCGCACCGTTTTGGTTGTAGCGGGGCCCCCCCCCCCGGCCGGCGCGGAGGCGGGGTCGACCTCCCCCCTCCAGGGGGAGGTAAGGGAGAGATCGCACCAGCCGTCGGCCATATGCGATCGCCCTGCCCCGCGAAGAGCGGGGCGCAGGGGAGCAGCGCGCGCAAGGAATAGGTAGGAATGCACGGAACCAGGATCCTCGAGGAGGCGGACCGGCTGATGACGGTCTGCAACTCCTGCCGCTACTGCGAAGGGTTGTGCGCGGTGTTTCCGGCGATGGAAATGCGACGCGCCTTTTCCGACGGCGACCTCAATTATCTCGCCAATCTCTGCCATGCATGCGGCGCCTGCTATGTCGATTGCCAGTTCTCTCCGCCGCATGAGTTCAATGTCAATGTGCCGAAGACGCTGGCGATCGCGCGCGCCGACTCCTACGCCGCCTACGCCTGGCCGCAGGCCTTCTCCGGCCTGTTCGCGCGCAACGGCCTGATCATCAGCATCACTGCAGCGCTCAGCGTGGCGGTCTTCATCTTCGGCTTTGCCGCGGTCCACGACAGCGACGTGCTGTACGGCATCCATACCGGGCCGGGCGCGTTCTATGCGCTGATGCCGCACAATGCGATGGTCGCGCTGTTCGGCGCGGCCTTTCTCTACGCCATCCTTGCCCTTGCTTTGAGCCTGCGCGCCTTCTGGCGCGACATCGGCGAGCCCGTCGGCCATCGCGCCGATCCGCCCTCGCTCTGGCAGGCGATCCGGGACGCCGCCGAACTGCGCTATCTCGACGTCGGCGGCGTCGGCTGCTTCAACGAGGACGATCAGCCGACCGACCGCCGCAAGCTCTATCATCATTTCACGTTCTACGGCTTCCTGCTCTGCTTTGCCGCGACCTGCGTGGCGACGCTCTACCACTACCTGCTCGGGCGCGAGGCGCCCTATGCATGGTGGGACCTGCCGGTGGAACTCGGCACGCTCGGCGGCATCGGACTTGTCGTCGGACCGATCGGCCTCCTGGCCGAGAAATGGCGGCGCGATCCGGCGCTGGTCGACGAACGCCGTTACGGCATGGATGCCGGCTTCACGGTGATGCTGCTGCTCACCGGCATCACGGGGCTGGCGGTCCTCTTCTGGCGCGACAGCAACGCGATGGGCCCGCTGCTGGCGCTGCATCTCGGCTTCGTCTTCGCGCTGTTCATCACGCTGCCCTACGGCAAGTTCGTGCACGGCCTCTACCGCTTCGCAGCGCTCGTGCGCTACGCGCGCGAACGGAAGATGATGGCGGGAAATGGCGGTGATGAATAGGCCTTCACAGGCTGTCATTCCGTGACGCCTCGAGGAGGCGAACTATCTCGAGATTCTCAGGTGCGCAATTGCGCACCATAGTTCACGCTTCGCGTGCCCCGGAATGACGGTACGATCACAGGCATGAACTCTCGTTCTCGCGGCGGGTTTCGCCCGAGCTTTGCATCGATATCACCCTCTCAAGAATACAGAGGGCGCAGGGAAGACCGGGTGGCCGCTGCACCCGGGGCCCCCGCGCAAAAGAAATTTGCGCGAGCGCGTTGACCACAGGTACAGGCGGATACACTCCGGCCTTCCCTGCGCAGTGGTTTACGGCTTACTTCGCGCTCTTCCCGGTGAACCAGCGTTTGCCACCGTCG
>CAYVVB010000061.1:0-4500 GCA_964454955.1 uncultured Bradyrhizobium sp. | reverse complement strand
CATCGAGCGCGGTGGTCGGCTCGTCCGCGAGCAGGATCTTCGGCCGGCAGGCGAGCGCGAGCGCGATCATCGCGCGCTGGCGCATGCCGCCGGACATCTCGTGCGGATAGGCATCGAGCCGGCGCTTCGCCGAGGGAATGCGCACCACGTCCAGCATCTCGAGCGCGCGCGCCCGCCCCTCGGCAAGACTCTTGCCTTCGTGGCGCATCACCGTCTCGGCGATCTGCGCCCCGATGGTGTAGACCGGGTCGAGCGCAAGCGCCGGTTCCTGAAAGATCATCGACACCGTCTGGCCGCGGAAGGCCGACAGCTCCTCGTCGGAGAGTGCCAGCACATCGCTGCCCGCCACCTTGATGCGGCCTGAAATCTGCGTCCGCTTCTTCGGCAACAGCCGCATCAGCGCGCGCAAGGTGACGCTCTTGCCGGAACCCGATTCGCCCAGCAGGCCGAGCACCTCGCTGTGGCCGAGCGACAGCGAGAGATCGTTCACGGCATAGACCGTGCGCTCGCCGGTGAAGCGGATATTGAGACCGGAGATGTCGACGAGGTCGGTCATGCGAGCGGCGGCACCTTCTGATGGAAATCGGTCGCGCGCTGGAACGCGGCGCCGATCCGCAGGATCGTCGCTTCGCCGAAGGAACGGCCGATAAGCTGCATGCCGACGGGAAGTCCAGCCTTGGTGAAACCGGCGGGGACGGCGAGCGAGGGCAGGCCGAGATAGTTGATGGGACGCGTGAACCGCGTCAGCCGCTGAATCACGGCTTCCGCACCCGGGCTGTTGCCGACATCGCTTTCGGCGATCGTCGGCGCCGGCATCGGTGCGACGGGTGCGAGCACGGCATCGACCTCGCTGGTGGCCGCGACATGCGCGGCGAGCGCCGGGCCGCGCCAGCGCATGGTTTCCAGATAGGTCACGCCCGGGATCGCCAGACCATTCTGCAGCCGCATCAGGACCTGCGGGCTGTAATCCTGTGGCCGCTCGATCAGCCAGCGCTTGTGGAAGGCGGCTGCCTCGACCGCGAGCAGGAGCTGGCAGGCGGCCGAGAGCTGGCGCTGGTCAGGCAATTCGACCTGCTTGATCACGGCGCCTTCGCGCTTGAGGGCCGCGATCGTCTGTTCGAGGACGCGCGCGACCTCCGCATCGAGATCGTCGACATAGAATGCCGCGGGTACCCCGATTTTCACGCCCTTCATCGGCTCTCGGGTCGCGGCCAGATAATCCGCAACAGGTGCGTGGCTTGTGGTCGGATCCTCCGGGTCCGGACCGGCCGTCAGACCCAGCAGCAACGCGCAGTCTTCCGCGCTGCGCGCCAGCGGCCCGACCGTGTCCAGCGATTGCGAGAGCGGCATCGCGCCGGCGCGGCTGACGCGGCCACAGGTCGTCTTCAATCCTGTGACGCCGCAGAAATGCGCGGGCATGCGCACCGAGCCGCCGGTGTCCGATCCAAGCGCGGCAAAGGTCAGGCGCGCCGCGACCGCCGAGCCTGAACCGGAGGACGAGCCGCCGGTGATATGGTCGACGCTCCATGGATTATGGACGGGACCGTAATGCGAATTATGGCCGGTCGGACCGTAGGCGAATTCCGCCATCTGCAGCGAGCCGAGGCGGATCGAACCGGCATCCTTCAGGCGCTGCAGCGCGGTCGACGTCGTGGTGGCGACGAAATCGCGCCGGATCAGCGAGCCGCAGGTCACCACCTTGCCGGCATCGTAGTACATGTCCTTGTGCGCGAGCGGCACGCCATGCAGCGGCCCGCGCAGGGTGCCTCTGGCGAGCGCGGCATCCGCCTCGTCCGCGGCTTTCAGCGCGGCCTCCGCTTCGACCGCCATAAAGGCATTCAGACGAGGCTGCCACTGCGCGATGCGATGCAGGCAAGCGCGCGTCACCTCATGCGAGGACAGCCGCTTCGCGGCGATCTCCTCGGCAACCCCGGTCAGCGACATCAAGGCAGGCTCAGTGCTCATTTATGCGCCTCCAGGCCTTGCGCCAGCAGGAAACTTGCGGGCTCGAGATCGAACGGCAGCGTGCCGGAAATCGCCGCAAAGCCTTCGAACGCGGGTCCGATGGAATTGGCGATGCGTTCGGACACCTCCGCTTCCGCGGGAACGCCGGCGACCTCCGTGATCGCCTTTATTTCCTTTGCACTGGGCCTTGTCATGTCGCCTCTTGCTCCTTGCCTGGGGCGCGGCTGTGCCCCGAACCCGGGATCGCCATATGGCATGCCGCCTGGTGGCCTAGTTTATCGAGCGCGAAAAGTTTTGGCGCAGCGTTTGTGCAGAGCGGCTCCGCAAACGGGCAACGGGTGTGAAAGCGGCAGCCCGGCGGCGGATCGATCGGATTGGGCGGATCGCCCGAGATCGGCGGCGTTTGCGTGCGGTTGTCGGGATCGGAGGACGGCATCGCTGCGAGCAGCGCCCGCGTATAGGGATGCGCCGGCTTGTCCCAGACCTCGTCGAGCGGGCCAAGCTCGACCACTTCGCCGAGATACATCACCAGCACGCGATCGGAGATGTAGCGCACCACATTGAGGTCGTGGCTGATGAAGAGGTAGGTCAGCCCGAATTCGCGCTTCAAGTCGGCGAGCAGGTTGAGCACCTGCGCCTCGACCGACTTGTCGAGTGCGGAGACGGCCTCGTCGAGGATCACCAGGCGCGGCGACAGCGCCACCGCGCGAGCGATGTGGACGCGCTGGCGCTGGCCGCCGGAAATCTCGTGCGGGTAGCGATTGGCGAAGGTCTCGGGCCGAAGACCGACCTTGCCGAGCAGTTCGCGCGCCAGCGCTCGCGCGGCGCCATCGGCCATGCCGTGCACCTTCGGGCCGAAGGCGATGGATTCCTCCACGGTCAGGCGCGGATTGAGGGAGGCGTAACTGTCCTGGAACACCATCTGCATGCCGCGGCGCAATTCGCGCAGCGACAGCGCCACCCCGACCTGCGTGCCGTCATAGATGATCTCGCCGGCATCGCGCGGCATCAGGTGCATCAAGAGCCGCGCCGTGGTCGACTTGCCGCAGCCGGATTCGCCGACAATACCGACCGTCTCGCCCTTGAGCACCGAAAACGACACGTCGTCGACCGCGCGCACGGTCTTGCGCGCCTTGAAAAGATCGCCGCGAACCGGAAAATGCTTGGTCAGGCCATTGACCTGCAGCAGCGGCTGCGCGGCGCCGCCACGATCCTCGATCGGCTCGAGCTTTTCGATGGGGGAAGCGTCACTCAATGTATGCCTCGGTGTTTCCGCGGGAAACACCTCTCCCTTTGGGAGAGGTGGGCCACCAATTTCGAACTGGTTCGAGCCAATCTCATTCTGCGTCAGTTCCTGATGTCCATGGCGCTGCGTAGGCCGTCGCTGAGCAGGTTGAAGCAGATCGACACCGCAAAGATCATCACGCCGGGCAGCGCTGCGACCCACGGATTGACGTAGATCGCGGTGCGCAGCGTGTTGAGCATCAAGCCCCATTCCGGCTCCGGCGGCTTTGTGCCGAGCCCCAGGAACGACAGGCCTGCGGCAAGGATCATCGACACCGAGATCAGGCCGGTGGCGTAAACGAAGATCGGGCCCAGCACATTGCCCAGGATATGCACGCGCATGATGGTGAAGGGACCGGCGCCGGAGGCCCGCGCCGCTTCGACGAAATCCCGGTTGCGCACGCCGGTGGTGACGCTTTCCGCAACGCGCGTGATCTGCGGCAAGAACACGATGGTCAACGAAACGATGGAATTGACGATGCCCGCGCCCAGCGCGCCGGAAATCGCGATCGCCAGCAGCACCGAGGGGAAGGCGTAGAACACGTCGACGGTGCGCATGATCACGGTATTGACCTTGCCGCCTGCATAACCGGCAACGAGGCCAAGCGCGGTGCCGATGCAGAAGGCAAAGACGACGGGCGAGATGCCGACGATCAGCGACAGCCGTCCGCCATAGATCAGGCGCGCCAGCATGTCGCGCCCGAGTTCGTCGGTGCCGAGCAGATAGCCGGCAGTGCCGATATGGCGCAGGCGGCGGATCATCGAGCCTTGATAGGGATCGGCGAGCCCGAGCCAGGGTGCGACCAGCGCGGACAGAAAGATCGCGATCAGGATCAGCGCACAGGCCATGCTGACCTTGTCGCGCAAGAGGCGGCGGCCGACGGTCGCCCAATAGCCGCGCGCCTTGGCGTCGGGAGCGGCCTGCAGCGCCTGATCCGAGATCGCGTGAAGAGGCAGCTCGCTCACGTCACCCTCGCTTGATGCGCGGATCGATCGCGGCCTGCGCGATATCGACCAGGAGGTTGAGGATGACGAAGAACAGCGCCAGCACCAGGATGGTGCCCTGCAACAGCGGCAGGTCGCGTTGGAAGATCGCGGAGTTGAGCAGAAGTCCCGAGCCCGGCCAGGAGAAAACGGTTTCGATCAGGATCGATCCGCCGAGCATGTAACCGAGCTGAAGCCCCATCACCGCAAGCGCGGTCGGGGCTGCATTCTTCACCACGTGCCTGAAGACGTCGATCTCGCGCAAGC
>CAYVVB010000060.1:0-40198 GCA_964454955.1 uncultured Bradyrhizobium sp. | reverse complement strand
GGCGGCGTCTTGTAGACGCCGCGCCGGAGCACTTCGTCCAACAGGTGCTCGCGATCACGGAACGCATCCAATGAGGAAAATGGTCCCATAGGACTGTCGTTGGAATCGACCCGCGTCAGTGCGAATTGGACCTTCGCAACGCGCTCGTCCAGCTCGCGCAGCAGCACGGCAAGCGAGCCGGGCTTCAACTCGTCGTCCGCGTCGAGAAACAGGACGAAGGGCGCCCGCGTGCGATCGAGGCCATAGACGCAGGCTCCGAGCTGACCGCGGTTGTCGATCCTGAACGCCCTGACGCCGCAGCGGCTGATGACCTCCCACGAAGCGTCGGTCGAGCCGTCATCGACCACGACGAGTTCGCAGCCGTCGCACTCCTGGTCCATGACACTTCTGATGGCCCGCTCGACGAAGGCTTCATAGTTGAAGCAGGTGATGATGACCGCCAGCTTCGGGGCCTCATGCATGGAGCTTTCCGAGCGACCCCTGCGAGCTTCAGCGTCTGGCCTGCCCACCCGGCTGGATTCAAGCGTGCCCATGGACCTGGCGAGACGCCTCCTCGTAAATATCGAGCGTGCGACGCGCGACGCGATCGATGGTGAGGTACTCCAGATTGAACTGACTCATGCTCCTCCAGTGCTGAAGAACTTTTCCGTCCTCGATCAGGGAGCCCAGCGCCTGTGCGAGCGCTGCCGGATCCCGAGGCGGGACCAGAATACCCGCTTTCCCGTGTTCCAGCAGCTCCGGAATTCCGTCGACATTGGTGGCGACAATCGCGCATCCGGCTTCACGCGCCTCCGACAAAACCAAGGGCGCGGGATCAGCATGAGACGGAAGTACAAAGACATCCGCTCCCAACAGAAAGGGAAAGGGATCATCTTGTGCGCCCATGAACGTCACGCCCCGCGCGCACTCCATGGCACTGACCTCGGCCATATATCTCTCGCGGTAAGGACCATCGCCCACGATATACAAATGTGCGGACGGGTGGGTCTTGTAGACGCTGTTGAACGCGGCAAAAAGGTCCGGAAGGCCCTTGCGAGGATGCTGGCCGCCAACGAAGATGATCGAGGGCGACTGGAGAGGCCGCGGCGTGCGATCCTTGCCCTCGAAGCGAGCCGAACCGATCGTTCCGTTCAGAACCACGCGGATGCGGGATTTCGCGATACCGCGCTTTCGCATCGATTCGCCGACGGCCTCGCTCACCGCAATGACGCGTGTGCCAAGGCCCATCAAGATCGCGCTCTTCTGGAACTCGTTGTGAACCGTCGTAACCAGCGGAATGCCGAGGAACTTGCACACCGGCCAGGCCAGAATGGCGCTCGTCATCATGTGGGCATGCACGACGTCGGCACGCCAATCGCGCACCAGCCGGTAAAGTTTCGCTTCCGCCTGTATGAGTTCCTTCGGCCGGCGCCTGTGGCTCACCAGCATCGTCTCGACATTGTTGGCCGCGAGCAGCTCGTCAAAGTCTCCGCCGCCGCTTGCGACCGCAACCTGGTGCCCCAGCTTGACTTCAGCACACGCCAAGTCGACGGCGGCGTGGACATGCCCATTCAGGCGTTTTGTATGGTTAAGTAACTGCAAAATACGCATTGGGGCCCGCCGAACCGGGATGGGCGAGGATAGGAATGTCTCGTTGATCTCCGCAAGCCTGATCTTCGGCTTGACGGAGCGGCAGAGGCGCGCAGGTGAAGTCGCGTTGCCTCCTTGGCCGCCGTTTGGGTCCGGCAGTGCCCCAAAAACCGGGCACCAGCTTTCCGCAGAAAATGCGATCGAATCAAGTATTCGGAATTCAGAGCCCGGCTTTGATTCCATCAAGGCCGGAGAAGCTCTGGGCTCCGGATCATGCCCTAGTTGAGCGGCGCCGCGATCTCATGCACGGCGGAGTTCACACCCCGCACGCTCGTCGTCGTATTGTTGATGAGCGTCAGCAGCTTGTAGTAATCGACAACCCGGGCATTGGCGACGAACATCACGTCCTTCGTTCGCATCTGGAAACCCGCTGCAAGCAGCATTCCCGATGGATCGCGCAGATTGACCCGATAGATGGTGGGCACCCTGTCGTAGGTGAATCGGGTGGTATCGACCCCGAGCTTGCTCAGGAAGTCCCGATCCTCGTAGCGATACACGTAAACCTCGGCGGGATCGGACTGCTGATCGTTGAGTCCGCCGGCCTTGCCGAGCGCCTGGGCGAGCGTCAGCGTCTCCACGTCGAATGGGATCTCGGAGTTGAAGCCAAAGACGTTCTGGTTCAATGCGCCGAGCGCCGTGAAGCTCGGGGCTTCGTGGGTGATGAAAACCACGTCTCGCGCACGGACGAAAATGTTCTCGCTCGGATCATGGACAACACGGCTCAACAGAACCTTTGCCCGGCGGCCGTCGCGCTGCAGAGTGACGTAGCTTTCGATCGCTTCGAACTTCGGACCACCGGCGCGCGCGATGACCTGCATCAGGCGTTCCCCGGAGATGTCCAGAGGCAGCGCACCCGGCTGATTCACGTCGCCGAGGACGCTGACCACGTTCGAGTGTTGCTGGTTCAGGCTGACGACCACCTGCGGCTCGATCGCGCGGTTACGCAGTCGCTCGACGATGATGTCCTGAATGGCGGGCACCGTCTTTCCGGCCGCCTGGATCGATCCAGCATAGGGCACGTGAATTTCGCCCCGCTGGTCGACCGCCTGGACCGGCACGTCGACGAAGTTCCCGGGGCGTGCGCCGGAGGCCTGGCCGGGCGTGAACAAACCGCCGGGCTGGGCTTCAAAGATCGAAATGTTGAGCACATCGCCGACCCCGACGACCTGCATGGGCTTGGGCCGCTTGTCGGAGAATGTACCTTTGAACGTGATCAGATTCGGCTGAGAGAGAAAGCCGATCGTGTCTGCGCTGACATCGACCAATGCGTAGGGCAACGAGGCCGTCGAGCGAATCCCAGCCGTCGCATTTGCATGGACATCGTCGCTTCTCGGTCCGCTCGCCGGCAAGAGCGTGCAGGCAGGTAGCGATCCCGCAAGACCGACGGCAAGCAATGGGGCACAAAGTCCTTTGAGCATCAGATAAATCCGCCGCAAACACTACGCTATTGCCGGGGCACACTCGCCCAAACACGGTGGTTCAGCTCTCAGGCCAAGGACCTGAGACTCCTATTGGATTACGATGCCAATCCTTATCCCCCCGGACTCCTGATTGCGGGACTTCTCCGGCTGTCAAAATACAGCCAGCCCTCCCAGGCCGAAAGCGATGTGAGCCGCCGAACTGGTCTTTGTCCGACCTCGTTGCATCCGAGACACACTTTGGCGCGTGCGTCGCACAAAAAACAGGCACTCCGCCCGCTTCCCGTCCAGGTGGCGGCGGTCCTCGATATAAAGTTTGGGCAAAACGCCGGCTCGTGCGCGCAGGAAAAATACCGGCTCAGAAGCGCGTGACCTTCGCTCGTTATTTGCTTGCGGGTGTGTTATTTCAGTCAGAAATCAATGTTGACCTCACATTTGCGTGCGCCGGCGGGGAAACTTGAATGGAATACGCCGCAGTCGTCTTGGCACCTCTCCTGGCAGCCTTCGGGGTTATCCTCGGTCTCAAGTTCCGGTTTCGTGTTCTGCTCGTTTTCGCCCTGATCGTGTTCGGCGGATCGCTGTTGTTCGCACTTATCCTTGGTCTTGGACTGCTCCACACACTGCTGGCGATCCTGGCCGCCGAGGCGATCCTGCAGGTGAGCTACTTCGTCGGGCTGGTCGTCCGCGCGGGCTTCCGGGCCGCTCAACGCAAGCTGCCCGCATTTCTCGCGAAGATATCGATCTATTGATCGCTGGCTTTGTGAAGCCGCCGGTATGCGACGGCACGCCGCGCTGCACTCGCAGCTGACAATCAATTGACCGCTACCTGGCAACGACCATCAGCGAGTAGCCGCCGAGCAAGCGGACCGCGAAATCGGCATCGATCGCGAACATCAATCGACGCGGGAGCCGCATCAGCCGACTCGTGAAGGCCTGGTTCGGCAATTCGAGACGGCTGGCCGTATAGCAATAGTCGACAATGGTGTATCCGCAGTCCTCGAGGGTCGCGAGCGCTGACTGCTTGAAGAAAGAATGGATGTGCCCCACGTTGCGTCTCAGCTCGGCGATAGGCCAGGCCCGCAAGATCGATTGCGCGGAAAGATCGAGTGGGATGTGAAATATCTTGAATGTCCCGAACGGCTTCAGCTTCTTGGTAAATGATATGTAGTCTTCGACATGTTCGATGACATCGATGACAAGAACGAGATCGAACGTTACGTCGGTCTCGGCCAGAAGGTCCTTCAGGAAGAACTTTGTCTGCGCCGTTTCTTTTTGCGCCGCCCGGCCGAACGCCGCCGGCGATATTTCATAGCCTGACAGGCGAGCGGTTGGAAAAGCCTTTTCCAGATTCAACAGGATATCGCCGGTCCCGCATCCAATCTCGCATATCCGTTCGTGCGGCAGGCTGTTTTTCTTGATCATCCGCTCGATGTGGCCAGCCTTCCAGGGCGCGTCCTCCTCATGCCATGTGGGATTCTTTTCGGCATAGAGGTCGCTGACATACATATCCTGCATCGGCCGCCACCTTTCAGCAAATCCGGGCAATCATCTTATTTTTTGCCCCGTTGACCAGCATCGACCATCGAAGCCGAGTGGCCGATCCGAGCACGATGCTCATGAACGGACTGGTGGAGGGATTCCGCCAGTTCTGAATAAAGTATCCGCGTATCGTAACGCCTGCGCACAGTTTCCGTGGCCGCCTGGCCCAGCCTTTCCCGCTGCTCCCAGGCGTCCAGGATTCCTGCGGCCAAGCCTTTGACATCGCCGACCGGAACAAGCCGGCCATTGGCGCCATCGGTGACGAGCTGCTCGAATGCGCGGATCCGGCTGAGTACCACGGCGGCGCCGCAAGCCATTGCTTCCAGCACGGCCAAAGCCACGGCCTCGTTCGCAGACGGCATCGCGTACACGCCGCAGCGGCGAAGAAAATCGCGCACCTCGGAGCGTCCGCGAAATCCGTGAAATCTCACGCGCTCGGACAAGCCGAGATCGCCTGCGAGTTTCTGCAGCATGTCCTTGTCGGGCCCGGTGCCGACGATATCCAGGCTCCATTCTTCCGGCAGCTCGGCCATCGCGCGGATCAGGTCGCTGGTGCGTTTTTGCTTGTTCGTCAGTCGCGTGACGGTGAGAACGGACTTGCCGCGTTTCGCCGCAGGGTCGGGAAAGAATTCCGAAACATTGCATCCGTTGGGCTGCAGCTTCGAACGGCCTCCATAGCGGCGTACAATCCCGCACTCGTCGTCCGTTTGGCTGTAGCAGAGCCCGGCCTTCTTGAACGCATCCCGCTTGAAGACCTTCACAACTCCGCTCCAGACGCCGCCATGATCTGCGGCGGCCACGGGTAATCCAACGCGATGGACCAGATGATCGAACCTTCCGCTCCAGTATTCCTGCACATACAACAGGTCGATCTTGTCCGCGATCAACGCCTCGCGAAGAGACCCCATGAACGCCATCGCGTTGAGGCGCTCGTCCACGTAGAGAGACCATCGCGTGAGCCGGCTGGCCCGCTTCAACCACACCTGCTCCATGAATTTATAACTGGCGTGGAGCGGCAGAAACCGGACGGCGATGCCGGCGTCGGTTTCATGCAGCCCGGCTTCCCTTTTGGCGGGAATGTAGATCAGCGGCGTGACGCCGTTTTCCAAGAGACCTCGCGCATAATACCAGGCCCAATCGTTCCGGTAGCTCTTGAGATAGCTTGACCGGGTCTGTCCCTGTATCCTGCCAAAGAAGCCCTCGAATGAGCTGCAGCTCAGCAGCATTGCGACATTGATGGCATTTCCTGGAGCGTTCGCCGGCGTGCCAGCCGACGGAGACAAAGCATGCACCGTTCCTTCTCCGCTGTAAGATCTCCGAACCATGCGCGCCGAATTTGTCAACCTGGTGCAATGTCCGGCAACCTACTCAAGTACCCCGCGCGACTCCGCTTCGATACCGCGACCGGAGGAGCGGTGCTCGAAACGCACATACCACCCGTCCCATTGCGAGAACTCCCTGAAGACACGTTCGTATCCCTGATGGGCCAAAAGCGCCTCGATGGCGGCCTCGGTTTCCCGATTCTGCTCCACGGAAATCAACTCGATGACGTGCCGCGAGAAGTCGAAGCTCCGTAGAATGTCGTATTCACTGCCCTCGGTATCGATCGACATGTAATCGATCCTGATCGGCGCATGATGATCCGCGAGCAGCTGATTGAGCGATACGGTTTCGACCTCTATCTCGTTTCCATCGGCGCGAACCGCAGCAAAATGGTCTCCGCCTGCGAATTCCGCGACCCCGCTCAGTTCCGGATCGACGGAATCCGTAGTCAGGAAGCGTACCTTCCTGCCTGAAGCGGAACTCACGCAACGGTGATCGACGGCCGAATTACGGTTCTGGGCGAGTGCCGGATGCCAGAACGGATTGGGTTCCGCGAGAATGCCGCGCCAACCGTAGTTCTTTTCGAGCAGCCACGTATTGCTGTTCACCAACCCATTCGTTGCTCCGAACTCGACGAAGAAGCCCCCTCGCCTTTCACCGAGTTCAAAACCCACCCACAGGTCCTGAAGAATTTGTGATCGCGATTGATGACGGTTCAGAAAGCAGTAGGCGAGGAACCGGATCTCCTCCATCCGGCTGAAGCGCTCGGTTTCAACTCGCTTGAGGCGGATGGAATTGAAGAGCATTCTGCGAAGAGAGGCCTTTCTTGCCGCCTTATGGGCTCCATAGGCCAAAACGGAAATGCCGTGCTTGGCGACCCGAAGCATCTTCGTCTCCGCTGACGGACTGACACAAGATCGACATCACGCTCGGGAATGGTCCCAGGAATGATCTTGACGCGATATCACGGTTCCGCAGAAGTCGTCACCTGTGCGGCAGGCAAGCGAAATGCTACAAAGAAACGCCGGACATCGGCAATCAGACATTTTCGGCTTCGCATAACATGGGTTAATCCGCCTCTGTCGAAAACAGAGGAGAAGTAATCCGGATTTGGCATATAGCTCGCATCGAAGCGAAGAATTGCAAGCCAGTTATTTCAAGTCATCGGGGAGTGGAATTTCCACGACTGCAATGGCGCCACATAGATTTGCTGATTTGATCGGTGAAGTCGATTTGATCTCCACCGACGTGTTCGACACCCTGTTGCTCCGTCGAAAGCGTTCAGAGCGCTCAAGAATTGCGCAGGGTGAGCGTTTGTTCAGCAATTTGCTCGCGTCTCGCGGCAAGCGAGTCGACGCCGATCTGTTGGCAAGCGCGAGAGTGGAGGCTCAACGGCTCGCGTTTCGGGCCCTGGCTGTTCGCGGAGCAGGTGACGTGCAACTTGCTGACATAATTTCCCGGCAGCTCTGTTTGGTCGGTCTTCCAGATTCCCTCGTCAACGACCGGCTCAACATCGAGCTGGAGGTCGAGAAGACATCCCTTGCGGCAAACCGGCCGCTGGCGGCCGCCTTGCGCGCGAGCCGTAGCGCCGGCGCACGGATCATCGCCGTCAGCGACACCACGCTTTCCGCTGAGGCGCTCGGCGAACTCATCGGTCATTTCCACGGACCTGATCTGATCGATAAAATCTACAGCAGCGCTGATTGCGGGGGAACCAAGCGCGATGGCGATCTATTTCTTGCGGTGGCCGAGGCGGAAAAGGTGTCTTTCGACAAAATCCTGCACATGGGCGACGATCTGCAAGCCGACGTGAAGGCTCCATCAGCCTGCGGGATCAAGGCCATTCATCTGCCTCGGTCCTCCCGTCATGCTTATTGTCGAAAGGTGAGCGGCGTACTGACCGAGGCGCGCCGCGGTGCTTCGCGCAGAGCACGACTTGCGAGAGCGACGATGCCCAAGGCGGAGAATGCGTACGATTTTGGCAGATTCGTTCTCGGTCCGATCGTAACGCAATTCTGCCAGCTCATCTGGCTTTACGCCGCGCAGGTCGAGGCGAGCGACCGGGCGCACTTGCTGTTTTGCGCAAGAGGCGGGATAGGAATCAGAGAGGTGTTCGAGCGCGTGCTGACACGACTTGGCTTGCCGCTCTCGATGCCGCGCAAGAACCTCATGGTTTCGCGCCTCGTCGCAGCCCGAGCCGCTCTGCTGGCGCGGAGCAATTCAGCGCTTGAAGAGCTGAGCCGCGAGTTTCGCGGCGAGACGCTCACCGATGTCGCGAAAGCCTTGGGTGGAAGGACATACCGGCTTTCCGTCGAATGGCTCCAGCCGTTCTCTGCGCCCGGCTTCACGGCGCTCCTGTTCGGCAGTACGGGCAGCGAGGTGTTGGCCGACATTGAGCAGCAGAACGCACTGTTCGCCCGCCATTTTGCCGAGCTTCGCGGCAACGCGACGCGCGTCATATTGTGTGACACGGGACTCTACGGAAGTACGCAACGGCTGCTCGCAAGCGCCTTTCCCGAGATCAGGCTCGAAACAATTCAATTCGCACGAGCGAATTACAAAGGCCACGGCGAAGAACACTTCGACAAATTGGTCGGCCTGCTGGTCGAGCAAAATCATTACAGTCCGTTCAACGTGCATTCGTCCGTTTTGCGGTACTGGCACCTGATCGAAAGCCTGTTCGAACCCAAAACTCCCTCGGTGCGCTCATTCGCGGAGGGATCGCGGGGCGAAGTGACCGCGAACTGCGGAGACGTCAGATTCGGCGCCATCGATCCTTCGCAGGGCAACGATCTTCTCGCCGGCGTGCTCGGCTATGTCGATGCGCTTCCGATGAACGGCGGAGCCGTGGCGCTGCGCGAGGCCGAGGTCGCCTGGTATCGCCTCAAGCAGGCGATTACGCGGCCCACACCTGCGGCCTTGCGATGTCTGGAGGTGGGCGGCCGCTCCGTCGATTTTGGGCGCTCCGACGTGCTTGGCGTGCTTTCCGTCGCGCAACGCGCTCCATGGATGAACAAATTGGCATCGCTGCGCGCCCAATTGTGGCGTGAGGGCGCGATAGCGCGCGAGTTTCCGGTCTTGAAGCACGCGCTGCTGCCCTTACTTGACTCGCTTCATTCCTTGCGCGGAATGCTCGCGCGCCAACACTGATGAGCATCGATTGGAAACCGTTCTCAAAGCACACGGGTTGGGAGCAGCATGAGTATTGAGCCGATCGGGGTTCTGACGGTCTTGGTCGGCCTGCTCTGCATGCGGCTCGGATACCGCGCCACATTCATCACTCTCGTCGTGCTCACACTGTTTGGCGCCGCGGCGGCTCTTCTGATCGGCAGCGCCAATATCCAGCCGGCCCATCTCTTCCTGGCCTTCGCGCTCGCTTCGGTCTTGACGCGCCGGCGCGAAACGGATGCCGTATTCAGGGCGTTGAGCCCTGGTCGACCCGGCTTCTGGCTTCTGTGTCTGGTTGTCTATGGAGTCGCGAGCGCTGTCGTGATCCCACGCCTGCTCGCGGGAGGAGCGCAGATCATCCCCCTTGGAACATCCGAATATGCGTATACCGGCACCACGGTGCCGCTTGGTCCCGTCAGCAGCAACTTCACCCAATCCGTTTACCTCGTAGCCGACCTCATCAGTTTCGCACTGACGGCCGCGATTGCATCCACGCCTAGCGGCTTTCGCGCCGCTACCGCTGCACTTCTGGCCTATGCCGCGGTAAACGTGCTCCTCGCTGTGCTGGACGTCGGGACCTACAGCACAGGGACGCAGTCTCTCTTGGACTTCATGCGCAACGCCCAATACACGCTCCATCTGGAGGACCAGGTGGAGGGCATGAAGCGCATTGTCGGCTCCTATCCGGAAGCATCCGCATTCGCGCGCTGCACGCTCGGCGCGCTTGCCTTCACCGGCACGCTGTGGCTCTGCGGGCGAAGCCCGACGCTGACCGGTCCCCTCGCTCTGATCTCACTGGTACTCGTGGTGCTCTCGACCTCCTCGACGGGACTTGCAGGCACCCCCGCGGTTCTCTTGATATTGTATATGACGATGATGCTGCGCAGCGGCTTTCACCCCAGGAGCCGGCCCTTTGCTTCCGCGGCTGCACTGGGCGCACCTGTGCTCGTCGGCGTGGTGACACTTGCCGTTCTCCTCAACGACTCGGCCTATGCGACGGTGAGCAACTACCTCGATGACCTGATTTTCACCAAGTCACTGACATCGTCAGGTATCGAGCGCAGCGCGTGGAATACTTACGGGATGCAGAATTTCTTCGACTCCCTCGGACTTGGCGTCGGACTCGGTACCGTGCGCACATCGAGCTTTCCCGTTGCGCTCCTCGCCAACGTCGGAATACCCGGAACGATTTTCTACGTGCTCTTCGCCGTCTCGGCGTTTTTTCGACGGCGAGGCACCCCGCGGTCGTTTCCTTCGGACGTCCGCATGGCTGCCCGGAACGCCTGCCTGGCGCTCATCATCGGAGACACGTTCGCAGCCCCGAATGTGGAGCAGGGCCTCGTCTTCTATGTCCTGGCCGCAGTAGCGTGCGCGGAACCCGAACGCGAATACGATGAAGTCGAAGTGGCGACCCAGCGACTGTCCGGAGCAAGAGCATGAGTTCTCCGGTGCATTTCGCCGTGAACGGCCGCTATTTGACTCAGCCGATGACGGGCGTTCAGCGCTATGCAAGGAACGTGATCACGGCCATGAACGGAGCCCTTGGCGAAGCCGCAACGCAGGCTCCGATCATTGCACCAACGGCGGCGAGCGATCCGGGACTGGCGGCCATGCCGCTGACTACGGCAGGTCCGCTTAGCGGACATGCCTGGGAGCAGATGGTGCTTCCGGCGCGATGGCAGGGGCGCCTGCTCAATCTTTGCAATACGGCGCCCGCCACCAAGGCCGATCAGGTCGTGTGCATCCACGACTCCAATGTTTTTGTAGCGCCCGAAAGCTACGGCACGGCCTTCCGCACGACATACCGCCTGCTCCAACCGCTGCTTGCCCGACGAGCGGCGAGACTCACGACGGTCTCGGCCGACTCTGCGCGCCAGATTGCGAAGCACCTGCCGGTGCGCGCCGCAGATGTCGTGGTCCTTCCCAATGGCCATGAACACGCCCTCGCCTGGGATCCGGCACTTGCGCGCGCGGCGCCCCCGGTTGTCCGGGAAACGGGACGCCCCTTTGTATTCGCGTTGGGCTCGCGCGCCCGGCACAAGAACCTGCAGCTCGTGCTGGACATCGCTCCCGAACTCGCCGCGATGGGGCTCGACGTGATCGTCGCGGGCGGAGGCGCCGACATCTTTGCCGCGGAGAAGCTGTCCGGTGTGCCGACGGTGAAGATGCTCGGTTATGTGACCGACCACGATCTAGCATTCCTGCTCGATCATGCCCTGTGCCTGCTGTTTCCCTCGTGGACCGAGGGATTCGGACTTCCCATCATCGAAGCAATGGCGCGCGGTTGTCCTGTGATCTCCTCGGATCGGGCAAGCATGCCTGAGGTTTGCGGGGATGCAGCCCTTCTGGCTCCGCCCGACGAGCCCGGCGCCTGGGCTCGACAGGTTCGTCGGCTCGCAACGTCATCGGATCTGCAGAACGATCTCGTCGGACGAGGCCGCGATCGAGTCCAAATGTTCTCCTGGAAAGACACCGCGGCCGGATACATCGAGCTCATGCGCGAGCCGGGCACCTATCGCGCGTTGCATGATGTCGGGAAACGACCTTTGCCGGAGATCGCCGTGGTCATCGCCACGCGGGGACGCGGCGAAATCGTCACCGCAACGCTCACGCATCTGCTCAAGACCCAGACGATCAAGCCGGCAGCCGTGATCGTGTCGTGTGTCGCCCCTGAAGACGCCGGTGATGCCGCCGACCTGCCCGGGGTCACCGTCGTGCTGGGGGCGCCCGGGCTGCCTGCGCAACGAAATGCAGGCCTGGCCGCATTGAGTTCCGCCGTCGACCTGGTGGCCTTCTTTGACGATGATTTCGTCGCGGACGCCGGCTGGCTGGAGGCCGCCGCCCGGACCTTCCGCGACGAACCCGACGTGGTGGGCTTCACCGGCCATGTCGTCTTCGACGGCATCCATGGACCAGGTCTGAGTTTTGACGACGCGATCGGACTCCTCGCAACCGACAAGGAACGAGTCTATCCATCGCGCATCGAGCCGTTCAGTCCTTATGGCTGCAACATGGCCTTCCGTCTGTCCGCCATCGGCGGATTGAAATTCGACGAGCGCCTCGTCCTCTACGGCTGGCAGGAAGATCGGGACTTCGGAGCGGCCCTTGCACAACGCGGCGGACGGCTCGTCAAATGCGCAAGCGCGCGCGGAGTCCATATGGGTGTCAAGGGCGGACGGGTTGCGGGAGATCGGCTCGGTTACTCACAAATCGTCAATCCCGTCTACATGTTGCGCAAGGGCACGATGACCACACGACAGGTCGTGAGCCATGTCTCAGGAAACATCGCGAAGAATCTGATGCGCGCTCCGAAGCCTGAACCATTTATTGATCGACGAGGCCGGCTCAGGGGGAACCTTCGCGGCCTCGCAGACGTATTGAGAGGTCGCATCGAGCCGGAGCGCGCAGCAGCAATCGTCCCCGTCGTTCGAGAAAAGGGAAAATCCGGCCTGACCGGGTTATCTCCATCGAAGGGCAGAAGCGATGGTGCTGCAGGTTCGTGACACGGCCAACCGCTGATTGCTGCGAGGAGCACGTTGGATGAAAAGCTCGATTCTCGGAACGGAAGCGTGCCTTGTCGTCCTGAGCCTTTCGGTTGCACATGCGGCTTCAGCGCAGGCGTCGGGCTCCTGCGAGCTTCGTCCTGTGCTGATCGAGGACTTCAACGATTTGAGCATCGCGTCCAGCAAGATCGGCCCTTTCCGATGGACGGCCCATACGCCCTGGGCCGGTGATTTCGGCGATGCCCGGTTCAACGACCCCGGGCCGATCGGCCCGTTCAAGCTTCAGGACGGAATGCTTGCGATCACCGCTTCAAAAGACCGCGAGGGCCGGTGGGTGTCCGGCCTGATCGCCGCCGCCGATTCATCCGGCAAGGGCAGCGGGACGCGCTACGGCTATTTCGAAGCGCGCATGAAGATGCCGCCAGGTCCGGGCACATGGCCCGCCTTCTGGCTCGCCGCGCTGAAGCCGGCGACGGTTCGCGACGGCAACGTCGAGCTCGACGTCATCGAATATTACGGGCAGTTCACCAACGCCTATCAGGCGGCGACACATATGTGGCACATCGATCCGAAAAAGAATGCCGGCAAGGCCGAGAAGATCACCGTGCCCGACGGCTCGCTGGTGCAGGACTTTCACACCTACGGCGTCGACATATCGCCGCAACGGATCGTGTTCTTTCTCGATCGCAAACCCGTCTGGGAACAGCCGACCCCTGCCGAACTCGACGGGCCGCTTTACCCGCTCGTCAATCTCGCGCTCGGAAGCGGTTGGCCGATCGACAAGACGCCCAACCCTTCGACGCTGCTCGTCGATTATGTCCATGTGTACGGACGCGACGCCGGTCCTCCTGAAGGATGCCCGCCGGGACCGGCCTCGCTGCCGTCTGACGTTTCAAACAAGCACTAGGTGTCCACGAGAGGGTCTTCAGGTCATTTGCATGAAAGCAATCGTGTGAAAGTCGCGATCATTCACTACTGGCTCGTCGGCATGCGAGGCGGCGAGAAGGTCGTCGATGCGCTCTGCGAGATGTATCCGCAGGCTGACATCTACACGCATGTCTATGTCCCGGAGATGGTTTCCGAACGAATCCGCCGGCACCGGGTTATTCCGACCTTCATCAACAGGCTTCCGCGCGCTGCGCGCATGTACAAGACTTATCTGCCGCTGATGCCGCTCGCGCTCGAGCAGCTCGATCTGAGGGACTACGATCTCATCATCAGCAGTGAATCAGGTCCAGCCAAAGGCATCATTGCACCTTCCAGCGCGCTCCACGTCTGCTATTGCCACACGCCGATGCGCTACATCTGGAACATGTATCACGACTACCGAGCAGGTGCTGGTCTTGTGACGCGATCCGTCATGCCCTCGTTCACTCACTACCTTCGCATGTGGGATGTCGCCTCCGCCTCGCGCGTCGACAGCTTCGTCGCAAATTCGGCGACGGTCGCAGGACGCATCCGACGCTATTATGGCGCGGACTCGGTGGTCATTCACCCTCCGGTCGACACCGAGGCGTTCTCGGCAGTGCCGTCTTCCGAGGTCGCCGACTATTATCTCATGGCCGGCGAGCTTGTCTCCTACAAGCGGCCTGACCTCGCCGTGCGCGCCTTCAACGAATTGAAAATGAAGCTCGTCGTGATCGGCGGCGGCGAGATGCTCGACGAGATACGCCGCCTCGCGGGCCCGACCGTTTCGGTCCTGGGGCCGCAACCGTTCGACGTTCTCAAACGACATTATGCACGTTGTCGCGCGCTGATCTTTCCCGGGGAAGAGGATTTTGGAATGGTGCCCGTTGAAGCGATGGCGAGCGGGCGTCCCGTTGTCGCGTTCGGGCGCGGGGGGGCGACCGAAACGGTCGCAACCGGCCTCACAGGCACTTTCTTCGAGAAGCAGACGACCGGGGCGGTCGTTCAGGCAGTCAGGAGCCTTGCTTGCATGGACATCAGTTCCGAGAAAGTCATCGCTCACGCCCGGCAATTCGGCCGCGAACAATTTTTCCGGAGAATGCGCACGCACATCGATTCACTGCTAACCCAGCGCAGGGATGCTGCCAGACCGAACGAGCGGACACGGACCATCGGAGCTGCCTTCGCCGCTCCCGCGCACGATTGATGAGCACGCGCGATGGAAGGTGCTGCCCGGCTCGCCTGCTTGCGAGGATTTGTTGAGCAGGACTTGCCCTAAATCTGTGCTCTGCCACGCCGGCAGATCGTTTTGGCGATGTTGCGATGACATCATGCCGCCATCAAATCGCAAGATTGCAGTGCACACATCTTTGGAAACTATGTTATGTTCATTGACAAATTCGAGCTGAGGGCAGTGCATGAACATTGCCGGTGAGTTTCGATCTCTCGCATCCTCAAGCGATGGCGGTTCCGATCTAGGAACCTTGTCCCTGCTTCACCTTCGCGATTTCCTGAGCCGCGAGTGGCGATTGATAGCGCTCGTCACGGCTTTGGCCGTGTCGCTGGGCGTCGCTTACGTCGCGACGGCACCGCTCAAGTACACCGCGCAAGCGGACATGATCATCGACACCAAGAAGATCTATTGGACTCAGGGCGACAACAACATGGCGTCCGAGCGGAATCCGGTTGACGATTCCGGTGTCGAAACAGAGCTGGAGACGACGAGATCTGAAAGAGTTGCAACGACGGTGATCAATCGGCTGCATCTCACCGAAGATCCGGAATTCATCGGCCACGGGCCAGGCTTGGTAGGCCGTTTCCTGGCATTCTTTACGCGCAGTCCCGAAGGAAAACCATCCAACGACGAACTGTTGCGACGCGCGCTCACAACGATGAGAGGCAATCTGCGCGTGACGCGTATGGGCCGCAGCTATGTCGAGCAGATTTCGTATACATCTCTCGATCCGGCGAAAGCGGCAACGATCGCGAACGCCTTTGCAGATGCCTACATCGAAGACCAGATCCAGGCGAAATATGAAGCGACCCGCCGCGCAAGCGCATGGCTCGAGAAGCGAATTGCCGAACTGCGCCAGCAGGCCAGCGACGCGTACAAGGCGGTTCAGGACTTCAAGGCCGAGAACAGCATCATTATCGACAAGGATGGCAAGCTGGCCAGCGAGGTCGAGCTCGATCAGCTTGGCGTAGCGCTGGCCAAGGCTCGCGCCGACACCAGCCAGGCCCGGGCAAAGCTCGACCGCATCAACCACATTCTCGAGCAGCGTTCGCAGGTCAAGGACAACGAAGGCTTCACCATTCCCGACCCTGTCGTGACGGACGCCTTGAGCAGCCCGGTCATCACCAAGCTGCGGCAGCAATTCCTGGACGACCAGAACAAGGAAGTGGAATGGGCCGCCCATTACGGCGCCCAACACGCCGCGGTCAAAAATCTCCGCGCGGAGATGGGAGCACTGCAAAACTCGATCTGGGATGAGATTTCCCGAATTGCGGAGAGCTATAAGAGCGAACTTCAGATCGCGAAGAGCCAGGAAGAAGCCATCGACAAGCGAATGCTCGACGTCTTCCAGAAATCGGGCGCAACGAGGCAGGCCCAGGTCCGCCTGCGCGAGCTGGAGACCGGAGCCAACACCTATCGCGGAATCTACGAGACGTTCCTGTCGAGGTTCACGCAGTCAGTACAGCAGCAGTCATTTCCATCGACCGAGGCTCGCGTCGTCACCGACGCCTCTGTTCCGCAAAAGCCGAGTTCGCCGAGAGTCGGCATAACGATCGCCTTTGCGGCGCTCTGCGGGTTGGGACTCGGCGTGATGTCCGCGATCGGCCGCGAGCAGCTGATGTACCGCAGCATTCATGCCCGCGATCAGCTCGAGAAACTCCTGGGCACGCACTGTCTTGCCGTATTGCCGGCCATTTCCAAGCCATCGGACAAATTCCGGGGACTTCGGGGGAGAGATGCCACCGCCTTCTACCGGATCAGCGAAGCCTCGCCTTTTTCTGCGACCGCCGAGGCCTTGCGGTACATCAAGGTGGCGATCGATCTTCACCCGACCGGCGCCAAGACCATCGGCATCACGTCGGCGCTCCCCGGGGAGGGCAAGACAACGGTCGCGGCTGCATTTGCCGCTTTCGTCGCAAAGAGCGGCGCACGCACGCTGCTGGTCGATGCGGATTTGCGCAATCCTTCCGCGTCTCAAATGCTCGGTTA
This sequence comes from uncultured Bradyrhizobium sp., assembly GCA_964454955.1. GTDB lineage: Bacteria > Pseudomonadota > Alphaproteobacteria > Rhizobiales > Xanthobacteraceae > Bradyrhizobium. The sequence continues at coordinate 23,489 of CAYVVB010000060.1, read as the reverse complement.
CAGCGGCGAGCCCGGACTGATCAACATGGTCGAGGGTCCGGCGAACTTCGAAGACCTCGTGATCACGCATCCGGTATTCAAGTTCGACGTCCTGCCGTCGCCAACGGCGATCAAGCCTTCCAACAGCGCCGACGTGCTGAATACGTCGGCCGTACGGGACATGCTGAAGAAGGCCGCAAGCGGCTATGACTACATCATTTGCGACTTGCCGCCGGTCCTGCCGATCGTCGACGTGAAGGCAACGGCACACCTCTTCGACGCGTTTATTCTGGTCGTCGAATGGGGCAGCACGTCAACGAACGAGATCCTCAACGCCGTACGCTCGTCGCCTCTCGTTTCCGAACGTCTCCTGGGAACAGTGCTCAACAAGGCTGACGAGTCGTGCATGCGCCGTTTCGAAGGCTATTCGGATCGGCGCTACTCTTACTACACACGAGCGGCCGAATAGCCGGAGCCGGAACCAGCGCCCAGCGTCGTTGCAGACCACGAAGCTGTTACACCGCAAATCACTTCTCGCAGGCGCGAACTGGCAATGCAGCCCGGAAATCCGGGCTGCATTGCAGAGTCGTGATCACGATGTATGACGCGCGTCACAGAAAATTTACGGCTCTGCAGCGCCGGAAATTAGCCTTCGCAAACGCCTTTGCTGCGAGATCAGGCAGTCTGTATGCAGGACTGTGTCACGACTGCGGCGATACGAGTCCAGCACTGCGACAGACATCGCCGAGTAATTAACATGGGTTGCTAATCACCCGTAATCGCCCGAAAACGCGCGCAGGCCTGCCGAAAATTTAAACTTGGTGAATTGTGCAGTGCGCACTAACCTCAAGACGTTAGGAAGGCATAGCATTGCTTGGGGCGGGGCATCACTTTCTTTGCGATTTTTCCTGTTGGAGTACCGCTATGGCCAATCTGGTCGATACTCGTGACAGCCTACGCTTCATTCCCGCAGACGCACCACATCCCATTGGGTCAGTTACCTCACATCCAATTGGGTCACTTCCGAAGAGATTAATCGACATCGTGCTGGCGCTGGTCGGGATCTTCCTGCTCGCGCCTCTCTTGATCGTCTGCTTCGCTGCGACGGTGATCTCTTCGCCCGGCCCGGTACTCTTTCGTCACCGCCGGGTCGGCTTCAACGGCAAGTATTTCCATTGCTTGAAATTCAGAACGATGGTGCCCGACGCCACTGAGCGCTTGCAGCGATTGCTCGACTCCGACCCGACGGCTGCGGCCGAGTGGGGCGCGAGCCGCAAGCTTCGCCGTGATCCGCGCGTAACGGCCGTCGGGGCCTTGTTGCGGAAATCAAGCCTCGACGAACTGCCTCAGCTCTTCAACGTTCTGCGCGGTGACATGAGCATCGTTGGACCGCGTCCGGTCACCGAAGATGAGCTGGTTCGATATTCGGGCGCAGCCGCTTCCTACCTCGCGTGCCGGCCTGGAATAACAGGCCTTTGGCAAGTCAGCGGTCGCAGCACGACGACTTATGCAGAGCGTGTGGAATATGACGCATTCTACGCCGAGAATTGGTCGATGGCCCTCGATGCCAAGATCATGATCGTTACGATTCCCGCTTTGTTGTCCGACGGGGCCTATTGAGGGGCTTTAGCATCCTGCGCGACAATTCGGAGGACATGCCCTTGGACGGCTCCAACCATAGACGCTGGTTCGCACACGCCTGTATGAAAGCATAAGCAACTTGCGATGTAACTCCGCGAAGCGGCCCGAACGACTGCCGGCTGTTTTCTGGCTGACTGATTCTCCCGGATGAGAGCTGGTACGGCCTGATAGGTTAGGTATTTCTGCAAGTGGGACGTGAGTGGAGAACTGGTCATGAGCGCCCATCCAGGAGCTGCCCGTCAAGCAGCTTTCGAGGTCGTTTGCCCGACCTGCGGGACCGTGGCAGTCACCTTCGAACGCGCCGAAGGGGCGTTCGACGACACTCCGATTTTTTGCGGCAGTTGTGGCCGCTTGCGCGGAGTGATGGGCGCAATCAGAAAAATGGTTCACGAACCGGCAGCTTCGACTTTGTCGCAGTCCGGAGAACCCGGAGCTGCGGGAAACGAATCCGCCGGGGCCCACCACAATCAGACACCGACGGACTCCGATCCCCCCGTCCGCTATGACGACATCGAGATTGGCCACGAATTGGACGGGCGCACAGGTCCGCCTTGGCGCGATCCGGATCGGGAGTGTTGAGGGCGCTTCTTCGGCAGCATCCGCGCATCTGGCCGTGCGAGAGCGAGGAGATAGCTTCGCTCGTCAATCGGTGAGCGGTGCTGTCATATAATTTTCGCTTGCAGACAGCTGGCGTGTGGGCACTTTCGGTGGCGCGGTCGGAGATTTGCGATGTCGCAGGACGCCCCAGATGCCACGACGCGGCCCGCGGTGCTGATTGACCTCGCGCTGCAGGGCGGCGGCTCGCACGGCGCCTTCACCTGGGGTGTGCTCGACCGGCTGATCGAGGAGCCCTGGCTTCGCATCGAAGCGATCTCGGGAACATCGGCAGGCGCGATGAATGCTGCGGTGTTTGCCCATGGATGGGCCGACGGCGGCGCGGCGGGCGCAAAGGCGGCGCTGGATACCTATTGGCGCCGCGTCGCTCGCGCGGCCGCGTTCAGCCCGTTCCAGCGAACGCCGCTCGACAAGCTCTTCGGGCGATGGTCGCTCGACGCCTCCCCGGCCTATTTCGCGTTCGATTTGCTGACGCGGATGTTCTCGCCCTATCACCTCAATCCGCTGGATCTCAATCCGCTGCGGGCCATCCTCAAGGAAAGCATCGATTTCGACCGACTGAGCCGCTCACCGATCAAACTCTTCATCACGGCAACGAGCGTGCGTACGGGACGCGGACGAATTTTCCGCAATCCCGAAATCTCCGCGGACGTGCTTCTGGCATCAGCGTGTTTGCCCACCATGTTCCAGCCCATCGAAATCGACGGGGAGTATTACTGGGATGGCGGTTATGCCGGCAATCCGACCATTACGCCGCTCGTGCGTGAAAGCGACGCCCACGATACGATCCTGGTGCAAATCAATCCGCGCGAGCGCACGGAAATCCCTCGCACTGCCAACGATGTTCTCAATCGCCTCAATGAGATCTCGTTCAATTCACCGCTCATGAAAGAGCTGCGAATGATCGCGTTGCTCAGACAGGTTGCCGATCCCGGCCGCGGAGAAGGCGCGCGCTGGGCCGGCATGCGCATGCACCGGATCCGGACCGACAAGCTCGCCGCCTTCGGCGCGTCCTCGAAACTGAATGCCGAGTGGGCGTTCGTTGCCATGCTCAAGGAAGAGGGGCGGCGCAGCGCCGATCAATTTCTCGCCGCCCACGCAGCAGACTTGGGAAAGCAATCGACCACCGATCTCGATGTGCTGCTGCAGGAGTGCTGAGGCCATGGCTCTGCTCGGTCTTCTCGGCATCCTCGTCGGCCTTGGGCTCCTGATCTGGTTGGCCTATCGAGGCTGGAGTGTGCTCTTCCTCGCTCCGCTGTCGGCGATGGTCACAGCTCTCCTGTCCGGCGAGCCGTTGCTGGCCCATTGGACACAGACCTTCATGGGCAGCGCTGCGACATTCCTTGCCCAGTTCTTTCCGCTGTTTCTGCTTGGCGCATTGTTCGGCAAGCTGATGGAGGATAGCGGTTCGGTCGCGGCCATCGCCCGCTCCATCACGGAAAAGCTCGGCACACAGCATGCCATGCTTGCCGTCGTGCTTGCCGGAGCGCTCGTCACCTACGGCGGTGTCAGCCTGTTCGTCGCCTTTTTCGTGCTCGCCCCGATGGCGCAGCAGCTCTTTCGATCAGCCGGAATTCCGGGACGCCTGATGCCTGGCGCCATCATCCTCGGCACCTCGACGTTCACCATGTCCGCACTTCCAGGAACGCCGTCGATCCAGAACGCGATTCCAATGCCCTTCTTTGGCACCACCCCGTTCGCTGCACCGGGCCTCGGCGTTCTCGCATCGCTGATCATGCTCGGCTTCGGCATGTGGTGGCTTGGCCGTGAGGTCGCGCGCGCCCAAAGAGCCGGCGAAACATTCGACAAAGGCGAGCCGCCGCCGGGCGAGCGGCTCGCCATCGACGAAGGACTGCGCGAGCGGGCCACCACCGCCCGGGAATTCGACCCGGCGGAAATCCTGCGCGCCAAACCAAGCGAAGGACCGTTGGGATTTTGGCCTGCCGCGTTGCCGCTTGTGATCGTCGTGGCGGTCAACCTGGTGATGTCCCTGTTCGTGCTGTCGTGGCTGGACACGGCGTTCCTCAGCGAAGCCCGGTGGGGCGGGACATCGCTTGCTGCAGTCGGCGGGGTCTGGGCGGTGATGACAGCCCTTGTCTCCGCGATTGTGGCCGTGCTCGCGATCAACTATCGCCGTTTGCCGGCGGTTCGCGAAACGATGGATGCGGGAGCGAATGCATCAGTGCTCCCCGCCATGAGCGTGGCGAGCCTGGTCGGATTTGGCGCCGTCGTCGCGGCAGTGCCGGCCTTTGGCCTTGTGCGCGACGCGGTGCTTGCAATCGAGGGCGGTCCGCTCGTGTCGCTCGCGGTCGCGACCAATGTACTGGCAGCGCTGACAGGCTCGGCATCCGGCGGATTGACCATCGCACTCGATGCGCTGGCGGCAACCTACATGGAGCGAGCAGCGGACATTGGTCTCGCCCCGGCGCTGTTGCATCGCGTGGCCGTGATCGGGGCCGGAACACTCGACACCCTCCCGCACAACGGCGCAGTGGTCACCCTGCTCGCCGTCTGCGGATGTACCCATCGCGAAAGCTACCGCGATATCATCATCGTCGGCATGATCGGACCCGTGATAGCCCTCGCGGTGATCATTGCTCTCGGTTCGATCTTCGGATCGTTTTGAGCTTTCCAGGGCCGATCATCACTCTCCGTCATTCCGGGACGGTGCGTCAGCACCGGACCCGGAATGACGGTGTCTGCATTGCCCGCATCGCTCATCAGCTTCTCGAATGCGCGCCGCTCGGCCCGATCCACAGCCAGCCGACGAGGCCCGCGAGCGCAGCGCAGCTTCCGGCTACCAGCATGATCGTATGCAGCGCGCGTTCGAAAGCAGCGATCGCCTTCTCATCGATGCCGGAGCCGCCGGACATAGCGGCATCGAGGGCTTCGTTGGCTTGCGCGGACGTCGATGCGGAAAATTGATTCGAAAAGCTTGCGGACAACACTGCCCCGAGCGCTGCGACCGCAAGCAGGCCGGCTATCCGAGCGACCGCGTTGTTGACACCGGAAGCGACGCCGGCGTGAGCTTTGCCGGCGGCCGCCATCACTGTCGAGGTCAGCGGCGGAACCGTGATTGCCATGCCGACGCCCAGCAGGACGATCGAGGGAAACACGCCGACCCAATAAGGCTGCCTGAGATCGACAAGGCCAAGCATCACCAATCCACAAGCCGCGACGACGGAGCCAATGGTCAACAGCAGCCGTGGTCCCAAGCGGTCGGCGAAGGTCCCTGCGAATATTGCGCCGAACCCCATAATCAGGGCAAAAGGCAGCAACGCCGCTCCGGCCGCTGTCGCAGAGAAGCCTCCGAGCCGGATCAGCCCGAACGGAAGGTAATAGAGCGCACCGCCGAGTGCGAAATAGAGCAACAGCGTCAGCGCATTCGTTGCGGAAAACTCTCGTGATCGGTAGAGCGACAGCGGCATCATAGCCCGATCACCGAGGCCGGCTTCGATCCCGAGGAATACCAAGAGGAATGAGATTCCCGCTCCGAGCTCAGCCAGCACCGTTTTGTCACCAAATCCCGAGGCCGGAATGGCGCTCAGGCCCAATGTGATCGCGGCGAGCCCAAGCGCGACCGCCGCGGCGCCGCTCCAGTCGAGTTGCTTGGCGTCGGGATCGCTGCTCTCGCAACCAAAGCGAAGCGCAAGTGTGACAGCGATAACCGCCAGCGGCACGTTCAGCAGGAAGATTGCCCGCCATGAGACGTGGTCGACCAGCCAGCCCCCCAGCAGCGGACCCGCTGCAAACGTCAGTGCACTTGCGCCCGCCCATATCCCGATCGCCCGACTCCGCTCGCGGTCATCGAAAGTCGCTCCCAAAATGGCGAGACTCGCCGGAGTCAGCAGCGCGGCGCCAAGACCTTGAACTGCGCGGCTGACGATAAGCACCGCAACGTTCGGCGAGAGTCCGCAAACGATGGAAGCGGCGGTGAAAATCGCAATGCCCAGAGCAAAAATCCGGCGCCGGCCACAAAGATCGGCGGCCGAGCCGCCGATCAGCACGAGCGCACCGAGCAGCAGCAGGTAGGCATTTACGAGCCACTGGGTCGCCGCCATATCCGCATGCAGCGCCTGTTGGATGGCCGGTAGCGCGATGTTCACCACCGAGCCATCGATGAACGCCATGCTCGACCCGACTATGGCCGCGGCCAGCGTCAGCCATTTGCGCGTCTGGGATAGGCCTGCCTCAAAAGTCGATGTCGCCCGGATGACCCCGGATTCGCAGGGCGGCGCCGTGAATCCAACCATTGGACGCTCACGAATGGCGGCTATCGCAGTCACGGTGCGCCTCGCGCATACCATTGGCAACTGCCAATCGTTGGACGGGCCGAGGACGTGGGGAGCGATTCACCGGCCGCAAGCAATTCGGCGGGTCAGGGCATTCAGGGGCGACAGGCCCTGGCGACTCGGCCGCGTCTCGTCTGAGCCGCGCTTTGAAACATTGTTTAAAACGCGCAGCCCTCGCCTGATCCAGCGACGACGCAGCCACCGCGACCGTCGAGTTCCGGATCGTTTCGCAAAGTATCATTTTGACATTTGACGTCCGGTGCAATCCCGTGGAAAGTTGATCGGGAACAATAATAACTCTTCGGGAGGGATGGATGCGCTCGCCAGCAGCCGCATCTGCCAACGGCGCCGCGCAACGACGCGGCTTGCCAAAGCTCGGCTTGCAAAGACGCGGCTTGCCAAGGTGCAACTTGGAGGTCCGTCTTGGCCGTTGAATCTTCGCCTGCGCCGACAAGCTCGTCGCGCGTTCGCATGACGCTTGCCAAGCCAAGCCAGGAGCAGATCGTCCTCCTCATCACGATCGCACTCCTGATTTCCTTCGGGCTCGCCCTGAACGGTTTTGCCACCCTGACCAATCTGCTCAATCTGTTGCGCAGCATTTCGATTCTGGGAATTCTCGGACTCGGCATGGGGCTGATCGTGATCAGCCGCGGCATCGACTTGAGCGAGGTCGCGATCATGGCCGGGTCGTGGGCGATCGCGCTCAACGCGATGCAGCAAGGCATGCCGATCGGCCTGGCGTGCCTCGTCGCGCTCGGGCTCGCGCTGCTGATCGGCGCGGTCAACGGCATCATGGTCGCCTTTGTCGAGGCGCCGGCGCTGTTCGTTACGCTCGCGGCCGGCTTTGTCATCTACGGCCTGGCATTCTGGCTTGCGCCCGCTTGGGTCGTCTACGCGCCGAAGGACGCACCGGCGCTGATGTTTCTGGGCGCCGGGCGCCTGTTCGGCGTCCCCGTTCCGATTTTCGTGTTTGCGGCCGCCGCGCTGCTCATGCACCTATTCCTGTCGCAGACATCGATCGGCCGCTTCATCTATGCCCAGGGCGACAATCCGGAAGCGGCTCGGCTCTCCGGCATCGCATTGCGGCCGCTGATCGTGCTCGAGCACGTATCGGTCGCACTGCTGGCCTGGCTCGCGGGCCTCGTCTGGATCGGCACGACCAGCAGCATGCAGATGGCGATCACACAGGGCACCATGATCTTCGACGTGGTGCTGGTGGTCGTGATCGGGGGCATCAGCCTGGTCGGTGGCCGAGGCGGCGTATTCAGCGTGGTGGTGGGCTGCGTTCTGATCGGCACCTTGCTCAACGCTTTCACTATCATGGACGTCAACAGCGAGGTGCAGAACATCATCAAGGGGATCGTGCTGCTCGCCGCTATCGTGCTCGACAACTGGCTGCACCCGCGCGACGAGGAGACGGCACGGCAGGGCGACTGACAGACACACTCACAAGTTTTTCAATCAAAAACAGAGGGAGGACTTCATGACTATCGGGTGGAAGTGGACGGCTGTCGCGGCGGGCCTTGCGCTCGCCGCTTTGCCGCTCATGGCGACGGCGCAGGAGGAAGGCGGCACCAAGACCGCGCGCGAGCTGCGCTCCGACTATGACAAGGCGCTCAAGGACAAGACCATCGCCTATATTCCGATTGCGCTCGGCGTACCGCTCGCCGACGAGTGGGGCCGCGTGGTGCACGAGGAAGCCGAATGGCGCGGCATGAAATATATCGTGCGCGATCCCAACAACAATCCATCCGCCATGCAACAGGCTCTCACCGCGCTGGTCGACCAGAAGCCCGATGTGCTGATCGTGCAGAACCCGAGCGTCACGCTTCTGATGAAGGATTTGAAGCGCGCGGAGAGCCAGGGCACCCATGTGATCCAGATCAACATGTCGTCGAATTACAAGTCGGGCGCCTTTGTCGGTGCCGATTGGCATGAGGTCGGCCGGATGCTGGCGGAAGACGTGGTCAAGCAATGCGGCACCGGCTCCGGCAAATCCGGCAAGGTGCAGATCGTTCAGGGCGAGCTCACGGCAGCGGCGAGCGTCGACCAGGTCGGCGGCATCATGGAAGTCTTCAACAAGGATCCGGCGATCAAGGTCGTCTCCAACCAGGCCGCCAACTGGGACGCCAACACCGCGCTGAACACCACCGCGACCGTGATCCAGCAACACCCCGACCTCTGCGCATCGATCGGCTTCTGGGGCATCATGGAATCGGGTGCAGCCCAGGCGATCCGCAACGCCGGCAAGATCGGTCAGGTGAAGGTCTATGCGTCGGGCGAAGGTTCGCAGCTCGACTGCGACCAGGTCAACCAGGGCAACTTCTACAAATTCCTGAGCTACAAGGCGACCGAGCAAGGCCACGACCTGATACGCGCCGCCGAGACGCTGCTCGAAACCGGCGACAAGCCGGGCACAAGGCATCTCGAATTCTTCACGCATCCGCTCTGGCTCGACAAGACCAACGCCAGCGGCGCCAACTGCTTTGCCTTGTCCAAGAAATAACAGCTCGAAATGACAGGCCGGCCCGCGCTCAGGTGGACCGGCTCCCTTCGCTCTATTGCGGTGTTCATCGATGTCGATGGCGGTCGATTCGTTTTCTGCTTCGATCAGGCGCTTCTCGCCGCGCCTGTTGCTGTCGGAGTTATTGCTCAAGCAGTGGTTCGAGCCGGTCATTCCTTTTTCGGTGATGATCGGTCTCTGGCTCTATTTTGCGCTCACGGTTCCCGACTACGCAACGCTGCAGAACACGCTGTCGCTGTTGCGGCTATTTGCGGAATTCGGCTTCGTCGCGCTCGCCATGGGCTTCTGCCTGATCTCCGGCGGCATCGACCTCAGCGTCGGAGCGATCTTTGCCTTCTGCAACTTCTTCGCCCTCTATTTCCTGTACGTCCAGGAGCTGCCGGTGGGGCTGACGATCCCGGCGACGCTCGCGGTCGGCGCGGCGCTTGGCAGCATCAACGGCTTCCTGATCGGTTTTCTGAAGACGCGGCCGTTCCTGACCACGCTGGTGACGCTCATCATCCTGCGCGCCTCGGTCAACCTGCTCAATACCAGCTACGCCCAGGTATTTGCGACGAGTTCCGTCGACAGCGACGCCTGGGATTTTCTCGGCGTCGGCAGCGTGCTCGGCATTCCCGTCAACGCCGCGACGCTGTTCGTGGTGCTGCTGGTCTGCCACATCTTCCTGTCGCGCTCCCGTTATGGATGGCACGTGACAGCGATCGGCGCGAACCGCAAGGCGGCGCGCCACGCCGGCATCCGCGTCCGGCTGATCTTGTTTTTCACCTACGTCCTGTCCGGCATGCTTTGCGCCGCGAGCGGCATCTTTTACGCCGCGCGGCAGTCGAGCACGGATTCCACGACCGGGGTGGGATGGGAATTCCAGGCGCTGACCGCGGTCGTGCTCGGCGGCGTATCACTTGCCGGCGGCAAAGGCACGGTCTGGCGGGCGATGATCGGCGCCCTGATCATCTTTCTTCTGATCAACGGCCTGGTGCGGATGGGCATTCCCGGCTACGTCACCTCGGCCGTGATTGGCGTCATCCTGCTGGCCGCCGTCGGCATCGACGTCAAATGGTCGAAGAACCGCGGCAAAGCGATCCAGAAGATCTATGTCAACCCGGCCTTTGTCGCGCTTGCCCCCGCCCCTTCGGTGCAGCCCGGCTCTGCCTCGGCTTATGCGCAGAACGACCGCCTGATCCACGCGCAGGCCATCGGGCTCGATCAGGTCGAGGGGCCGGAAGACGTCATCCTCGATCGCCAGGACCGCGTCTATGGCTCGACGCGCGACGGCAACATCATCCGCTTCTCCGGACCCGATTTCGGGACTCGCGAGGTATTTGCCCATATTGGCGGCCGACCGCTCGGCATGCAGTTCGATCGCGATGAGAACCTGATCGTCGCCGTTGCCGGCATGGGCGTTTATGGCGTCAAGCCGAATGGGGAGGTGTTCAAGGTCACCGATGAGACCAACCGCACCTGGTACAAGCTCAATGACGATTCGCGCCTGCGCATGGCCGACGACCTCGACATCGCGCCCGACGGAAAGATCTATTTCTCCGACTGCACGACGCGCTACGAGATGACGACCAACACCCTCGACATTCTCGAGGCGCGTCCCAACGGCCGCGTGGTCTGCTACGATCCCGCAACCAGGACCACGCGCACCATCATCAACCACTTCTATTTCCCGAACGGCGTCTGTGTCTCCCAGGACGGCAAGTCGCTGTTGATCGCCTCGACCTCTCTCTGCAAGGTCTTCCGCTACTGGCTCGAAGGCCCGAAGAAAGGCAAGACCGAAGTCTTGATCGACGAGCTGCCGGGCAACCCGGACAACATCAACCGCGCCTCCGACGGCAATTACTGGCTGGCGCTGGTCGGCATTCGCACGCCCACGTTCGATCTCGCCGCGCGAAAACCTGGCTTCCGGTTGCGTATGGTCAAGCAGGTCCCGACCGACGAGTGGCTTGCTCCGGCGCTGAACCATGGCTGTGTGCTCAAGTTCAACGACAGGGGCGAGGCTCTCGAGTCCTGGTGGGACCCGACCGGGATCTCCCATTCCACGCTGACCTCGATGCGCGAGCACAAGGGCTATCTCTATCTCGGCGGGCTCGAGAACAACCGCATCGGCCGCATCAAGCTCGATGACGTCGACGAAAGCTGGAGCGGCTTCGACGCCTATTGGGGCGCCAAGAGCAGAGCGAAATGAGCGGGTGAACGGCCGTGGGATTTCTTGACCATCTGATACGGGATGTCCGCAGCATCATTGGCCGCGACGGCGAGGATAATGCGATCCCGCCGCTCGACGGCGCATTGAGCCCGAACGATCGCCTGGACACCTGCATGCCGATCGGCGATCCCCTGCCCGGCCTCGATGATGTCGTCGCCGCCGAGGATGGAACGCTGTTCGTTTCTGCAGGCAGGCGCGTGCTAAGATTGTCGGGCGCGGGATTTGCGACGCGCACTCTGGTTGTGGAATTCGAGGGCGACGCCGGCGGTCTTGCGCTCCATCCCGACGGACGTCTTTTGGTCTGCGTCGCCGGACGCGGCCTTGCAGCGATCGATCCGGCAAACCCGGCGCCACGCTGGCTCGAGAGCGCCGACGGCCGTGCGCTCGCAGGCCTGACATCGGTCGCGGTCGCGCCTGACGGCCGCATCTTTGCCGTCGAAGGCAGCATGGGCAGAACGCCGTCCGAATGGCGGCACGACCTGATGGAAAAGCGCCACAACGGGCGCCTGATCACGTGCGGACCGTCGCTCGAAGCCTCGACAACGCTGCTCAGCGATCTCCACTATCCTTACGGCATCGCCATCGCGGGCCGAACCGGCCAGCTCTGGTTCACTGAGAGCTGGAGCCATCGCGTGAGCCGTATGCCGCTGCCGGGAAATGGCGCAGCGCAGCCGCAGACCGTGCTACGCAATCTCGCCGGCTACCCGGCTCGTCTGCACAGCGATGGTCACGATGGCTTCTATCTTGGTCTCTTCGCCCGCCGCACGCATCTCATCGAATTCGTTCTCAAGGAAGACGATTTCCGCGAGGAGATGGTCGCGACCATGCCGGAGGATTATTGGGTCGCACCAAGCTATGCCGGGGGCAGCGATTGTCTGGAGCCGATGCAGATCGGCGGGGTCAAGGCGTTGGGGATCCAGAAGCCATGGGCGCCGCCGCGCTCCTATGGCCTGCTCGTCCATCTCGATGCTCAGGGCGATCCGACCTCCTCTCTTCACAGCCGCGCCGGCGGCCGCTTCCACGGCATCACCGGTGCTTGCGCAACGCCGCAAGGCACCGTGATCGCGTCGCGCGGCGCGGGCCGCCTCCTGCTTCTCCCGGGAGAGATGCAATGAATGATGTCGCTATGCCGCCGCAGCCGGGCGAAACTGCGCCGAAGACGCGGGATCCCGTCCTCAAGGTTGTCAACGGCAGCAAGGTCTACGGAGGTGTCCACGCCATCGAGGGTGTGAATTTTGATCTCTATCCCGGCGAGGTTCATGCGCTGGTGGGAGAGAACGGCGCCGGAAAATCGACGCTCTGCAAGGCGATCGCCGGCGCCATTCGCCTCACGTCAGGCGAGATGCATGTCGACGGCAGCCGCGTCGATTTTGAGCAGCCGCGCGATGCACTCGCAGCCGGCATCGGCATGGTCTATCAGGAGACGAGCCTGGTGCCGACCATGACGGCAGCCCAGAACATCGAGCTCGGCAACGAGAAGCTCTTGACGCGCTTCCGCACGCTGAACATCCAGGCCCAGCAGCTTCTTCAGTCGCTCAACTTCCATGTCGATCCCGCAACGCCTGTCGGCTTGCTGGGCACAGCCAAGAAGCAGATGGTGGAGATCGCCCGCGCGATCTACAACAAGGCGCGCATCATCATCTTTGACGAGCCGACTGCAAGTTTGACGCCGGAGGAGATCGTGCACTTCTTCCACCTCGTGCGCGATCTGCGCGCGCGAGGCGTGGCAATCATCTATATCAGCCACGCCCTGGAAGAATCGCTGCAGATCGCCGACCGCATCTCCGTGCTGCGCGACGGCCGGCTCGTGATCACGGCGCCCGCCAAGGCGCTGAACCGGGACGCGCTGGTGCAGCACATGGTCGGCCGCCAGATTGCCCAGGCGGTTTACGGCCGCAGCGCCCGGCACGCGCACGAGCGACGCGAAAAAGTGCTCACGGTCGAGAACGTCACCATGGGGATGGTGGTAAAGAACATGTCGTTCTCGGTCTATGCCGGCGAAGTCGTCGGCATCGCCGGCCTGATCGGCTCCGGCCGCACCGAGATCGCCAAGATCATCTTCGGCGCGCTGAAACGCAACCTCGTCAATGGCGGCACCATCCGGCTGCGGGGCAAGCCCATCCGCTATCGTGTGCCGCGGCAAGCCATCGATGACGGCATCGCCTACATTACCGAGGACCGCAAAGCCAACGGCTTCTTCGAAACCATGACCGTCGACGACAATGTCTATATCGGCAAGCTCGCGACGCACAGAGGCTTCAGCTTCCTGCTCTCACGGGCGCGGCGGTCGAAACTTGCGAACTATTGGGTCGAACGGCTCAAGATAAGCGCGCTGCAGCGGAAAGCGCGGATCATCGAACTCTCGGGCGGCAACCAACAGAAGGTCGTTTTGGCAAAGTCCCTGGGCCAGGACCCTTCGATCGTCATCTTCGACGAGCCGACGCGCGGTGTCGACGTCGGCACCATCCCGCATATTCATGGCGAGATCCGCAGGCTTGCGGATGAGGGCAAGGCGGTGGTGGTGATATCGTCCTATCTGCCGGAGATTCTGGCCGTGTCCGACCGCATCCTGGTCGCCCGCACCGGGCGCATTGTCGCCGAGTTCGATGCGGCCGACGCGACGCAGGACAAAATCCTTTATGCGGCGGTGCATTGACGCACGGACTGACACGAGAAAAGTCGGCCCGAACCCGACGTTTCCATCCATCTTGGAACCTTGTCCCAACTGGTGCGTCGACAGATCGCCTCGGGAAAGTCAAATGGACGGCTCGCAATACGACGCAAGCGATCGCTCGACATCCGCCACGTCGGTCAAGGTGCCCCGGCTCAATTGGAACCGCACGACCGGCGAACGCGCGGTCGCCGAGGAGTGTCCGGTCGCGCTCGTCTACGACGGAACAACTGTTGCCGTCCTCATGGCGACGCCGGCCGATCTGACAGACATGGCGTTCGGCTTCAGCTTGACCGAGGGCATTATCCACGACGTCCGCGAAATCAGGGAATTGAGCGTCATTGCAGGTGCCGATGGAATCGAATTGAGGATGTGGTTGCGCACCGACAGCAGCAACCTGTTGAAGGCGCGGCGGCGGCGCCTGGCAGGGCCGACCGGCTGTGGTCTGTGCGGGATCGAAAGCCTCGAGGATGCCAACCGGTTCCCTCCCCCGGTCACGCGAGAGATTCTCCTTACCTCGAGGCAAGTCGGTCTGGCGGTCGACACCCTGACGACCTCTCAAGACCTCAACCGGAAGACACGGGCCACGCACGCCGCGGGCTTCTTCAGGCCCGATATCGGAAGCATTCTCGTGCGCGAAGACGTCGGACGTCACAACGCACTTGACAAGCTCGCCGGTGCACTCGCCGCGACGAACACGTCCAGCCGTATGGGCGCCGTTGTCCTGACAAGCCGGGTATCCGTGGAGATGGTTCAGAAGACGGCGGCCATGGGCGCCGGCATCATCGTAGCCATTTCAGCACCTACCGCGCTCGCGGTGCGCACAGCGGAGCGCTGCGGCATTACGCTGGTCGGGGTGGCGCGCGGCCGGGAGTTCGAAATCTTCAGTCATCCGGCTGGAATCGCTCTCTCTTGAACAGGGAGTCTTCCTAAATCTCCTTCATGACCTGCGCATAGGCCAGCAGCGCGAACAGCGCTGTGCCGCCGACGATGTTGCCGATGAGTACAGGTATTATGAAATTGAAGACGAGCTGGGGTACGCCGACGACGCCGTTCCAGACCAGCATGAACCCCTCCATGCTGCCCGCGACGATATGCATGAAGCCGCCCGCGGCTATCAAATACGTCATCATGGTCACGACGCTGAATTGACCGCTCTCCGAACTCGGCAAAAGCCAGACCATCGCCGCCATCAGAAAACCTGCGGCGACAGCGCGAAACGCCATCTCCAGCCACGTATGCCCGAGGATGTGCTGACTGATCTGGACCATCTCCGACCGGAGTTCGGGCGGAAGGACCGGCGTGAAGCTGCAGAAAGCCGCCGCAAACAGCGTCCCGGCCAGATTGGCGAGCAGCACGATTGCCCATGCGCGAGCTCCGCGAGCGAGATTGGCGCCGGACCACTCGGCGATGACGGGCAGGACGATCGTGATGGTCGTTTCCGTGAAAAGTTGCTGCCGCGAGAGCACAGCCATAACGAAGCCAACAGAATAGCCGAGACTCGCCACCAACGGTCGCCATTCTGCGTCCGGTATGTGCTGCTGCAGGATCGCCTGGGCCAGCAGCGAAAAGCTTATCGAGAGTCCGGCCGCCAATCCGGACCACCACAACGAGGTGGCAGGCCGCGCCATTTCCTCTTCACCCAATCGTCGCACGATTTCGTAGATGACCGGCGTGCGCGGGCTCGAACGCTCTTCGACATCCTCGATCTCGCGGCTTGATATCTGCGTCTGATCGCGCTCAGAGCTGTTGGATCGGGGAACGGACATGTTTTCTCAACTCGGCCGATTGCTCGGAGAGGTCCCGCTGTCCGCACCCTCGCCGGGGGCGCAGCTTCGTGCCAAAGTCAAATCCTTGCCATGACGCAAGTTCCGTCTCGCGCATGCGTCCGGAGTAAAGTCAGCCGGCCCGGGTCAACCGCAGCTTTCTAATCGCGGGCGAGATAGTCGCTGAAAGTCAGAGCAAACATGATGATCGACCAGAATAATCCGGCTACTGCGACGACCCGAACCAGCGTCTGGGAGTTGCGCAAGTCCATCAGAAAGACTGCAAGCACAATGGTCATCACGGCCGCAATAAACAGGCTCATCACCAGATTTCCGGCGCCCATTGGAAGGTAGGCCGAGCCGAGATTGATCGCAAAGAGCAGGAAGAGCAAAGCCCACGCCAACACGGGTCCTCGCCATATCCTGCTCTTATCGGCAGCATCCCTGGTCATGACCGACCCGTCAGATAGAGCAGTGGAAAGAGGAATATCCACACGGTGTCAACGAAATGCCAGTAGATCGCCACACCTTCCACGGTCGATCCCTGCACCGGAATGATCCCACGCCCAAAGAGCGTCATCACGACGAGGACCACGATGATGCCGATGGTCAAATGAATGGCGTGGATACCGGTCATGACCCAGTACAGCCCCCAAAAGATCTCGGTTGACGGAGGGCTCAAGGGAAAGCCCGCACCGGGGATCAGATGTTCCGCGATGTCGCTGCGATATTCCAGGCCCTTGCAGATCAGGAACCCGATGCCAAGCGCGGCTGTGATGGCGAGAAAAGTTAATGCGATCGGCCGGAGCCGTACCGTCGCAGCCCGCAGCGCAAGCGTCATCGTGAGGCTCGAGGTCAGAAGCAATACGCTGTTGATGGAGCCATACACGATGTTCGTGTGGCTTGCTGCCAGGCGGAACGCTTCCGCATTCAAGCTCTTGTACACGGCGTATGCGCAAAACAGCGCAGCAAAGAACAGCACCTCGCTCGCCAGGAAAAACCACATGCCGAGGCTCACTGCCTCACGCTGCAGGCGGAGATCCGACCAAGGCTCCTGCAGCGCGCCGGACAGGTCGGTCATGACACCTCACCCTGCCCGGCGGTCACCGTTCGCTCGTCCTGTTCGCGCGCGCGGCCGACGTCATGATATTGGTACGGGTCGGACGTCACCCGCGGCGGACGCATAAAATTCTGTTTCGGGGGCGGTGAAGGTGTCTGCCATTCGAGGCCCGTTGCCTCCCATGGATTGTCACCCGCGCGATCACCGGCGAACAGCGACCAGGTGAGGTAACCGAGCGGCATCAGATAGGCGACGGCCAGAACGGCGGCGCCGCCGCTGGATAGGACGTGCCAGATCTGAAACACCTCGGGATAGAAATGATAACGGCGCGGCATGCCGAGCCAACCCATGATGAACTGCGGCACGAAGGTGAGATTGAAACCGACGAACATCGTGATGGCGGCGAATTGAGCGACAAACTCGTGGTAGCGGCGTCCCGTGACTTTCGGCCACCAATAGTGAATACCGGCCATGTAAGCCGAGACGGTGCCTCCAACCATGATGGTGTGGAAATGCGCGACCACGAAATACGAATCCGTGGCCGCGATATCGATCGGAACCGAGGCGAGAAAAAGTCCGGTCAGGCCGCCGGTCGTGAACAGGCCCAGGAAGCCGAGCGCATAGAGCATCGGCGCCTCGAAGCCGATCCGCCCCCGATACAGGGTCGCGGTCCAGTTGAACACCTTGATCGCCGACGGGACCGCGACAATGAACGACAGAAACGAAAAGATGAGATTTGCGAGAGGCGATTGACCGGCGACAAACATGTGATGCCCCCAGACCATGAAGCCAATGATGCCGATCATGAGCAGCGCATAGACCATAAAGCCGTAGCCGAACACCCGACGGCGGGCGAAGCAGGCCAACACTTCAGAGACGACGCCCATGGCCGGCAGAATCATGATGTAGACGGCCGGATGGCTATAGAACCAGAAGAGATGCTGGAATAGCACCGGATCACCCCCGGTGCTGGCGTCGAATATCGGAAGACCGAACACTCTCTCGGCGCAGATCAGCAACAGCGACATCGCGAGCACGGGTGTCGCAAGCACCATGACCATGCTGACCACGTACATAGACCAGGCAAACAGAGGCAAGCGGAACCAGGTCATGCCCGGAACGCGCAGGAGGTGGATCGTCGCAAGAAAATTCACGCCCGTTGCGATGGAGGAGAAGCCGACGACGAACACGCCCATGGCTGCCGCAACGACGCCCGAATGGGAATAGCTTGACGAGAACGGCGGATAGAACGTCCAGCCGGTGTCAACGCCCCCGCTCAACAAGACATAGACCGTGAAGGCGGCGCCGATCACGTAGAGGTACCACGACAGCAGGTTGAGCCGCGGAAAGGCGACGTCGGGGGCGCCGATCATCATCGGCAACACGAAGTTTCCCATCGTGGCCGGGATCGACGGCACCAGAAAGAACCACACCATGATGATGCCGTGGATGGTGAAGGCGCGATTGTACTCGTCGGAGGTCATGAACCAGCCGGTCGGGCTGATCAGCTCGAGCCGGACCAATCCGATGATGATGCCGCCGATGAAGAAGAAGACAGTGATGGAAAGGGTGTAGAGGATCGCGATCCGCTTGTGATCGGTCGTGAGCAGCCAGGACGACACCGTGTGGCCCTCGTCGATGTAACTGGCGGGTCCCGACTCCTGCGCAGGCGCGAAGGGCAACGTCATCTCGCTCATGGCGAAGCTCCCTGCGCAGCATCGGCCCTCGAGAGCGATTTGATATAAGCCACGAGCGACATAACGTCGCCGGCGCTCACCGAATTACTGAAATTTGGCATCAGGGGCGGAAATCCGGCGACCCTGTTCTTGTCCGGCAGGAGAATGCAGTCCCGCAGATAGGCCTCGTCGGCGGTCACCGTCCGGCCGTCTTCGAGCTGCACGGCCCGGCCGTAAAGCCCGTGAAGATCCGGCGCATGCACCGTCGAGCCCGGCGCGTGGCATCCCGAGCATCCCAGCGAGCGGAACAGGGCCTCGCCCTGATGGGCAAGATCATCCCCTTCCGGTTGTGCCGAACTCCAGCGCGCATACTCCTCGGGAGTCACGACGACGAGGCGCCCCGCCATCACCGAGTGATCGGTGCCGCAGAATTCACCGCAGGTGAGATGAAACACCCCGGTCTTGATCGCTTTGAATGACAGATAGGTGAAGCGCTCGGGCAGGATGTCCTGCTTGAGCCTGAGTGCAGGAAGATACAGATCGTGGATCACGTCCTCCGACGTCATCACCAGGCGCACGTCGGTGTCGGCGGGCACGTGCAATTCATCGATTTCACGTGCGCCGCCCGGATGCTGGATACGCCACATCCACTGCTTGGCAATGACGTGGATTTCCATCGCGTTCTTGGGCGTCGACAGCGCAGACAGCTGATCCGACGCCGCCCACCAGAACAGGAACAGGAACGTGAAGAACGTCGCAGCGGTCCAGCCAATCTCGATTTCCCGGTCGATTCGCTCGGGCGTCTCGCCTCTCGGCGCCCGGGAGCCCTTCTGGTACCGGATCAGGAATGTCGTGATCAGGCCTGCAACGAGCAGAACCACCGCTACCGAGATCGCCGACAGCAGCGCGAACAGCGCGTCGACGCGAGCGGCATAGTCCGAAGCTGCGGTGGTAAATTCGGCGAGCGTCATGATGGCTGCCTTCGCCTCTCATGCATGGCCATCAGGGAGATGCCGCCCAGCAGAGCGAGAAGCGTCATCCCCGCGGCAATCGCGAGCAAGGTCGTGATGCGCTCGGTATAGATCCCCCTGACAGGGTCGTAGCCGTAGCAGAGCAGGTGAATACGGTCGGCCAGAGTGCCCACCGAGCCCCGCCCCGCATCGACGATGGCAAGCCGAAGATCCGCACCGTCCAGGCCGAGCGGCGAAAGCACGCGCCGAACGCGCCCCTCTACATCGACGACATAGGCCGCCGCCGGATGCGCGTATTGGTCATGCTCCGCGTCATAGTAATAATGCAGCCCGGCCGCCTCCGTGACGCTATGGATGGCGCGTTCTTCGCCGGTCAGGAAAATCGCTGCGCGGCCAATCGGGTCTCCGTCACCGAGATGCTCCCTGCGCATCGCACGCGCCGCACCGGGCTTATCCTTCGGGTCGAGCCCGATCACAACCAGGCGATAGTCCGCGCCAGGCTTCAAACCGCTCTTCGCCAGTCCCGCAGCTACGAATTCCAGCACCGGACCGCATAGCGTCCGACAGGTGTAATCCACGAAGATGACGATGCTCGGCGATCGGCCGATAGCCTCGCGCAGGGCCGACCGATGCCCGGCTTCATCGACGAATCCAAGGTCGAGCGGCAGCGCGGCGCCAGGTGCCGGCGCCGCTTCGACGTTCTTGACCTGGGCGCCGACGATTCCGGCATCGGCCGGCGCAGCCATCGCAGCGACCGCAATACCGATCCAAACCG
Organism: uncultured Bradyrhizobium sp.; assembly: GCA_964454955.1. GTDB lineage: Bacteria > Pseudomonadota > Alphaproteobacteria > Rhizobiales > Xanthobacteraceae > Bradyrhizobium. Next base: position 3,310 of record CAYVVB010000060.1, on the reverse strand, counting down.
GGAGAGCGATGATCGCCGATCGTTTCATTGCTTCTCTTCCGATGATGCGGGCGTGCCAACCGACGGCCCAGCAGCAGGAGAGCCCTGGGGTTGCATCGTCTCCCGCTCCGCTGCCGCGCTCGGCGGGGAGAGTGCAGATTGCTGCGGCAACAGCGGCTCGTAGGCTTGGGGCCCCTTTGCCGCGAGCAACTCCATGGCGCGTTCGATCGGAATTTGAACCGAACTGTGCTGATCATCAGACCAGCGCCAGGTCCGAAGCTTCGCGCTCTGTGTCTCGCGAATGCGCCGCAGCTCCTCACTTTCCCGAGTGTCGACTCGCGGCTGTGGAAATTCCTGGGGCGCCGGCAACACCCGAGTCGGCCCGGCTGCATGGTAGATACCGTAGAAGCCGCCGATGGCAGCGATCAGCAGGAGCAGCATGCCGAACGCCGTCCAGCCGACAAAGGTCAGTTTGACTTTGGGCGGCTCCGGCACGTATTGGATATGGTGTTCCTCACCGGACATTGAGCGGCTCCCGCGCAAGCGAACCCGGGCTTTCTCCAAGACCCCATGTAATGCCAAGCAAAAGAAAGCCAATTCCGATGAGCGCCAACAATGATGTCGCAAGCACCGCCGTGCCGAACGGCGGCCCGATGAGGTATGCGTCATATACAGCGATGCCGGCGAGCGTCACGACAGCAACGAACCGCAGCCGCCGGTGCTGGTTCCGGAATCGGGACTGGATCAACGCGAGGATCGGAATCGCAGAGCCAAGCACGAAAGCGGCCACCGCCATTGCGTTCCACGGAAAGGCCCCCCGTGCCACGAACCAGACTTCCTCGCGCGGCAAGTCGCCGTACCATATGACCAGAATCGCCATGAAATCGATGTAGGTGAGCCCAAGTACGGTCGCGAGCAGTAGAGCGCCGACATCGCCAATGACGGGATCGCCTTCCGCCGTCGGCATCCACAGGGCGGCCCAGGCCAGCGCGACAACAAGAGAGGAGATCGCAACGCTCGCGCCGAACGATGAAGACGTAAAGGGCGCCTCGATGGAAAGATACCAATCGACCGATACGCTGCTGATGACGACCGCATGAAAGACCAGACCGATCGCCGCCAGCAGCTGGCCGCGCCGGCCGACGGTTCGCGGCAGAACGAAAGCAAGGGCTGACCAGCCGGCGAGTGCGATGAGAGAGCGCACAATGAAGGCCGGTCGGTTCAGATAGACCGACAGCACATCCGGCTTCACGGATGGTGGGTGCTGCGCCCACGGGTACAACTGCGGTATTGCGGCAAGCAACGGCACTGCGAGAGGCAGAAGAAGCGGTACGGCGGCAGCGGTCCGCCCGATCACCGGCGCGATGATTTCGCCCCAGGCTCCCGAAGTGAGGCGGTGAATCATGGTGAGCGCCAGGCTGCCGATCAGGATTTGCGCCCAGAACACAAATCCGATCAGCCAGCCCGCTCCAGCTTTTCTCGGGTCGATGATCGCCCAAACAACCAGACCTGCCAAGGCGACGGCAGCGCCAATGAACATGGCCATGCGGGTCCTTCGTTCGCTCATCGGACGTGCTCCGCGGCGTCAGGAACCTCCGCGACCTTGGCTCGTCGCGACAATTGCAAGGCACGGATATAAGCGGCGATCGCCCAGCGGTCGTGCGGAGACACACGGTCCGCGTAGGAGAACATGACGCCGTAGCCATTGGTCATCACGTCGTAGAAATGCTGCGCCGGGGCCGCGAGGAGACGGTCGATATGATAGGACGGCGGCGCCGGGAATCCATGTGCGACGATGACACCGTCGCCGTCGCCTGCGAGGCCATGACAAGGAGCGCAGAAGATGCCGAACCGTTCGCGGCCCCGAGCCAATAATGCCGTCGTGACCGGCGGCGGATTTTTCGCCTCCGCGGCAAGCCCGACGTCGCCCTGCGCGACCACGCCATCCGGAAGCGGCCGGGCCGTCGTGCCATCGCGCCACAGGCTCGTGGGCGCGTATGTCGTCAGCTTGCGCTGCTCGGTCATGCTGAGGTCGCAGCCGGAAAGCAGGCCCGCGCAGACGATCAGCATGATGAGCCACGCTGTTTGGCAGGTCACTGCTCCACCTCCCGCAGAGAAATCGCGCCCAGACCGGAGAGCATTTCACGGACTGCGGCGCGATCATTCGCTTCGCGCGAGACCTCGACAGCCAGCAGGTAACGATCCTGGCTTGCTCTTTGAAATCGATCGATGCCGAACAGCGGATTACTCAGCTTCGGCAGTCCGCCTTCGGCGAGAAATCGCGCAAAGCCACAGATCGCCGCGACGAGGATGCCGGTCGAAAACGGAACGAGCATAAAGGCCGGCCAGGCATCGAGCGGCCGACCACCGCTATCGTATGGGTAGCTTATGACTGCCGAATAGTACTCAGCCCCGTAGGCCAGTGCCGCCATCACGACGCCGCCCGCCAGCATCGTTGGCCTTATCCGGCTTGCCGGCTGTTGCAGCACTGCAGAGAGCCCTTCGACCGGATAAGGCGTGTAGGCATCGACCACACGGCAATGCAGGCCGCCGACCCGGCGCGCCGCTTCGACAAGGCGCCATTGGTCGCCGAATTCGGCAAGAAGCATATCCATCATCCCGCCTCCTTTTCCGCCACGACCTTTCTCACCTCATGCATCGAAACAGCCGGCACAAGGCGGACGAAGAGCAGAAACATCAGCGCAAACAGTCCGAGCGACCCAAAGGTCGTGATCCAGTCCCAGACGGTGGGCCGGAAAAGCCGCCACATGCTCGGCGTATAATCCTGGGACAGGGTGTCCCAGATGATCAGGATGCGCTCCAGCCACATGCCGATATTGATCACGACCGCAACGACAAACACGGCGACGATGCTGCGGCGCGCGCCGCCGAACCAGAAGACTTGCGGGATCACAACGTTGCAGAGAAGGAGCGCCCAGAACATGGGCGCATAACTGCCCGTGAATTCGAACAGGACCAGGTTGCGATCGGCGTGCTCCCCGCCATACCAGGCGTTGAACCATTCGGTGGCGTAGGACAGCCCCATGACAATGGAGGCTGCCAGCATGATCTTCGCCATCACGTCGAAATGCGCGATGGTGATCAGTCCCTCCATGCGGAAGCCCCAGCGGACCAGCGCGGCCAGGCAGACGACCATGGCGAATCCGGAATACATCGCGCCGACGACGAAGTACGGTGGGAAGATGGTCTCCTGCCAGCCGGGCATCAGGCTCGCGGCAAAGTCCATGCCGACCACGCTGTGCAGCGAGACGACGAGGGGCACACCGAGGCTGGCCAGGGCCAGATGAAGGATCTCGTAGGCGTGCCACTG
>CAYVVB010000059.1:0-9821 GCA_964454955.1 uncultured Bradyrhizobium sp. | reverse complement strand
AACGCCAGGCCGTTGGTCGACAGGCAGAGCTTGATGTCGGGCGCGGTCTGGGAGATGAGATCGAAGGTCTTGAAGGTCTTCTCCGGGTTGGCCAGCGGATCGCCGGGACCGGCGATACCGAGCACCGTCATCTGCGGAATGGTGGAAGCGACCGCAAGCACCTTCTTGGCCGCCTGCTCGGGCGTGAGCTTCTCGCTCACCACACCCGGACGCGATTCATTGGCGCAGTCATATTTGCGATTGCAATAGTTGCACTGGATGTTGCAGGCGGGCGCGACCGCGACATGCATGCGGGCGTAGTGATGGTGCGCCTCTTCGCTGTAGCAGGGGTGGTTCTTGACCTTCTCCCAGATCTCGGTCGGCAGGTCGCCCTGCCCCGCTGCCGATCCGCAGCTCGCCTTGCCGCTGCCACCTTCGGTGCCGCAGCCTTTGTGCTCGGCGATGGCCTGCATGATCTCGCCGATATCCACCGCACCTTCGGCGCCGGCTCCGTGCTGCGCGACCGCGTCCATGTCCAGTTCTCCCTTGCAGGCCAATGAGCTTCCCAGGACCAGCCCTGAGCGAGCCATTCAGAAACGAGCTATCCAAAGAGCAGTTAGCAACTCGCATGCCATCGCGGCCGCTCGGACATTTTTGATCTATGTCAATTGGTTAGCCGGCCGAGCGGCGCTGTCGCGCACGCGACACCGTTTTCGTAGCATGTTGGGAATATGACAGGCGTCGCGATCCCGACACGGAAAACGCAGCGCGCGCAGCGTCTTGCGTGCAAGTGCACGAAACGCTCGCGTGATGTGACACGCGAGCTCGACAACCCATCGCGGAAGGCACATCAGCCGGCGAGCAGGATCTCGATCGCGTGCGGAAGCGCGATCGCGAGCGGCGTCAGGCCCTGCTCGACCAGGAAACGCAGTTCATTCCTGGACAGCGTGTCCGGCTCGACGATCGCATAATGCACATCGGTCGAACGCTTGCTGATCTGCCGCGCGTAGATCCTCAAGAGCTGATCGTTGAAGCGACAGCCGATGAAGAGAAAGCTTCGCCCCGTCCGCCTTTCTTTGACCACGTCGGGGATCGGCGTCTGGATGTCGATCTCCGTCAGGACCTCGACATAATCGGCGTCGGAGATCAGGAAATTCTTTGCCGGGGTGACGCTGCCATGAGGCTTGTAGAGCAGCGTGGGCCAATCCTTCGCCGCCTCCCGATCCGCCTCCTTGCCTTGCGCATCATAGAAGCGATACCAGCGGTCTTCGCCGATGCCGGCGCGGGTGATGCCCTGAACTTCGCCCCATCCCGCGCGCTCTCCAAGCGCTGCGCGCATGGCGCCGTCGTACCAGGTATCGACGATCATCGGCAGCGCAAGCGTCGCGAGATGACGATGCAGCGGCGTCGGCTCGACCGGCGGGCCGAAGGCCTGCGCCATCAGCGTGGTGACCGTGGCGCGATGCCTGGTGCTCTCGATGTGTTGCGCCGACGCCCAGGCATTACCCCTGGCGCGGCGGGGCAGCGCCACCTTGCTGCCGAAGAACGCCGCGAGCGCCTCGGGCGTCATCGGCACATCCGCGCCTGACGCCTCGGCGACGCCCGGACCGAGATACGGAACGACACCTCCCGCGCGCAGCCGTGCAGCGACTTCCGCGAGCACGGACTCGGCATCCGCGGAACTGACGAAATCAATCCGGGGCGGTGCGTTCATCGCTCATCTCCGTCGTCGCCCCGCTTCCTGGCATTGATCGTGATCGGAAGCGGGGTGTCGCTGGCCATCGCGGGCAGATCGAGAATCCAGCCGTTGGCAATCTTGATCCAGCCGCCCCAAAGCGTTTCGTGCTCGGATTCCACGATCGGCTCCTCAAGGTCCTTCTTCGGCACGTAGATCGACAGGCCCGCCTCCGGAGAGCGGCGAATCATCACTTTCATGGGATCAACTCCGTGGATCGGGCCAGATTGGCGGACGGGCTGTGTTCGTGGATTGCAGGCGACATCGCGCGCAGCCTGACGACGATGTCCGACAGCACGCGTAACGTCCGATCGATCTCTTCGGCGGTGTTCTCGCGCGACAGCGAGAAGCGCACGGCGCCTCGCAGGCTCTCTGCCGGCACGTTCATGGCGCGCAGCACATGCGAGGGCTCCATCGAGCCGGAGCTGCAGGCCGATCCGAGCGAGGCGGCAACGCCGGCGCGGTTGAGATGATGAACGATCGCCTCGCCCTCGAGATGCGAGAAAGCGATGTTGGCCGTGTTCGGCAGGCGGTTGCGCCCATCGCCAAGTACCATGCACTGGCCGATTTGCAGAATCCCCTGCTCAAGATGGTCACGCAAGGCGGCGACCCGGCCGCGCTCCTCTTCGAGATGCGTAGCCGCGAGCTCGGCGGCTTTTCCGAGGCCCACGATGCCGGGGACGTTCTCGGTCCCACCGCGGCGCCTTCGCTCCTGCGGCCCGCCCCAGATCAACGGCCTGAATTTGGTGCCCTTGCGCAGATAGAGCGCCCCGACGCCCTTGGGCCCGTGCAGCTTGTGCCCGGACAGCGACAGCATGTCGATCTCGCTGCTCTTGATGTCGATCGGCAGCTTGCCGACCGCCTGTACGGCGTCGGTGTGAAACAGCGCGCCGCTCGCGTGGGCCATCTTTGCCAGCAGGTCGACCGGAAAGATCGTTCCGGTCTCGTTGTTCGCCCACATGACGGACGCAATCGCGGTGCGCGGCCCGAGCGCACGGCGATACGCTTCGATATCGAGCCGCCCACGGGAATCGACTGCAATCACATGCGTCCTGACCCCGCTGCCGGCGAGCTGCTCGACCAGCGCCAGGATCGCCGGATGCTCCACAGCCGTGGTGACGACCTCGTCGCGCCCCTCCTGGGTCGCGAGCGCGGACAGGATGGCGGTATTGTTGGATTCGGTGCCGCCGGAGGTAAAGATGATCTCGTGGTCGAAGGCGCCGCCCAGCAAGGCCTGCAAACTCCGCCGCGCCTGCTTTACCGCGGTCGCGACCTCGCTGCCGAAGGCGTGCGCCGAGGAGGCGTTGCCGAACTGCTCGGAGAAGAACGGAAGCATCGCGGCGACGACCGAAGGGTCGGCGCGCGTCGTTGCGTTGTTGTCGAGGTAGATCGGCGGCACCTCATCCTCGCTCAATGCCGCGCCTCAATGTCGTGCTTTGGCCGGGCCGGCAACCGGGACCAAGCGGACGAACTCGCCGAGCTTTTCAATGAGCCGCGCCTGGATGCCTTCGAGCGTTGCGCTGGAGAGCTTGCAGAAGACGCAGGCGCCGGTCAGCTTGACCATGATCTTGTTGCCGTCGATCTCGATCAACTGGCAGTCGCCGCCGTCGCGCTGCAGGTTGGGGCGGATTTCCTCGATCACCGCCTTGATGATCTGCGTGCGCTCGCTGTCGGCGGACGGCGCTTGCTGCAAGGCTTCGGTTTCAACGAACATCGGATTTGTTTCTCTCATGTGACGGGATCGGGCTCGAGATGACGGCGCCTCTCGCGGCGGTCAGCTGAAGGATTTTCCGCAGGAGCAGCTCGACCTGGCGTTGGGGTTATCGAAGGTGAAACCCGAGCCTTCCAGTGCGACGACGAAATCGATGGTCGTGCCGGCCAGGTGTTCGTGGCTCTTGTTGTCGACGAAGACCTTCACGCCGTCGCGCTCGATCACGGTATCGTCCGGCTTTGCTTCATCAGCCAGCCCCATCATGTATTTGAAACCCGCGCAGCCGCCGGCCTCGACCATGATGCGCAGCCCACTCGCCGGCTGAGCGGAGGTCGAAATCGCGCTCTTGACTGCATTCACGGCGCTATCGGTCAGGTTGATCATGGCTCACCCTTCGTTTGCCTGGGCCCCTCTGGGTGGTGAGTTGGCAAGTCGCATGCCAGCCGGCATTTGATTGATAATGCTGCTCTTTCTGAAAACGAACCTGTTGTCTTTCCGACGCGTGTCGGATTCCCGACACGCCCCTTTGCGCCGATCACCGAAACGGCTGCCGCGCTTCCCCGTGAATTGCAGCGATCACGCGCCATCGCGGGACGATGGGCGGGGCGGCAAACAAATTGCATGAGGTGGGTCGCCGGCCGACATGTCCGGCCATTGATGCAAGCAGGGATGATTTTGATGACTTCAATCGAGAACACCGCGCTCGGCCGGCTGGACAAAGAGGGGCGCCTTCTCAATGCCGTGCTCAAGAGCGGCACGACGAAGCCGGGCCGGTTCGGATTCCGCGGCGACATTGCGCTGAAATTCCAGACCCAGGTCGCCGACGAAAAGCGCCCGCCGGACTACTCGATCGAGCAGGTTCTCACCATTGCGCAAGAGGGCGAGAACACCATCCCCGTGCTCGCCGGCTATCTGCACTCCTTCGCCTATCTCGCTGACGTGGCTGACGTTCTGGATGGCGCTTTGATCCCGGACGGCAGCTATTTCATGTTCTGCAACAACATCGACCTGCTCGCCAAATACAGGGTCCAGCTTGGCAACGTCACCTTCCACATTCTGCCTTGCGATGAATCCACCGTCTGGAAGGAGATGCTGGACCTCGTGGGCATCGACAAGAACGACATCAAGAAGCTCGATACCGCCGGCAAGCTCGACTATCTGCTCGACGCAGCCGTCAAACTCGACGCGCCATACGAGCTGATCAGGCACGAAGACGGTCTTGCGCGGATGGGGCCGGTCAGGAACCGTAACGAAAATCGGCCGGTCTGAACTTCCGCGCTTGCGCCAGGCTAGGCTTCGTCGGGCTGGCTCTCGTCGTCTTCGGCGAGCCGGACGCCGGTGACGCAGATGTCGCCGTCGAGCACGGTCAGCGCCACCGGCGTGAGTGCGCGCCCCTTGCAGGGCCCCTCCACGCAACGGCCGGTGCCAAGCTCGAACATCGAGCCGTGCTTGCCGCACATCAGCCGGACGCCGTTCGGATCCAGGAACTGGTTCCGCTCCCAGTCGAGATTGACGCCGTGGTGCGGGCATTTGTTGAGATAGCCGAACACCTGCTTTCCCCATCGGACGACGACAATCGGCCATGGCCGCCGGACGCCGTCCTCTTGCACGATCTCGAGCTGGAAGCCCACCGCGCGCCGGCTCGGAATGTCGTTGAAGCCGCAGATCGCATAGGCGGTGTCCGGCTCAGTGCTCTCGTCGTTCATGACAAATCGCCTGTCATTGGTCGCGCTCGCCACGACCTTGCAAGAATCGCGCAAGGTTCTCCGATCGGCAGGCTTTGTGGGAAATCCGACGCGCGGCGTCGCAAGCGCGACCAGAGCCGGGCGGCGAGCGCCGCGCGACCACGCGTTTCGCAGCCCAGGCCGGCTCTCGCCGGCATGAAGCGGCCCCCGTGCTGCTGGCACGGAATTTGATGTTTCCAGGTCAACGCACAAGTCAACCGACACTTTGCCATGGAGATCAGCATGAATGTCGCGTCGGAATTCGCCGGTTGTTCGCTGGACGAGGTGAAGGCGATGCTCGACGGCGGCACGCTCACCGTCTACTCGGTCGCCCGTCCCTTGACCGCGGATCGTCCTGCCGATCGCAGCGGAGTGCTTGCGACCTTCACCTTTGCCACACCGGCCTTCGGGCCCGCGGAAGGGACCATGGAGAAGCCGCTCTTTACCGCCAACCCGGTTCCGGCCAGCGACGTCGGTACACCAGGCTTTGCCCGGGCGCAAAAGGCGGACGGCACGGTTGTTGCGGATTTCTCCGCCGGCCCCGGCGACCGCGAGATCAAATTCGCCGAAGTCTCCTGCTCGCACGGCGCGCCGGTGAAAATCACCGCCTTCAAGTTCATCGAGGAGGGCGGCTGGCCCGAACGGCCGGAATATTACGACAGCCATCCGCGGCCGGGTTTTGCGATGCCGATGATCCCGTAGCTGTTCGCGAGATTGAGTCATGGCGACTTTGGTCAAGACCACGCAGGACGGACGCAAGCTCGAGGTGATCGGGCTTGCGATCTGTCTGGACGGCAAGCTCGAGGCGTTTGAGCTGATCGAGGTGAAGGATCACCCGAACCGCCGCGCCATCTGGGCAGCGGTCCCGGAAGCCACCCACATGGCTGGACGCGTGCCGCTGACGCGCGAGGAGGTCGACATCGTCACCTCCGCCTTCCGGAAGGCCGAGGCCGAGGTCCTGGCAAGCCCCGCCGCCATCAACGAGCGCTTCCGCATCGCCGCGATGTGGAAGGCGCGCGACCAGGGGATCGAGTAATCGTCCGTCGTGCCCCGCGAAGGCTGGGCACCCGGTACGCCGCGGCTATCACTTCGAGCACAAACGCCCCTGGGAGATTGGATCGCCCGCTTTCGCGAGGGATGGCCGTGCGGTCACGCCGCTTCGGCCGCGGCGGGGGCGTGGGTCTGGCAGTTGGTCGGACAGACGCGGGCGCATGCGCCGCAACCGATGCAGGCGCCGTCGTCGGCCATCACCATGACCTTCTTCTCGACCTCATCGTCTTCGTCGTCCTCGATGTCGACGAGATCCCCCTCCTCGTTGATCCCTTTCAACGTCATGACGTTGCGGCCACAGACCTTGTAACAGCGGCCGCAGCCGATGCACTTCTTGGCGTCGATCGAGATCAGGTAGTCCGGCTTCCAGTCGCGCCCGTCGCGCGTTGCAAATGACATGATGGCGTTCCCTGCTCAAGCCTTCTCCAGCGCCTTCAGGCTCTCGCGCTTGCGCTCGAGCTCGGCGAAGGCGTCATGCGCCTTCTGCGCAACGCTCATGATCGACGTCCAGTTGACGGGAAGCTCTTCGGAGAGGTCGTGCAGGTCCATCTTGGCCTGCGTCGCCTTGGCCGACAGCTTTTTGATTTCCGCTTTCAGCGCTTCGAGATCGCTCATGAGCCCGCCTCAATAATTCGCCACTTCAGGAAACTTCTGGATCATCTCGACCCCGCTCTTGACGTGCTTGTCACCCTCGGCGGCAAGTTTGGCCAGATTGTCGAAGCCGAAGCGGTGGACGTCGCGCAATTGCTTGTTCACCACGATCAGCCGCCCGCCGATCAGCACCATGCGGCCGAAGCCCTCGTGATGCATCTTGAGCATCGGCTGGATCATCACCCCGGTCGCCTTCTCGATCGAGAGCGCGACCGCATTGAAGAACAGCTCCATGCGCCAGATCGTATCGGGATCGGGATCGCCGACGATCGGCAGCGCCCGGCGCTTCTCCTTGTCCAGGATATAGGGTTCGAGCAGGTCGAGATCGCTCTTGCCCTCCCAGGCTCCATGGGTGTCCTGCGCCCGCCAGATCTTGATCAGCTCCTTGACGAAGGGCGCGTGCTCGGCGGATTCAGGCTGAGCTATCTCTGCGACTTGTTCTGCTGCTTGTTCGGCTACTTGTTCGGCTATTTGGGCCATATGGTCCTCATTCCTCGAAATCGAGCGTGCGCTCCTGGCCCTTGGCCAGGGCCTTGCGGAGCCAGGGCGGCGGCGTTCCCTTGAGCACGCCTTCGAGCTTTTCGACCAGGCTCAGGATGTCCTCGGGCTGATTGACCTTCATCGGATGGATGTTGTTGGCGACGACTCGAGCGGCACCCGAGCCGCCGATGGCGGCGACATATAAGATGGCACAGTCCTTGATCGCGTCGATCTTGGGCGCCAGCTTGTCCTCGTTGCCGTCCTCCTTGAGGTCGCCGTCGAACTGGATCGCCTCGACGAATCTGTGACCCTCCGGGCTGATGTCGTAGATGGCGATGTTCTTCGCCCAGCCGAAATGCGCGTCGACGCGCTTGAGATCCTGTGTTGCGAACGCGACCTTCATTCGGTGGCCTCTCTGTTACTCGTGTCAGTGCAGCTGCGGCGGCCGGACCTGCAGACCGGTATCGGTGGTCCGCCACGTATCCGGGGTCGGCTGATGATTGTCTTCGCGGTCGGCGATCACGAGGTTGGCGATGTCGAAGATGAGATCGCGCGTACCGCGATAGCCGACCGACAGCTGATGTCCGGCGCCCAACCGATCGAACATCGGAAAACCGGCGCGGTAGAACGGGATCTTGAGCCGCGCCGCCGCCTGCCGGCCGTGCGAATGGGTGATCAGCAGATCGCAGTCTCGTGAACTCGCGAGTTCCTCCAGATCCTCCAGGTCGCCGATCAGGACCTCCGCCGTGTTGATCCGCTCCAGCACCGGCGATTGCGTCGTCGTCACCGCCACCGTGACCTGCGCACCCATTTCGTGCAGCATGCCGGAGAGGTCGAACAGCAGGTCGGGCTCTGCGCCGATGGCGAGCTTGCGGCCGCCGATATGGAAATGCGCGTCCAGCATGGCGTCGGCGAGCTGGCCGCGCTGCCGCCGATATTTCTGAGGCACCGGGCGGCCGCTGATCTCGCTCAGGAAAGCGATGAATTCATCGTTGGGAACGAGACCGCAAAGCCGCTCGAACAGCCGGAACGGCACGCCGGTCCTGGCCTGCATGGCTTCGGCCGCCCGCCGCATCTGGGCGCCGATGGCGATTGTCCAGCCGGCCTGGCCCATGCTTGCCACCTCATCGACCCCGATGCCGCCGATTGTCGTCGGCGTGAATTCGTCGGGAATGTGCCCGTCCATTGATCCGGCGAGATCGGGAAGGAAGGACGGCTTCAGCCCGAAATCCTCGATAATGGTCCTGAGCTCGTCGAGATCGCCCGGCGTGAGATGACATCCGGGTAATACATTCACCCGCGACGGATCGCGCTCTGTGCCCGCAGCGGGTGTCTCCACCAGCACTTCGATCATCCGGGCGACGGTCTTTTCCCAGCCGTCCTGGAACGCATCCTTGAAATCGGGCGTCGAGACATAGACCAGAGGGAATTTCGCAAGTTGTGGATGCTTTTCGCGGACCAGCTTGATGAAAGCCTCGACGTCATCGCCCTTGGTTTCGGTGACTCCGGTGGAGCAGATGCCGATGATCTCCGGCTTGGTCCGGTTGTAGATGTTGAGAATCGCCTGCTCGACGTTTTCGTAGCCGCCGAGCACGGTCGCGACCTCGCTCATGGCGGTGGTCTGCAGCGGCACCGCCTCCTTGAAATGCCGCACGAACAGCGTCAGCCCGAACGACGTGCAGCCCTGGGAGCCATGCAGGAGCGGCATCGCCCCGCGCAATCCCATGAACGCGAAGGCGCCGCCGATCGGCTGGCTCATCTTCAGCGGATTGACCGCACAGGCCTTCTTGGGCGTGGTGACGATCGCCATGGCGCCGCCCTACTCCGCAGCCTGCAGCATAGGCGATGGCGCGGCTGCCGGCATGGCGGCGAGAATATCCTCGATCCGCCCCTTGCAGGCACCGCAGCCACCGGAGGCATTGGTCCGCTCCTTGATCCCATCCACGCTGGTCAGCCCATGGGCGTGGATCGCGTCCTCGATGCTGCCGAGGTCGACAGTCTTGCAGAAGCAGATCTTCCTGGCGCGCCGGTTCGCTTCCGCAAGCGCCGGATCGGCGGCGATCTCGGCGGCCTGCGCATCCATCTGCGCGATCGCCCTGGCCTGCCAATTGTCGGCGGTGTTGTCCCATGGTGCCGGCCGGCGAAGCTGCTCCCACATCGGATTGAACAGCGCCTTGTCGATCTCCTGAACCAGCTTCACCATGCCGACATAGCCCATGTAGGCGTGGCAGCGCTCCTGGTTGATGTCGAGCCAGGGCATCGCGGCCTTCAGCGCGACGAATTGCGATTTGCCGCCCGAGAGCATGATGTCTGCCTTGGCGTCCTTCAGCATCTTGTACATTTCGCGCGGCGTCATATCGTCGATCATGTGGGCGTCCTGCCCCATCAGCTCCTTGATGCGATCCTTGTCCTCCTTGGTGGACTTCTTCACGCTGGTGCCGACGAGCTCCAGGCCCGCTTCCTGCAGCGCCGCCACCACCGACCAGGATTT
>CAYVVB010000058.1:0-5502 GCA_964454955.1 uncultured Bradyrhizobium sp. | reverse complement strand
TCGATTGGCTGCTGTCCATACCGTGGAACAAGAAATCCAAGGTCAAGAAGGACCTGGAGCAGGCGCAGGCGATCCTGGATGCCGATCATTACGGGCTTGAGAAGGTCAAGGACCGCATCGTCGAATACCTCGCGGTGCAGTCGCGCGCCAACAAGCTGACCGGACCGATCCTTTGCCTGGTCGGGCCTCCCGGCGTCGGCAAGACCTCGCTCGGCAAGTCGATCGCGAAGGCCACGGGGCGCGAATTCGTGCGCGTCTCGCTCGGCGGCGTGCGTGACGAAGCGGAGATCCGCGGGCACCGGCGCACCTATATCGGTTCGATGCCCGGCAAGATCATCCAGTCGATGCGCAAGGCGAAGACGTCGAATCCGCTGTTCCTGTTGGACGAGATCGACAAGATGGGCGCCGATTTCCGCGGCGATCCGTCGTCGGCGCTGCTTGAGGTTCTCGACCCCGAGCAGAACTCGACCTTCAACGATCACTATCTTGAAGTCGACTACGATCTATCCAACGTGATGTTCATCACGACCGCGAATACGCTGAATATTCCTGGTCCGCTGATGGACCGCATGGAGATCATCCGGATCGCGGGCTACACGGAGAACGAGAAGGTCGAGATCGCGCGCAAGCACCTGATCCCGAACGCGCTCTCCAAGCATGGCCTCGACACCAAGGAGTGGTCGATCGACGACGATGCACTGCTGTTGCTGATCCGCCGCTACACCCGCGAAGCGGGCGTGCGCAACCTCGAGCGTGAGCTCTCAACGCTGGCCCGCAAGGCGGTGAAGGAGCTGATGATCTCGAAGAAGAAGTCGGTGAAGGTGACCGAGAAGACCCTCGAGGACTTCCTGGGCGTGCCGAAATACCGCTTCGGCGAGATCGAGAGCGATGACCAGGTCGGCATCGTCACCGGGCTTGCCTGGACCGACGTCGGCGGCGAGTTGCTCACCATCGAAGGCGTCATGATGCCCGGCAAGGGCAAGATGACCGTCACCGGCAATCTGCGCGACGTCATGAAGGAATCGATCTCGGCGGCGGCCTCCTACGTCCGCTCCCGCGCGATCACCTACGGCATCGAGCCGCCGATGTTCGACAAGCGGGACATCCACGTCCACGTGCCGGAGGGGGCGACTCCGAAGGACGGACCCTCGGCGGGTGTGGCCATGGCAACGGCGATCATCTCGGTGATGACCGGCATTCCGGTTCGCCACGATGTCGCGATGACCGGCGAGATCACGCTGCGCGGACGGGTTCTGCCGATCGGCGGGCTGAAGGAGAAGCTGCTTGCGGCGGCGCGCGGCGGCATCAAGACGGTGCTGATCCCCGAGGACAACGCCAAGGATCTCACGGAGATTTCCGATGCGATCAAGGGCGGCATGGAGATCATCCCTGTGGCTCGCCTCGACGACGTCATCTCGCGGGCGCTGGTGCGTCCGCCGGTGCCCATCGTTTGGGAAGAGGAGGCCAAGGTCCCGGTCGCGCAGGAGACCGGCGACGAGGCGTCCGGCGGCCTGACCGCCCACTGACCGCAAGCAAGGGAATCGAACAGCATGAAACGGCGCCTTCGGGCGCCGTTTCTCTTTCCGGGTTGCCCTTTCGCAAGCCGGGCCGCCGGACTCACCTTGCGCGCGAGGGCAGGCTGGCGCTAAACACCGCATTCGAGGATGTGGGCGGTTAGCTCAGCGGTAGAGCATCGGTTTTACACACCGGGTGTCGGGAGTTCGATCCTCTCACCGCCCACCATCAATGCCCACTGCATCGAGGCGCTTGATCGCCATAGCGGCTTGGCGAAGCTTCTATCGGTCCTCGTCAGGATGCACCCAAACGTAAGGTGTGATCTCGCGCTCTTCCGTCAGCCGGATCATGTGGACCGGCGGCGCAAACTTGCCCTTGCGGCATGACCGGCACTTGAGCGACGCCTCCAACTTCCAGATCGGCGTTGAGCGTGGTCGCCTGATCGCGTCCAGGGGAATGCTGGCTTTCGTCTCGCATCGGTGACACTTCACCTCCAGGAAGCCATATCCGCCGTTGAGGCATTGGGCGATTGTCGGGGAGGGCTGGGCCGGGCCACCAAATCCTTCCATGCGCAAGGACCATGCGTGAGCCTCGGCACGATCCGCCTCGCGGATGGCTTCTCCAGCGCGTTTGCGGGCCGCCTCGGCGTTGATCTTGGCCGCCGTGACGCGGCCACGCCAGATCGCGCGGCGGGACGTGGTGCTGTTCATGGGCAGATTACAGTGCCGACCAGCGAGCGAGGCAACAACAACGGGACTATCGCCGTATGGCGAGTTCGGTCATCGGTCTGGCCCCAGCAGTGCGTTCTTGCCGCGCCGCAGCAAATTTACCATGTTGCCGCGCCGCAATAAGTACACAGTTCAAGGCGATGAATCCGTCGCCGCGCTGGGGGTCAGAGCATGGGGGGACATCACCATGACTGACAACGAACGGTGGAAGGAGCGCAGGGATCGGGTGGCGCGTTATCGCGTGATGGAGCAGGAAACCACCGACCCGCTCGCAGCTGGCCTGCTCCACGATATCGTCCTCGAACTGGAAGCCGATCTGACCGAACTTGCGGAGATCGAGGCGCAACGGATTCTCATTCGTGATTGCGCGCTGGAGCCTGGAGTGATCGAATTCCACGGCCGCACGGTGTCATGTCTGGTCCGCAGCCTCAATGAGAACGGCGCGACATTGGACGTGATCAGCCCGCGCAACGTTCCGGATCACTTTACGCTGGCGCTTCCGCTGGAAGGGACATCCCACCGCTGCCAGCTCGTGTGGCGCAGGGAAATGGAAGTCCGGGTCACGTTCCAGCGGAGCGAGATTTCGCTCATGTGAGATAGATTGCGGCCCCGCGAGCAGCGGGGGCGGAGAAGCCTAGAACGCAACGCCAAGCCGTAATCCGCGTTTCCAGACCAGTCTGCAATGTTTTCTGGTCGTGCCGTACAGCACTTCGAAACGCTGCGGCAGGTCGACGTGCTTTGGCAGTTGCAGACAGGCGCCGCCGGCCGAGTAGTCGATGAGCATGCAATCGACGCCGGGCGCTTTGGACCCGAACAAGATTTTGGCGGCCTTGGAAACCCTGCCTTCAGGCCTCATCCGTGCAAACAATCGCGGGTGTCGTTGCATGGGCAAATACTCCACTCATCGTCCAATTCGGCAAAGCGAACTCATCTGGTTGCGAGAAGTGACCGTCGCAGTCTACTCTCAACTGGCTTCGGTGCCGTTTAACCGAACCATCAATTTTGATCTTTCCTCTCCACTCGCACTTGCCTTTTGGGAAGGAAGCGGGGCTCGCTTCCGGGGATTCACGGCCCACCAAAGCGGATTGCGCCGCAAGAGGCGTGGCCCGCAGGGTGGCGATTGCAAAGCAGGTCGCTTTCACCGACTATCCCCGCCTGCCAGTCCCCTGCACCGAGGTTCCAATGGACACGCCAGTTGGTCATGATCGCAACGCCGACCAGATTGCTTACTGGAATGGTGCCAGCGGCCAGCACTGGACCGACCGGCAGGCGTCCCAGGACATCCTGCTTGCGCCGGTCTCGGAGATTCTGATCGAGCGCGCCGGCGCAACGCCGGGCCATCGCATTCTCGACGTCGGCTGCGGTTGCGGCTCGACCAGCATTGCGCTTGCGCAACGCGTTGCCCCGCAAGGCTTCGTGCTCGGGATCGACATTTCGGCGCCGATGCTGGCCCGCGCCCGGCAACTGGCGGCAGGGGATTTGCCGCTGGATTTCGTCCTCGCGGACGCGACCGTCTATCCTTTCGATCCCCAAAGCTTCGACGTCATGGTTTCGCGCTTCGGCGTGATGTTTTTCGCGGAGCCTGCGCTTTCCTTCACCAATCTGCGCCGCGCGCTGCGTCCGGACGGACGCATGGCTTTCGCCTGCTGGCGCGAGCCCAAGCACAATCCGTGGATGATGGCCCCACTGCAGGCGGTCTACCAACACGTCCCCAAGCTGCCGCAGGTTGGGCCCGAGGATCCCGGCCCGTTCGCATTCGCCTCGGAAGAGCGTGTGCGCCGCATCCTCGACCAGGCCGGATTTTCCGGCGTTGCCATGGAGCAGCACGATTTGTCGCTGGACGTTGCGGTCGGGCGCGGTCTTGAGGGAGCCGTCGAGGGCGCGATGCAGATCGGACCAGCCAGCCGCGCACTGGAAGGCCATCCGCCGGAGGTGCGGGAGGCGGCGCGCAACTCGATCCGCGAGACGCTTGCGCCAATGGCGCGCGGTCAGGCCGTGCGGCTAGCCGCATCGATCTGGATCGTCACCGCGCGCGCGTCCTGACCACCAGCGGCGCCGCGTCAGCGTGTGGATTGCGAAGCGATGTCCGCGGCCGCCGCGTCGATGAGGGCGAGAACCTCGCGCCGATCGGCGATGCGGACCATGGCGAGCAGGGCAAAACGCGCAAGGAACAGGGCCGATTGCGCTTCGCCGATCTCGGTCATGGTCTTGCACAGATGCGTGTAAACGACATCGAGATCGGCATCTGTCATCTTCATCGCGTTATTCATCTCGCTCATTGCTGGCTTCGCCCGCAGCATCAGGGTCGCAGCAGATGTTCGATGGCAGCCCTGGCGGCAGCCGCATCGAACGTCAGCCATCGACCGAACACGTGACCGTCGGGGCGGACGAGATAGACCGTGCCCGGCTTTGCGCCATACATCGGAAACAGCCGGCCGGTATGGTCCCAGCCGTGCCTTGCGGCTTCGCCGGTGCCGAGGCGGGAGGTCAACGCGATGATGGCGAAAGGAATGCCGCGACGGCGCATGGCGCTCGCGAGTTCGGCTAGTTCGGCCGGAGCAGGTTCGCCATCGTTGAAATAGAGCGCCGTTATGCACGGGCCGATCAGGCTCGTCAGGTGGCCTTCGGCTGTTGCCGAGCCGTCGACGACCGTGAGGGGACATTCCGGCAGAACATAGCCGGGCGCCGGGCCCGCGGCGAATTCCAGGCCGGAGGCAGCGGCATTGAGCGGCGATGTCACATAGGCGAGGGCGGAGGTCTGGCGCGGATTGATCAGGGAACTGACCTCCGGATGTCGGGCTGCGAGGCCGAGGACGGCGGTGCGCATCAGATCGAATGCGAATGAGGGCGGCGCCATGAATTCGGTGCTCTTGGTGCCGTAGCTCAGGTTTTCGTGGGCGGCCGCCACCCGCTCGGTCGAGTAGCTGTCGAGCAACGTTTCGGAGGCGAGGCCCTTGACGACGAACGCTAGTTTCCAGGCCAGGTTGTCTGCGTCATCGATGCCCGAATTCGCCCCGCGCACGCCGAAGATCGGCACCAGGTGTGCGGCATCGCCTGCGAGCAGCACGCGGCCCTTGCGGTAGCTCTCCAGCGTCAGCGCATTGGCCTTGTAGATACCGATCCAGACTGGGCTCCATTCGCTGGTTTCCCCCATCATCTCCAAGAGGCTGCGGACGCGCGGGATGACATTCTCGGGTTTGACCGCCTCATCGGGATCCTCGCCCTCGCGCAACTGGTAATCGATGCGCCAGACGTTGTC
>CAYVVB010000057.1:0-2865 GCA_964454955.1 uncultured Bradyrhizobium sp. | reverse complement strand
TCCTGCAGCAGGAACGACTGCCACGCCGCCTGCGCCGCCGGCCAGTAGAAGAACACCAGCACGATGGTGAGCTGCGGCAGCAGCAGCGCCACGGGCAGCAGGCGATTGTGAAAGGCGGACTGCTTTTGCATGGGCTCTATCGCCGCTCCCTCCGCCCTTGCGGCGGGGAGGGGTCGGGGGTGGGGGGCGTCATGCGGATGGCGCCGAGGATGGCATCAAGAACGCCTTCAATATTATTGAACACATCGTTGTTCCAAAAGCGGAGCACGCGATAGCCTTGGGCGTTCAAATAAGCGGTCCGCTTAGAGTCCGATATGTCTTCGGCATGTTGGCCGCCGTCGATCTCGATGACGACGCGCTGCGCATGGCATGCAAAGTCTGCAAAATAGGGTCCGGTCGTCGCTTGACGTCGGAAGTGAATTGAATCGAATGGCGGCTGGCGCAGTCTTTGCCAAAGCTTGCGCTCGGCATCGGTCGGATTTCGGCGCAGGTTGCGGGCGCGTGAAACGCGCCGGTCGACAGGACGGGACATCCGTGTCCTCCCCCACCCCTGACCCCTCCCCGCCGCAAGGGCGGGGGGAGGGGAACGGCCGTTCCGAAATGCATTCGCCTACAATATTCCACCTACTTCGCCACGGTGCGCTCGAACTGGCGCAGCATGGCGTTGCCGCGCTGGACCGCGGCGTCGAGCGCCTCCTTCGCCGTCTTCTTGCCGGCGAGCGCGCTCTCGATCTCCTCGGCCCAGATGTCGCGGAGCTGCACCATGTTGCCGAGCCGCAGGCCGCGCGAATTCTCGGTCGGCTCCTTGTTGGTCAGTTCGAGCAGCGGCGTCTCGAGATAGGGCTGATCCTTGTAGAAGCCCTGCTCCTTGGCCTTGGCATAGGCCGCCTTGGTGATCGGCATGTAGCCGGTGTCGACATGCAGCTTCTCCTGGCGGTTGGTGTCCGACAGGAAGGTGAAGAACTTTGCCACACCCTTGTATTCGTTCGCCGACTTGCCGCCGATCACCCACAGCGAGGCGCCGCCGATGATCGAGTTCTGCGGCGCGCCCTTGACGTCGGGGTAATAGGGCATCGGCGCATTGGTCCAGTCGAACTTGGCGTTGGACTTGACCTGGCCGAAGAAGCCCGACGACGTCAGGAAGATCGGACATTCGCCGGAGGTGAAGCGGCCCTCGCCGGTGTTGGTGCGGCCGGAGTAGTCGTAGGTCTTGTCCTTCTGCAGCTCGATCAGCTTCTCGAGATGCTTGACCTGCAGCGGCCCGTTGAACTCGAGCACCGTGTCGAAGCCGTCGAGGCCGTTGGCCTTGGTGGCGAGCGGCACGTTGTGCCAGGCCGAGAGCTGCTCGAGATTGACCCAGGTGACCCAGGCGTTGGAGAAGCCGCAGGTGGTGTAGCCCGCCGCCTTGTGCTTCTTGGCGTCCTCGAACACTTCGGGCCAGGTATTCGGGATGGCGGTGATGTTGGCCTTTTACAGCGCCTCCTTGTTGATCCTCATCACGGTGGAGGACGTGTTTAAGGTGAACGACAGCATCTCGCCCTTGGAGGTCGAATAGTAGCCGGTGATCGCAGGCAGATAGGCCTTGGGATCGAACTTCTCGCCGGTCTCGGCCATCAGCTTGTAGACAGGTTTGACGGCGCCGGTCGCGGCCATCATGGTCGCGGTGCCGACCTCGAACACCTGCATGATGTGCGGCGCGTTGCCGGCGCGGAAGGCCGCGATGCCGGCGTTCATGGTGTCGGCGTAATTGCCCTTGTAGGTCGGAACGACCTTGTAGTCGCCTTGCGAGGCATTGAAATCATTGGCGAGCTTGACGATCACGTCGTTGTTCGCGCCCGTCATCGCATGCCACCACTGAATCTCAGTCACGGCATGGGCCGGCGCCGCAAATGCCATCGTGACTGCGAGAGCGGTCGCTGCACCGAATTGTCGAAGAGCCATCAAGAAAACCTCCCTTGGGCCGTCATGCATGTGCACTTGCGCTAGCAGTGCCGTATGACGTTCACATGACTGTGTAAGCGGCCGAAACGAAAGCGGCAAGCGCGGCAAAAGGGAAGCGGTAAATTAGGCGGAAGCCATGCGTGGCCGGAATCCGCACCAGCCTGTGGCGGCGCACTATCGTGCGCGCGCCGCAGTGCAGTATCCGGGACCGAGATTGCGTTGCGTGGCCTCAGCGCTTGCGATCGGGGCCGCAGACCACGCCCTTGGCGACCATCGCGTCGACGTCGGCCTTGCTATATCCGAACTCGGCGAGCACCTCGGCGGAATGCTGGCTGAATTTCGGCGGCACACGGCGCAGGCTCGGCTTGGTGCGCGCGAGGCGGATCGGCGAGGCGACGCCCTTGTACCAGTCCTTCGCGATAATATCGCCGCGGTAGATGGTGTGCGGATTGGTCAGCGCCTGGTCGATCTTCTGCACCGGGCCGGCCGGCAATCCGGCGGCGAGCAGCCGGTCGCAGAGCGGTTCGGCCTCATGCTGGCTGAACACCGCGGCCAGTTCGGCGCGCAGCGCCTCGCGATTGGCGATGCGGTCCTTGTTGCGGGCAAAGCGCGGATCGGTGCCGAGCTCGGGCTTGCCGATCTCCTTGCACAATTTGCGGAAGGTGTCGTCATTGCCGACGCCGATGAAGATGTTGTCGGTCTTGGTCGGGAAGATGGCATAGGGTACGAGGTTGGGGTGCTCGTTGCCGGTCAGGCCCGGCGGCTTGCCGTGCATGAAGTAGTTCGCGGTGTGCGGATGCATGATCGCAAGGCCGGTCTCGTAGAGCGTCGTCTCCAGGAACTGGCCGAGGCCGGAGCGCTGGCGTTCCGACAGCGCCATCAGGATGCCGATCGCCGCATAGAGCCCGGTGCTGATATCGACCA
>CAYVVB010000056.1:0-5964 GCA_964454955.1 uncultured Bradyrhizobium sp. | reverse complement strand
CGACATCAGCGCGACAGATGACCAGAAGGCGCACATATGCGCCAGATGCGGTGCCCAGTACGCAATTCGCGCCTCAAAGACCGGGCCAAGCAGTTCGTCGCTGCGGACCTTCGTATAGAAGCTGCGAACGAGGCGCTCAATCATGGCCTCGGTGATTCCGGTCCTTGCGGCAATGTCGGCTACAACCTGTTCGCGCCGTTCCGTCATGGCTCTCTCTAAATAGGTATTTAAGATGTATATTTAGGGGAATGATGGACGGTCCGCAAAGCCTTATTTCGGGCGATACCGTGCGTTTGATATCGTACCGTGGCGCGCATTGGCGGAAGAGACGATCGCGCCTGCAAGGCCCGATGGCCTGCGCCCCGGTGTTAAAGACGCAGATGGCCCCAGCCTTGCCGAAAATCGCGCAACCAGCGTGACCTGGACGACACCCGGGACCGGTGTCAGGCCACTGGCCTAAGCGTTACGCGAGGGCACGGTGGCCGTTGAAGCGCCTGGCCTTGCCGTTTGCTTTCTTGGCCTTGCTCTTGACCCTATCCCCGGCCTTCTCTTTCGACTTCGCCCGTTCCTTGGCGAGCTTTTCGGCCTTGCGCTCGGCTTTGCGCTCTTCCCTCGCCTTCACCTTGGCCCGTTCGGCGCGGGCCTCCGCACGCTTCTTCTTGCGCTTCCTTTCGCAAGACTCGCATTTGCAGCCGATCGGCTTCAGGTAGGCTTTGAAATAGTCGGTGCCGTAGTCGTAATTGATCTCCTCGCCCGGCTCGATGTTCTTGATCGCGCGGATGAAGACCTTGCGCTTGCGCGGCTTCACGTCGGATTCTGCGTTCGGCCTGCAGGCGTGATTGATGTAGCGGGCGATGTTCTCGCGCACCGAACCATCGATGGTCCAGCGGCCGTTCAGTTCGAACAGATATTTGTTTTCGACTTCGTCATCCTCTTTCTTCCGCGAATCCAGCAGGGGCCCGAAATAACGGATGATCCGGGCGCCCTTCTTGATCGGCTTGGTAGCGAAGAGGCCAAGCCCGGTGCGGGACCGGCCAACACGGTACGGTTTATTCGGCGAAATTGCAGGCATGATGAAATTTTGGAACTGAACCACGAACGCGAAGTGAAGGCGGTTGGTTCTTCTAGAACGATTCCGGCCAAATGTCAGGTGTTGCGCCCCTTGCGGATGAACCTTCCCCAGATTGTACACGGATGACATTGCATACATCGCGCCGATTGATGAAGCGGCCGACTTGCTTCGCCGACGGGATTCGACTTGAATTCACCGCGTTTCAGGCACGCACAACCGTCGTCCTGAGCATGGCGTCGAGCAACGCCTCGACATCGGTACCTTCCGGCAGCCGTTGGAGAATGTCCTGTAAGCGGCCGTCCAGCAACAGCATGGTAAAGCCATGGACCAGCGACCAGGCACGGGCGATCACCGCCGCCTGTCCCAGCGTCAGCGCGTCCTCGGAAATCGACTCTTGGCGGCCGGCGGCGACCGCTCCGGCAAGGCCCGCGAAAGAGGCCTCCGCGGCCTCGTGCAGCGAGGGCCGCGAATAATCCAGCCGCTCAGTGCGGAACATCAGTCCGTACATGCCGGGATGCGCCTGCGCATAGGCGACATAGGCCTTGGCACGCGCCATCGCTCGCTCGTTCGGCGGCAGATCCGCCCTGCCCGCCGCGGCCATCGCCGCATTGAACTGTCGGAAGCCGATCGCGGCGAGTTCGCTGACCAGCCCCGTGAGATCGCCGAAATGATGGGTCGGCGCGGCATGTGAAACACCCGCCTCGCGTGCCACCGCCCGCAGGGTCAATCCCGCGAGCCCCTCGCGCTCAAGCACGCGCTCAGCGGCCTCGAGCAGGGCGTCGCGCAGCGCACCGTGGTGGTAGGGGACCTCGCCCGCCCGGGCCCGCGACGGACGGCGTGTCCGCGCTGCGCGGGATGACGTAGCGCGACCGCCGGCCCGCCGACTGCGGGCCTGGCTCCTGTTACGGGGCTGTTCCTGTTTCCTCATGGCTCACACTGCAACGATTCGGGGGAAGACTGCGATGGATCAGGCAAGAAGGTCATCTCGACGCACCACATTATTTTGACATTGTAAAGATTTCGCTTGACGTCGCCGCGTTCCGGCTCTAGCCATCTTTCCAACGTAAAGATTGGCCGGCAGAAGCTATTCATGACCATTTTCCTGATCCTTGCGCCCTATGGCGCCTTCACCATGCTGATGCTCGCGACGTCGGCCGTGCCGAGCGCCTTTGCGGCGGCGTCCGTCTGCCTCGCCGTGATCGTGCTCGACGCCGTCCGTGGCCGTTCGGTAAAGCTGCTGGGCGCGGCAAGCGCGGTCCTGTTCGCCGGCATCGGCGGCTATCTCGCGCTGATCGACCCCGCCTTGAGCGCCTCCAAGGTCAAGCTGGCGGTCGATACCGGCATCTTTACCATCTCGGCCGGCTCACTGCTGATCCGCTATCCCTTCACCCTGCAATATGCGCTGGAGTCGGTGCCGGCAGAGACTGCGGCGATGCCGGGCTTCCTACGTGCCAACTATATCATCACGGGCGCCTGGACGGCAGCCGCGCTGTTGATGATGCTGTCCAATCTTGCGATGCTTTACGTGCCGGGCCTGCCGATCTGGACCGGCCTCCTGATCGCGTTTGCGGCGCGCAACAGCGCCGTCTATTTTACCAAATGGTATCCGCACTATCGCAGACTGAAACAGGGCATCCCACCCACGGAGGCGATGCCGACCGCACGATAATACCGGGTGTCCCAGGGGAGCGGACGATGAAGAGCGTGCTCTTGAGGCTTGCGACCGACTTCCTCTCCACCATCGTTTTTCTCGTAATCTATCTCGCGACCGACAACATCGTGCTGGCGACATCGGTTGCGGTCGCGGGCGCTGTGGCGCAAGTGGTCCATGCGCGCATCAAGGGCAAGCCGCTTGGCTTCATGACCTATGCTAGTCTCGCCCTCGTCATCGTGCTCGGCACCGCCACGCTGCTGACCAATGATCCCCGCTTCGTGCTGGCAAAGCCGTCGATCGCGCATTTTGCCGTCGGCACGATCATGCTCAAGCGCGGCTGGATGCTGCGTTACGTGCCGCCGGTCGTCAGTGAAACCATTCCGGAATATGTCACGCTTGCGGGTTACGCCTGGGCCGCGCTGATGTTCGTGCTCGGCGCCGGCACCATTGCGGCGGCGGCAACCGGCGATCTCAGGCTATGGACGATCTATGTCTCCGTCGTCCTGGTCACGGCGAAGGTCTTGGCCTTCGCGGTCCAGTATGTGGTCTTTCGCATCCTTGTCGCGAACCGCATCCGCTCGGCTCGCGCCTGATCGCCGGCATATCGCAGGTTGCGATGTTCCGGGGCGGCGAGATGCGCTATAGGCAGGGCCGACTTTGCGCCTCGCAAAGCCGTTTCAGCTTCAGCGAAACAGGGAATGAGGAGACCTAAATGGCCGTGGACGGAAACTGGAATCTCACCATGACGACCCCGATGGGCGAGCGCAACGCGACGCTTTCCTTGAAAACCGCGGGCGGCACGCTGACGGGAACGCAAGGCGCAGATGGCAATACGGCCGAGATCTTCGACGGCACGGTGAACGGCGACGACCTCGCCTGGAAGGTCTCCATCACCATTCCGATGCCGCTGACGCTTGCCTTCAGCGGCAAGGTTTCCGGCAACAGCATATCAGGCGAAATGGGTATCGGTCCCATGGGCAGCTTTCCCTTCACGGGGACCAGGGCCTGAAACCGAGCCGACGCAGAGCTGGGCCGGCCCGAACCTTCACCGCGGGCGGCTGGGCACGATTGCGATCGGATTGAACGTGTAGACGGCCTCACCGTTTTGGTTATACGCCGTCCATTTGACGCGGGCGATGCCTTGCGGCTTCGTTCGCGATGGGACGAGTTCGACAACCTCCCCTTCGAGGTGCAAGGTGTCGTCCGGCCGTACCGGCTTCAGCCAGCGCAGCTCATCGACGCCCGCCCCAAATAGCGGATGCGGCCCGAACGGCCGCACCGTGATGGCGAGTTTCATGGCAATGGCCGCCGTGTGCCATCCCGACGCGGCGAGCCCCTGCAGGATGGTCTTTTCTGCGGCCTCGTCATCCATGTGAAAGGGCTGCGGATCGAATTCGGCCGCGAAGCGGAGAATGTCCTCCTTCGAGACCGTCACCTCGCCGCTCTTGAAACACATTCCGACCTTCAGGTCATCGAACCACTCGATCACGGTTGTTCTCCGCTCAAGAGCTGCCGCAGGAAGGTGGGGACAGGGCCTGGATCACCGCGTCAAAAACCTCATGGTGAGGACGCGCGTGAGTGCCGTCTCGAACCATGAGGCCCGATTGTGGCCTCATCCTTCGAGATGCTTGCTTCACAAACTCTCAGGATGAGGGATAGATTCTCGTATGATGCAGCAAGATTAGCCCAGATTCAGCTCCTTGAAGAAGTCGTTGCCCTTGTCATCGATGATGATGAAGGCAGGGAAATCCTCGACCTCGATGCGCCAGATCGCTTCCATGCCGAGCTCGGGATATTCCACCACCTCGACCTTCTTGATGCAGTGCTCGGCGAGATTCGCAGCCGCCCCGCCGATCGAGCCGAGATAGAAGCCACCGTGCTTCTTGCAGGCCTCGCGCACCGCAGGCGCGCGGTTTCCCTTGGCCACCATCACCATCGAACCGCCGGCGGCCTGGAACTGGTCGACAAAGGAATCCATCCGCCCCGCCGTGGTCGGGCCAAACGCGCCGGAGGCATAGCCTTCGGGCGTCTTTGCGGGGCCCGCATAGTAGATCGGGTGGTTCTTGAAGTAGTCGGGCAGCGGCTCGCCGCGATCCAGCCGCTCGCGCAATTTGGCGTGTGCGGCGTCACGGGCGACGATCATCGTGCCGGTCAGCGATAGGCGCGTCTTGATCGGCTGCTTCGAGAGCGTCGCAAGAATGCCCTTCATCGGCCGGTTGAGATCGATCTTGACGACCTCGCCGCCGAGCGCCTGCTCAACGGCGGGCAGATATTGCGCGGGATTGTGCTCGAGCTCTTCGAGGTAGACGCCCTCGCGCGTGATCTTGCCCAGCACCTGGCGGTCGGCCGAGCAGGACACCCCCAACCCGATCGGCAAGGAGGCGCCGTGGCGCGGCAGCCGGATCACGCGCACGTCATGGCAGAAATATTTGCCGCCGAACTGCGCGCCGACGCCGAGCGACTGCGTCATCTTCTGGATTTCCTGCTCCATCTCGAGATCGCGGAAGGCGTTGCCGTCGGCCGAGCCGTGCGTCGGCAGCGCATCGAGATAGCGCGCGGAGGCAAGCTTCACCGTTTTCATGCACAGCT
This sequence comes from uncultured Bradyrhizobium sp., assembly GCA_964454955.1. Lineage (GTDB taxonomy): Bacteria > Pseudomonadota > Alphaproteobacteria > Rhizobiales > Xanthobacteraceae > Bradyrhizobium. The sequence continues at coordinate 649 of CAYVVB010000056.1, read as the reverse complement.
CGGCCGAGGTGCCACCGATCACGATCGCCAAGTGATAGGGCGGGCACGCGGCCGTGCCCAGCGTAAGGATCTTTTCCTTCAGGAAGGCCAGCAGGCGGTCCTTGGTGAGCAGCGAGGGCGTCGCCTGGAACAGAAAGCTCTTGTTGGCAGACCCGCCGCCCTTGGCCATGAACATGAACTTGTAGGCGTCATCGCCCTCGGCGTATATCTCGCATTGCGCCGGCATGTTGTTGGCGGTGTTCTTCTCCTCATACATCGAGAGCGGCGCGACCTGCGAGTAGCGCAAATTGCGCCGCAGATAGGCGTCGCGCGCCCCTTCCGACAGCGCTGCCTCGTCGTCGCCGTCGGTGATGACGTTACAGCCTTTCTTGCCCATGATGATCGCGGTGCCGGTATCCTGGCACATCGGCAGAACGCCGCCGGCGGCGATGTTGGCGTTCTTCAGGAAATCGAGCGCGACGAACTTGTCGTTGGCGCTCGCCTCGGGATCGTCGAGGATCGCGCGTAGCTGCTTCAGATGGCCCGGGCGCAAATAATGGTTGATCTCGCCGAAGGCCGCCTCCGACAGCGCCCGCAGCGCATCGCGCGAGACCACCAGCATCTCCTTGCCCAGGACCTTTTCGACCCGCACGCCGTCAGCCGTGATCTT
>CAYVVB010000055.1:0-2472 GCA_964454955.1 uncultured Bradyrhizobium sp. | reverse complement strand
AATTCATCTTCGCCCATAGCATTGACGGCGGCGAGCGGGATGCGCTGGTCCGAAATGACGATCACGGTATCGAGGTCTACTGGCCCGCGAGCCACGCGCCAAGCCTGGCCCGTTCCTCGGCGGTCATGCCGGTCTCGTTTCCGAGGGGCATTGTGGTCGACTGCACGGCTTGAGCAATGACCTGATCCTTGTGGAGGCGGAGGCCGTCGAGGCTGGTCAGGACGACTCCCTTCGGAGGTGCGTCAAACCCTCCATGGCTTGGCTTCGCCGCGTGGCACATGACGCAATGCTTGCCAACGATCGCGAGTACCTCCCCGTCGCTGACCATGATGCCCGGCAATGCGGCCTCGCTCCTTGGGGCGGTGAGATAAACCTCAAGTCCGAGCGCGATCGCAACGATCGGCAGGGTCCAGGCAATCTTGGCGAAAGGATCGCCGGCGTCGTGGCGGTTGAGGAAGTGGCGCGCGCCGCCGCCGATCACCAGGATCAGGGCGACGATCAGCCAGGACTGCGGATGGCCGGTGAGCATCGGATAATGGTTGCTCACCATCATCACCAGCACGGGCAGTGTCAGATAATTGTTGTGGACAGAGCGCTGCTTGCCGATTGCCCCGAGCCTCGGATCGGGGGCGCGGCCGGCGATGAGTGCCGCCGTGATCTTCTTCTGGTTCGGTATGATCACGCCAAAGACGTTGACGGCCATGATCGTGCCGACGAAGGCACCAACGTGGATCAGTGCGCCACGACCGGAATAGACGTGCGAGAAGAGGTAAGCGGCAGCGACTATCAGCACGAAGACGGCAATGCCGAGCGGCAGCGGCTTCGCTCCGATCGGCGATTTGCACAGCCGGTCGTAGATGAACCAGCCGGCGACGAGGCTGAGGATCGAGATCATGATCGCCTGCGAGGGCAGCATCGGAAGAACCGAGCGGTCGATCATGAAGGTGCCGGCGTTCCAGTAGTACTGGAGCACCAGCAGCGCGAACCCGGTGGCCCAGGTGAGATATGCCTCCCATTTGAACCAGATCAGGTCAGGCGGCAGGGTCTTCGGTGCAATCAGATATTTCTCGACATGATAGAAGCCGCCGCCGTGCACCTCCCAAGCCGTGCCGTAGACGCCTTCGGGCATGCTCTCCCGTTTACGCAGGCCGAGATCGAGGGCGATGAAATAGAACGACGTGCCGATCCATCCGATACCCACGACGAGATGGGCCCAGCGGACGAGAAGATTCAGCCAGTCAACAATGAAAGCCGACATTTAGAACGAGCAATCACATACTGGAACAAAGGGCGCGCCCCTTGCGAAGCGCGCCCTTAGACCATTGGAACGATAATCGCTACTGCGGAATCTTGTCGTCGATGCCCTTGACGTACCAGTTGGTGCCGAGCAGCGCGCCGTCGTCGATGACCTTGCCGGCTTCGACAGCAACCGAGCCATCCTGCTTGTAGACCGGGCCTGTGAAGGGACTCCAGCCGCCCTTGATCTTCTCGATGGTGGCCTGCGCCATTGCCTTGACGTCGTCGGGCATATTGGTGAGCGGCGCGACCTCGACGAGGTTGGTCGAGAACCCTTCCCAGGCCTGGTGGGTCTTCCAGGTCCCGTCGATCACCGCCTGGACCTCACGCGTGTAATAGGGGCCCCAATTGTCGATCAGCGAAGCGAGGTGCGCCTTCGGCCCGAAGCTCGACATGTCGCCGGACTGCCCGAAGGCATAAACTCCAGCTTTCTCGGCCACCTGCATCGGCGCCGGGGAGTCGGTGTGCTGGACGAGGACGTCGGCACCCTGGTTGATGAGCACGTTGGCGGCGTCGCCTTCCTTGCCGGGATCGAACCACGAGTTCACCCAGACGATCTTGACCTTGAAGTCCGGGTTGACGGACTGGGCGCCGAGCATGAAGGCGTCGATGCCCATGATCACTTCGGGGATCGGGAAGGAAACGATATAGCCCGCGAGGCCCTTCTTCGACATCTTCGCCGCGATCTGGCCCATCACATAACGGCCTTCATACCAGCGGATGTTGTAGGTCGCGACGTTGTCGGCGGTCTTGAAACCGGTCGCATGCTCGAACTTCACGTCCGGAAAGTCCTTGGCGACCTTCAGGGTCGATTCCATGAATCCGAACGAGGTCGTGAAGATGATCTTGCAGCCCTTCTCCGCGAGCTCGCGGATTGGCCGCTCGGAGTCGCTTTCCGATACATTCTCCACGTACGTGCTGGCATCAACCTTGTCGCCAAGCGCCTTGGCGACGTCCTGGCGGCCGATGTCGTGCTGCTGGCTGTAGCCGCCGTCATTGTGCGGGCCGACATAGACCCAGCAGGCCTTGAGCGGGTCGGCCTGGGCGATCCCCGCGCTGAGCGCCAGAACGGCCGCCGCGGTCGATGCGGCGAGTAGTTTCTGCATGAAGTAGTCTCCCTGTTTCTGGTGACCGAACCGGTCACTCACGCCCCAACAAAGCAAGATTCGCGCCCTT
>CAYVVB010000054.1:0-4723 GCA_964454955.1 uncultured Bradyrhizobium sp. | reverse complement strand
ATGATGCGGAATTCGGACACGCATGGCGCCGATTTCGTGGTGCTGAGCATGTTCTACGGCATCGTGTTCGCGTTCTGCGTTGCCGTGTTCAATTGGCTGATCCATAAGTTCACCGGTTTCCGCTTCCTGTCGAAGATGGCGCAGCAAACCACGTTCGTGATGGTGCCGCCGCTGTTCCTGATCTTCCTGGTGTTGGGCACGATCTTCATTGGGCTTGCGACCCCGACCGAAGGCGGGGCGATGGGCGCCGCCGGCGCCATGATTCTCGGCGCCATGAAGCGGCGGCTGAGCTGGGACCTCATCCGCCAGGCCACGGAATCGACCGCGAAGCTGTCGGCGTTCGTCGTCTTCATCCTGGTCGGCGCCCGCGTGTTCTCTCTGACCTTCTACGGCGTCAACGGTCACGTCTGGGTCGAGAATCTGCTGACCTCCCTGCCCGGCGGACAGGTCGGCTTCCTCGTCTTCGTCAACCTGTTCGTCTTCGTGCTGGCGTTCTTCCTTGATTTCTTCGAGCTCGCCTTCATCGTGATCCCGTTGCTCGGACCGGCCGCCGAACATCTCGGCATCGACCTGATCTGGTTTGGTGTGATCCTTGGCGTCAACATGCAGACCTCGTTCATGCATCCGCCATTCGGCTTTGCGCTGTTCTACCTGCGCTCGGTGGCTCCCAAGGAGAAATACATCGATCGCGTCACTGGCAAACGCATGGAGCCGGTCACAACCGGGCAGATCTACTGGGGCGCGGTGCCGTTCGTCGCCATTCAGATCATCATGGTGCTGCTGGTCATCCTGTTCCCCTCGATGGTGATGCACTACAAGGGCACGCAATCGACCGTGGATCCCAACAGCATCAAGATCGAAGTGCCGCAGATCGATATGCCGCCGCTGGATCTGGGCCCGCCAAAGCTATAGGAACAGAGCTTCAACCGCAGAAATGAAGAACCCCGGAGCCCTCGCTCCGGGGTTCTTCTCTTGACCGTTCGCGACGATCAGCTCTGCGCGTGACGCGACATGAAATAATCGTAGTTGACCTCGGCTACCTGGAACCAAGCATAGCCGTTGTTGGAGAAAGCGGTCAGCGACTCGTAAACCTTCTTGAAGTTCGGGTTCGTTGCCGCGATCTCGCTGTGCAGCGCCTTGGCCGCCTTGTAGGAGGCCTCCATGACGGCGGGCGGAAATGCGTGCAGCTTGGTACCGCTCGCGAGCAGCCGCCGGAGCGCGGCGGGGTTGGTCTGGTCATACTTGGCCATCATCCAGTTGTTGGCGTAGTGACCAGCCTGCGTGAGGATGCTCTGATAATATTTCGGCAGCGCATTCCATTTGTCGAGATTGACAAAGCTCACCAGCATCGGGCCGCCTTCCCACCAACCGGGGTAGTAATAATGCGGCGCGACCTTGTAGAATCCGAGTCTCTCGTCGTCGTACGGACCAACCCATTCCGCACCATCGATCGTACCCTTCTCAAGAGCCGGATAGATGTCGCCGCCGGCGATCTGCTGCGGGACCGCGCCCATCTTCTGCAGCACGCGGCCCGCGAAACCGCCGATGCGGAATTTCAGGCCTTGCAGGTCAGCGGGCGTATTGATCTCCTTGCGGAACCAACCGCCCATCTGGCAGCCGGTGTTGCCCGCCAGGAGCGAGACGACGTTGTAGTTCTTGTAGAACTCGTCGAGCACTTCTTTGCCGCCGCCCAGCATGTACCAGGCCTGGTTCAGACGCATGTTCGGCCCGAACGGTACCGACGAGCCGAAGGTGAAGGTCGGGTCCTTGCCGAAATAGTAATACGACGCCGTGTGGCCGATCTCGACGGTGCCGTTCTGCACGGCGTCGAGCACCTGCAGGCCGGGGACGATTTCGCCTCCGGCGAATGTCTGGATTTGAAACTTGTTGTCGGTCGCTTCGGCAACCACCTTGGCCATCACCTCGGCGCCGCCGTAGAGCGTATCGAGTGATTTCGGCCAGCTCGTCGGCATGCGCCATTTGAGCTCGGGCATTGATTGGGCGATCGCCGGCGCTGCAAGGCTTGCCGCACCCGCCGTGCCCAGGCCGGCGACTTTGATAAAGTCTCGACGTTTCATGTTTCCTCCCTCCGGTTGTGCTGTGTCGTACGTGTTTGCCTTCTTGCCGAGGCTTGGGAGGTCAGCATGGGACATCCGGTCGGTGATTTCCATCCCTTCTCGTTTTTGCGCGCGCGAAAAAGCCCGACCTCCTGACGAGGCCGGGCTTTACCGTCTAAGACTTAAGGATAAGATCAGCCGCGGGTGCGGGACCGGATCATGAAGCTGTCGAACGTATATTCGGCAACCTGCCACCACAGATATTGATCCGAGCGGTAGGCCTGCATCGCGTCGATCGACTTCTTGAAATCGGCATTCTTGGCGGAGATCTCGGCCCACAGCTCGTTGGTCGCCTTGAGGCAGGCCTCCAACACTTCGTTGGTGAAGGGACGCAGCTGCGTGCCGCCCGCAACCAGCCGCTTCAATGCGGAAGGATTCTGCATATCGTAGCGCGCAGCCATCCAGCTATTGGCGTTGGCTGCGGCATTGGTCACGGCCGCCTGGTAGCTCTTGGGCAGCTCGTTCCACTTGTCGAGGTTGCAGAACGCGTGGACGGTCGGCCCGCCTTCCCAGAAGCCCGGATAGTAGTAGTACTTCGCGACCTTCTGGAAGCCGAGCTTCTCGTCGTCATACGGACCGACCCATTCGGCCGCGTCGATCGTGCCCTTCTCCAGGGACGGATAGATGTCGCCGCCCGCAAGCTGCTGCGGCACGACGCCGACCTTCTGCAGAACCTGACCCGCGATGCCGCCGATGCGGAATTTCAGGCCGGAGAGATCCGCAACCGTCTTGATCTCCTTGCGGAACCAGCCGCCCATCTGGGTGCCGGTGTTACCGCAGGGAAACGCGATCACATTGGCAGCCTTCTTGAAGAACTCGTTGCCGACCTCCATGCCGCCGCCCTGATACCACCAGGAGTTTTGCATGCGCGCGTTGAGGCCGAACGGCACCGACGCGTAGATCGCAAAGGTCGGATCCTTGCCGACATAGTAGTAGGAAACGGTGTGGCACATCTCGACCGTTGCCTTGGAGGTGGCGTCCAGCGCCTGCAGACCGGGCACGATCTCACCAGCCTGAAAGACCTGGATTTGAAACTTGTTGTCGGTCAGGTCGGCGACTTGCTTGGCGAAGTACTCAGCCCCGCCGTAAATCGTGTCGAGCGACTTCGGAAAGCTCGAGGTCAGGCGCCACTTGATCTCGGGCGAGGACTGCGCGATCGCTGGCGATGCTACCGCCGCCGCAGCAGCAGCCCCGGTTGCCGAAACCTTCAAAAAATCACGACGCTTCATTAAGGCCTTCTCCTTTTGGCGCGTTTTCCCAAATTCCTGCAGCGATCTTCCGGCGACACGCATTGCTGGGTCGAACCGAAGCGCTCCGGCGGGGCCTTTAACACGGAAATGGCTGCAGCAAAACGCAACAAAGGCATGACGATGCTACTTAAACGAAAGTTGCATAGCCTTGGGAAGGCGGCCCTTCAGGCGGCCGCGATCACGCCCCGGAGCTGATCGCGGACCTGCGCAGCGACCGCGCGGTAGATTGCCGCATGCGGTCCATCCGGCTCGCTCACCACCACGGGATTGCCGGAGTCCGAGGTTTCGCGAATCGCCATGTGCAGCGGAATCTCGCCCAGGAACGGCACCCCCAGCCGCTCGGCCTCATGCCGCGCGCCGCCATGGCCGAAGATGTCCGACCGCGTGCCGCACTGCGGGCACTGGAAATAGCTCATGTTCTCGACGATGCCGAGCACGGGCACGTTAACCTTCTTGAACATCGCAAGCCCGCGCCGCGCATCGATCAGCGAGAGATCCTGCGGCGTCGAGACGATGATCGCGCCCTTCAGCGGAACGTTCTGTGCGAGCGTGAGCTGCGCGTCGCCGGTGCCCGGCGGCATATCCACCACCAGCACGTCGAGCCGGCCCCAGACGACATCGCGCAGCATCTGGGTGAGCGCCGACATCACCATCGGGCCGCGCCAGATCATCGCGGTCTCTTCATCGACCAGAAAGCCGATCGACATGATCGAAAGGCCGAAGCGCTCGATCGGAATCATCTTCCGTTCGTCGTTGAGCTCGGGCTTCTCGCGGATGCCCGTCAGTCGCGGCACGGACGGGCCATAAATGTCCGCATCCAGCAGCCCGACGCGCAGGCCCAGATCGCGCAGGCCCAGTGCCAGATTGAGCGCGGTGGTCGACTTGCCGACGCCGCCCTTGCCGGAGGCAACCGCGATCACGGCAGCGATACCCGGAATCTCCGCCTGTCGCGCCATCGGTGAGCCGGCGGGGCTGTGCGGCGGCCGATGCGATGAGGCCGGCGGGACCCCGGGCGCTCCGCGCGGCGGTGTCGCGCCCGGCTTGCGCTCGGCGGTCAGCGCGATCATGGCGGTGGTGACGCCGGGAAGCGCACGCACCGCGCTTTCGGCCTGCGCGCGCACGCTTTCCCAGGCTCGCGCCTCGGCCGCATCGACGTTGATGGAGAAGAAGACCTTGCCGTCGTTGATCGCTATCGGCGACAGGACATTAGCGCTCGTCAGGGCGCCCCCGCGCGGTGACTTCACCCTGGCGAGGGCATCCATAACCTGTTGCTGCGTCACGCTCAAAGCGCTTCTCCTGCCGATCTGTCCTCAAGGCACAGATAGGACGTATCGGCAGAAAAGAACAGTTGTTCCG
>CAYVVB010000053.1:0-6280 GCA_964454955.1 uncultured Bradyrhizobium sp. | reverse complement strand
CGCGGAGTAAGCCGTAAACCACTGCGCAGGGAAGGCCGGAGTGTCTCCGCCTGTACCTGTGGTCAACGCGCTCGCGCAAATTCCTTTTTGCGCGGGGGCCCCGGGTGCAGCGGCCACCCGGTCTTCCCTGCGCCCTCTGTTTGAAGGAGGGTGAAGACGGATGCAAAACTCGGGCGAAACGCGCCGCGAGACTACGGAGCTTTGTCTGTGACTCGTCATTGCGGCTGTCTGAAATTCGAATCTGGATGTGATTGCGCGGTATGTAATCTGCGACGATCGTCTCCCCCCGCAAGCGGGGCGAGGTGAAGAGGCGGCATGCCGCGCAGCTTCATTTCCGCGTCGGCCTGTCTCGAAGGGTAGTCTGCAGGAATTTCGATACTTGAACAGGACAACGACCCAACGTCGGCCCAGCCGCAATGCCCGCTACGAACTCAGCTTCGCGCCCGCCATCATGATGTCGCTGGCGATCTGGCTCGAGCGGTTGGCGAACTCGTCGCGCAGCCGCTGGGCTGCCGTGGGATCGCTTTCCAGCACACGCTGAAACAGGCTGCGTGCGATACGGATCACGGCGGAATGTTCCAGCGCAACGGCCGTCGCCGGGCGCCGCATCGCGACCACCAGCGCAAGCTCCCCGATCAGCGCGCCCGGACCCGCCGTCACTTCGGCTCCGTGATCATCGTGGATGCGAAACGCGCCGCGCTGAACGATGAATCCGCAATCGGCATCGTCGCCCTGGCTGAACAGTTTCTCGCCGCGCGCGACATTGCGCTGCTCGGAGCCGATCGCCAGCATGCGCAGCGAAGCATCTCCCAACAGGCGAAGCGTCGGGACCCGCTCCAGGAGGGTCACATCATCGTCGATCGACATTCAGAACCGGTGATCGGGACACGTCTATCCGCGCGAATCGCGTCCCAAAGCGTATCACGGTACCAGCTTGTAGCCACCGGCTTCCGTGACCAGGATTTCGGGGTTGGCGGCGTCCTTCTCGATCTTCTGCCGCAACCGGTAGATGTGGGTTTCCAGGGTGTGCGTTGTGACACCCGAGTTGTAGCCCCAGACTTCCTGCAGCAGGGTTTCGCGCGACACCGGCAGTTGCCCGGCCCGATAGAGGAAGCGCAGGATCGCGGTTTCCTTCTCCGTCAGCCGGACCTTTCGCGCGTTTGCCGCGCTCAGCATTTTCGAACCGGGCCGGAAACTATAGGGGCCGACCGAGAAGACGGCATCTTCGCTGGCCTCGTGCTGGCGAAGCTGCGCCCGGATCCGCGCCAGCAACACTGCGAAACGAAACGGCTTGGCGACATAATCATTGGCGCCGGATTCGAGCCCCAGGATCGTGTCCGAATCAGTATCGTGACCGGTCAGCATGATGATCGGGGCCTTGAAGCCGCCCTTGCGCAAGGAGCGCACCACCTCGCGGCCGTCGGTGTCTGGCAGGCCCACATCCATCAGAACCAGATCGGGAGAATTGGTCTTGGCTGCGCTCGCGCCCTTGGCGCCGGTATCGACCGCGGAAGCTTCGAACTCATCGTGCAGCGACAATTGCTCCACCAACATATCGCGCAGATCAGTATCGTCATCCACGATCAGGATCTTGCGGGCATTGGCCATCTCTACATCCTCTAAGGGGCTGCCGTGGGAGCGGAAGGCGCCTTCGACCCGCCCTGTTGCAAGTGGGGCCACCTCATGTGGAATACATGGTCAAGTAGGCGGCCGTTACCGATTCACAAGCCAGAACAAACATTATCCCACAAACCCAGGGCATTCAGATGAATGTCCTGTAATGGAGCGGGAAACGCAGAGGCACTATGCAACATACGATTCCCACGGAAAGGCGGCTTATTTCAATTACTTATGATAAATTTCGCAATGGCCGGCCGCTCTCTTCCGTCTCGATCCGTAGCGCGGCCGGCGATCCCCGCCGGGGCTGGCTCACGGCAGGAGGGCTTACGGTTCCGGTGGCGCTCGGCCGGGCCGGCATCCTGGCCAACAAGCGCGAAGGCGACGGCGCGACCCCCCGGGGGATATTCCGGCCACGGCAGTTGTGGTGGCGCGCCGACCGCCATCAGAGGCCACGCACATTCCTGCCGGTTCGGCCCATCAGGGCCGACGATGGCTGGTGCGAGGACCCCAATGACCGCCATTACAATCGGCCGTGGCGCTTGAAGCCGGGCAGCGGCGGTGACCGGTTGAAACGCGACGATCATCTCTACGATTTCATCGTCGAGATCGACCACAACACCTGCCCGCGTATCGCTCGCCGCGGCAGCGCCGTATTCCTGCATTTGGCGCGGGATAATTTCGGCCCCACGGCCGGCTGCGTCTCCATGACCCGATCGGCCATGCTGCGCCTGCTGCGGCGGCTTTCCCCGCAAACCAGAATTGTGATCGGGTGAGTCTCGGTGGGGTTCGGCTGATCCAAGCAGCTAGCGGTGGCCAAAGATCGCCGATCCGACGCGCACATGCGTGGCGCCGAATTTGATGGCGGTGGCAAAATCCGCGCTCATGCCCATGGAAAGATTCCGCAGGCCGTTGCGCGCGGCGATCTTCGCGGTCAGGGCAAAATGCGGCCCCGGCGCCTCGCTGACCGGCGGGATGCACATCAGCCCGGAAATCGTCAGCCCATATCGGTCGCGGCAGCTCGCGATGAACGCATCCGCCTCGGTGGGCGCGACGCCGGCCTTCTGCGGCTCCTCGCCCGTGTTGATCTGCACAAACAACTCCGGGTGTTTCTGCTGTGATTCGATCTCCTTGGCCAACGCCTGACAAATGCTCGGACGATCAACCGAATGGATGGCATGAAACAGCGCCACCGCCTCCTTGGCCTTGTTCGATTGCAAAGGCCCGATCAGGTGCAGCACGAGGTCCGGGTAAGCCGCCATTAACCCTGGCCACTTGACCTTGGCCTCCTGCACGCGATTTTCGCCGAAAACACGGTGGCCGGCCTCGATCACGGGCGCGATCGCGTCGGCCTGAAAGGTCTTGGAGACTGCAATCAACGTGACGGAGGCGCGATCGCGGCCCGCCTCCCTGCAGGCGCGCGCGATCTCCTCCTCGACCTGGGCGAGTGCGTTTGGTGAATGCGAAGTTGCTGCAGACGGATTTTCAGGCGCCATGGCACATGCCGGATCGTAGTTTTACGGGAGGTCGCTCGAATTTTACCGAGTTCGGGAAAGGCTTCTTGAACCCTTCCCCGTACCCTCGCGCGCGGGGTGGGAACGCAGATGTCTCGGGTCAGTTTCAACCGTAAACGAGTTAAACTCAAGCAGGTGCTGGGCATTCGCGCGCGGCTGGCTCTGCTTGCGCTCATCCTGGTGGTGCCCTTGATGCTGGAACGCGCGCGCTCCCTGGAGGCCGCGCGGGCCAAGCAGATCGCGGCCGCAGCAGCCGAGTTTTCAAGTCTCGTCAAACATAGCGCCGACACCGAGCGCGAAGTGATTTCATCGGTCGAGACGGTGATGAAGTCAGCCGCCTATATCAGGGCTTCGGTCGGCGGCATCGCCAAGAGTTGCGACATCCTGCGTGCCAGCCTGCCGACCAACCTCCCCTGGATCCGCGCTATCTCGATCGCCGGCGGCGACGGACATGTCCAGTGCTCGACCAGCAACGTCTCCGTCGGCCTCGATCTCAGCGACCGGCCTTATTACCGGAAGGCGCAGGCGTCGCGTGATTTCGTCTTCAGTGATTTCCTGATGGGCAGGCTGAACCAGCTTCCCATGGTGATGGCGGCCTATCCGGTTTCCGCGATCAACAGCGAAAGCGACGCCGTCATCCTCGCCGTCGTCAATCTTGACTGGATGTCGAAGTTGATGAAGGACCTCGCCGACCGGCCCGGCGTCTCGGCGGTGCTGCTGGACAGCAACGGGACCATCCTCGCCGCCGCTTCCGACCAGGCCGACCTGGTCGGCAAGTCGCTGTACCAGGTGCCGCTGCTGTCAGAGGTTGCGGAGTCCGTTCTTGCCTCGGACAAGGACGAAGGCTCGCTGTCCTTGAGGAGCGTCGACGGCGCGCGACGGGCGATCAGCTTCGCAGGCATCGCCGGCACCGGCGCGCGCCTGATCGTCAGCAACGACGAAGAACAGGTGACGGCTGCGATCGATCGCGACATCATGACTGCCTATCTCGAGCTCGCTTTGGTGAGCCTGTTCGTGCTGCTGGGCGCGCTGATCGCGGCCGAGAAACTCATCGTCGAGCCGATCCAGCTTTTGGCGGCGACGGCGAAGCGCTTCGGCCAGGGCGACTGGTCGGCACGCGCCACGCGCCGCCGGCTCCCTTCCGAATTCGTACCGCTGGCGCGCGCGTTCAATGCGATGGCGGCAAAACTCAGCCAGCGCGAGCGCGAGCTTCTGGCCAGCAACGACCACCTTGCCACGATCGCCTCGATCGACATGTTGTCGGGGCTCGCCAACCGGCGCGGCTTCCAGAGCCGGCTCGACTTTGAATGGATGAAGGCCCGCCAATATGGCTGCGAGCTGTCGCTGCTGATGATCGATGTTGATCATTTCAAGCTTTACAATGACACCTATGGGCATCCCGAAGGCGACGCCTGCCTGACCCGGCTCGGCGAGACCTTGTCCGCCATCGCCGCCGAGACGCTCGGCTTTGCCGGGCGATATGGCGGCGAGGAGTTTTGCCTCTTGCTGGCCGATACCGCCACGGACCGCGCCCGCGAGATCGGCGAGTTCGTGCGCGCAGCCGTGCTGGAACTTGCGCTGCCGCACCGGACCTCGCCCCACCAATGCGTCACCGTCAGTGTCGGCGTGGCCTGCACCACGCCGAACGAGACCCAGCGTCCGGTCGACCTGATAGAGGCGGCGGATGCCGCGCTCTATGCCGCCAAGCACCGGGGCCGCAACACCGTGGTCGAACACGGTTTTTTGCGGGGCCCGGACGGCGGCAGCGATATCGCGCTGGTGGGCTGAGCCGCCCCGCCGGCGCCATTTTTGAAGCGCTCGGGCGTTGACCGTCCGGCCGCTTTTGTGGCCTAGTCCGCCGTCTTCAAGACGGCCCGAATCCACGAAAAAAGCCCGCGATTGAATGAGTTCCGAACGCTACAACGCCCGTGAAGCCGAGCCGCGCTGGCAACGCCAGTGGGATGAAAAGGCGATTTTCGCCTCGAAAAACGACGACCCGCGGCCGAAATACTACGTGCTCGAGATGTTCCCCTACCCGTCCGGGCGCATCCACATCGGCCATGTCCGCAACTATACGCTGGGCGACGTGCTGGCCCGCTATATGCGCGCCAAGGGCTTCAACGTGATCCACCCGATGGGCTGGGACGCCTTTGGGCTGCCCGCGGAGAACGCGGCGATCGAGCGCAAGGTCGCGCCCAGACAATGGACCTACGACAACATCGCGGCGATGAAGAAGCAGCTGCGATCGATCGGCCTGTCGCTCGACTGGTCACGCGAGGTCGCGACCTGCGATCCCTCCTACTACAAGCATCAGCAGAAGCTGTTTCTGGACTTCCTGCGCGCAGGCCTTGCCGAGCGGGAAAAGCGCAAGGTGAACTGGGACCCGGTCGACATGACCGTGCTCGCCAACGAGCAGGTGATCGACGGCCGCGGCTGGCGCTCGGGCGCCGTCGTCGAGCAGCGCGAGATGAACCAGTGGGTGTTCAAGATCACCAAATACGCCCAGGACCTGCTGGACGCGCTGGGCACGCTCGACCGCTGGCCCGACAAGGTGCGGCTGATGCAGCGCAACTGGATCGGCCGCTCCGAAGGTCTGCTCGTCCGCTTCGCGCTTGATCCGGCCACCGCACCATCCGGCGAGACCGAGCTGAAAGTCTTCACCACGCGCCACGACACGCTGTTCGGCGCCAGGTTCATGGCGATCGCCGCCGATCACCCGCTGGCGCAGACGGCTGCCGCCAAAAACCCGAAACTGGCCGAGTTCATTGCCGAGATCAAACGCATCGGCACCGCGCAGGAGATCATCGATACCGCCGAGAAACAGGGTTTCGATACCGGCATCCGCGCGATGCATCCGTTCGATCCGGACTGGGTGCTGCCGGTCTACGTCGCCAACTTCATCCTGATGGAATACGGCACCGGCGCCATCTTCGGCTGCCCGGCCCACGATCAGCGCGACCTCGACTTCGTCAACCGGTACGGCCTGGGCAACACGCCCGTGGTTTGTCCACCGGGCCAGGACCCCGCGAGCTTCGTCATCACCGATGTCGCCTATGACGGCGACGGCACCATGATCAATTCGCGCTTCCTTGACGGCATGACGATCGATCAGGCCAAGAGCGAGGTCGCCCGGCGGCTCGAACGCGAGA
>CAYVVB010000052.1:0-22262 GCA_964454955.1 uncultured Bradyrhizobium sp. | reverse complement strand
CCAGCCATCTTGAGAGGAGGGGCGCATTCCGCGTCTAGTTCAATCCTCGCGGAAGGCATTGATGAAGGTATCAAGCAGGGGTCTCAGCGCATAGCGCGCCACGGTGCCGCGCCAGGTCGTGATGAAGACCTGCGCCGGCATTCCGGGAATGATCTTGATGCCGTGCTCGACGATCCGCGGATCCTCGACGCGAATTTTCGCCGCGTAATATGGCTGGTCGGTCCGCTTGTCGAGGAGGCGGTCGGCGGACACGTGCATCACCGTTCCCTTGAGGCGCGGGACGCGGCGCTGATTGTAGGGCACGAGGTGCACGTCGGCGTCCAGTCCGGGATGAACCACATCGATATCCTCGGGCCTGAGGCGCGCGGTCACGATCAGGCGATCCTGCCGCGGTACCAGGTCCAGGAGAGGGGCGCCGGCCCCGATCACCCCGCCCGGCGTGTGAACCCGCAGATCGGTAATGACACCGTCCTCTGGCGCCCTGATCTCCGTCCGCGATAGTTGATCTTCTGCCGCCAGCAATTTCTCACGCAGCTGGAATATCTGGTTCTGCGCCTCACGCAGCGACTGGGCAATCTCGTTCTGCCTGTCGCTCTCCAGCCTGTAGCGCGTTGCGCTGGATTCGTTGATGACCTGCTCGGCGCGCGAAATTTGCGCGGCGATCTCGCCCCGGCGGCCCTCGATATCGGCCATTTCCCGCTGCAGATTCAGAAGGCGCGGACGCCGCTCGAGACCCTTGTCGACCAGGGTGGCGACCATATCCAGTTCCTCCCGCACGATATCGACGCGCTGCGTTGCGGCGGCGTGCTGCGCCTTGAGGCCCTCGATCTCCTTGTCGATCTCGGTCTTCTTCTGCCTGATCACGGCAATCTGGGATTCGAACACCTGCCGGCGCGTCTCGAAGATGTTTCGCTGGGCGGTCAGGAGTGTCGCGGCGGGCACATTTGCCGCCGCTGCCGCCTCCAGCGCAGCCGGGAACGAGAGCCGCTCCTGATCCTGCTGCTCGGCCCGAAGCCGCGCCTCACGTGCCATGGCGTCCCACAACTGGCCCTGCAGGCTCTGCACCTCGGCGCGGGCCCTGGTATCGTCCAATGCGATCAGCGTCTGTCCGCTGCGCACGACATCGCCGTCAGCGACGAAAATTGTCCTGATGATGCCGCCCTCCAGGTGCTGGATCGTCTTGCGGCTCGATTCCGATTCGACGACGCCGGCAGCGACCGCGGCACTTTCAAGCGGAGCGAAGCCCGACCAAACTCCCAAACCCAGCACGTAGCAGCCGACCAGCAGGTTGCCTGCCAGCGTCACCCCGCGAAGCCTGCTGCGCGGCGATCTCGGCGTCGGTACCTTGCACCAGGGAAACTCGATCGGTTCGAAATCGTCGATCGCGGTGATCACGGCACCAAGCCGCTGCCTAGAGGGGACAGCAGGCGGCTGCATCTCTTGCGGCTCGCGGGTCACGGGACGACTGGCTCCGGCGACACTTTGGAGGCTGCGGGCCCGCTCCCAGGCGGCGTGACCTGCAACGGAACCTGAGGCCGGCTCAGATGGCGTTCGAAGATGTCTTCGCTCTCGCCAAACGCGGTGATCATGCCGCCCTCCATGATGGCGATCTTGTTCGTGGCTGCGAGGATGCCCATCCGGTGGGTGATGACGATCACCATGATGTTGGCGATCTTCATTTGCTCGATCGCGTCGAGCAGCACACGCTCGCCGACATAGTCGAGACTGGCGTTCGGCTCGTCGAGCACCACAAGGCGTGGATCGCCGAAGAATGCGCGCGCAAGGCCGAGACGCTGGCGATAGCCGCGTGAAAAGCCGAAGCCGCCATTGGCAACAGCAGTATCGTAACCCTCCGGCAGGTGCATGATGCTGTCGTGGATTCCGGCGAGCTTCGCGGCTGCCACGACCTTCTCGAGATCGGAATCGTCGAGCCGCGCAATATTGTCCTTTATCGTCTCCCCAAAGAGGTTGATGTCCTGAGGCAGATATCCCAGCCGGCAGCCGCCTCGGCCTTCGCGCAAGGCTGCGACGTCGATGTTGCCGAGCAGCACGCGGCCCTGCGTAGGCGCCGCGATTCCTGCGATGATCTGGCCGAGCGTCGACTTGCCGGATCCAGACGGACCGATGATGCCCAGACATTCACCGGGTGCGAGAGTGAAGGAAACACCCCTGATCAGGAACTGGCCCGAGCCGCGCAGTCCGACGCCAACACCGTCTACGATGAGGCCGCCCTGTGATTGGTCGGCGGGAAAGTCTGTATTCGTTGGTCCAACGGCGGCGGCTGCGAGAACACCATCGAGCCGGCGATAGGCGCTCACGGCCGTCGTCAAGGCTTTCCAGCCCGCAATCGCGCCTTCGACCGGGGCGACGGCGCGGCCGAATAAGAGCGTCGCAGCGAAAATGATGGCAGGACTCCTGCTGTAGTCGAGGACAAGCCACGCGGCGGTACCCATCATCAGAACCTGCGTCAGCGCCCGTATCGGCTTGGTGACGAGCATGATGATCTCGTGCCGCCGATCGGCGATGTCTTGCTCACCTCGTGCGTCTTCCGCGGACCGGACGATGAGGCGTGCGGCCCCGTCGAGCATTCCCATGGTTCGGATGAAGTGAATATTGCCGATAGCCGTCGCGAGCCGGCTGTACGTTCTGGACAGCGCGGCACCGGACTTCGCCAATACCTCCTCCGTGAAGAGTTCGGAGGCAAGCGCGAAGCCGAATATGAGCAGCGCGGCGCAGGTCGCGACCACTCCGAGCAGGGGATGCACGAGGAAAAGAACGATGAGGAATAAAGGTGCCCATAGCGCATCAAACAGCATCGGGCATGCGCCGGAGTCGACGAAGTGACGCAGAGCAGCAAGATCCCGATAGATCTCCGATGCACGCCCGGGCTCGCAACGGAAGGCGTATTCGAGCGAGGCCGACAGCACGGCCGGACGAAGGCGGTCTTCGAGCCATCCACCGAGCCGGCCCAATACGGCGCGGCGCAAGGCGTCAAGCACACCTCCGACCACGACGGTGAGCGCGACGATCAGCGTCAGCATCAGAAGCGTGTCGCCGCTGCGGCTCGACAGCACACGATCATAGATTTGAAGGAGATAGATGGGGGGAGCAAAGAGCAGCAGGTTGTAGCTGAAGCTATAGGCAAACACGAGACCAAGCGGACCCGCGCAGGCCCACAGCGCCGCATCCAGCGCCGTCCGCGGCGGCGGGAGAATACGCAGGCGGATGGGCGGAATCGGCATGTTCGTCACCGCCACAGATTTGAAGTGCGGCCCTTTCGGTTCGTCGTGCCGACGGACCGGACGGCGGCAATCGGAGACCGGCGACGCCTGCCGCCGGTCTCCGCCAACTGTTCGGACCGCAGGTCAGATGGAGGTATCAAAGCTGATGTCGACGCTGCCGCCCATCGCGGCGTTATCGTTTCCGCCGTTGCCGCCGATGCCGGCCATCACTTCCTGGTGCATGTCCACCCAGAGCTTGTTGGTCTGGTCGGCCGTCGTATTGGCATAGACCTTCGATGTGTCGTGACCGCTCTTCGAGCTCTGGTCGCCATTCGAGTTGGCGTTGGCGTAGGCCTTTCCCTTGATGGCATCCGCGCTCGCCTTGCCTGCGTCCCATGAGGCCTTTTGATAGACCTGGTCGCCGGTGTTGACTTTCACGCTGGCACCATCTGCCGAGTTGGACGGATCGAACTTGAGCACCGGCTGATTGGTGATGTTTCCCTTGACGGTGCCGTCACCGCCATTTCCGACGCTCTGACCGCCGGTGCTGATCGACTTGAATTGGATTGAGTCAGAAACATGAATCGATGGCTTTGGAATGGGAAGGGACATTTGAGCCTCCTGGATGGGGTTGTGTTGGCACGTCATCCATCGAGGATGACGGAATTGCGCGGCGAGTGTGGTCCGCGGGTCCCGGAACGAGATAGATGCCAAATGGAATGCATCCGATCAGGTGGGCCACGCCCGAAAGATTTACATGACCCGCGCGCCGTGATGGTGGGAAGACCAGTTGCGAGGCCAGCTGCGTGGCATGCATGCCGCCCGCTATGACAGCAAATGAAGATCGGACAGAAGATGCATGGCAACGTCGCCGCCCAGTGCAAGGTTGCCGTTGCCCCCGCTCCCGCCGATACCGGCGACCTGGATCGCGCTCTGGTCGATATGCACGTTATTGATCTGATCCGCTTCGGCCGTCGAATGGGGACCCGCGATCGCAATGTTGATCGGCGCATAGATCGCGACGCTGACATCGATGAGGCTGCCCGAGAAATGGCCGCTGCCGCCATCGCCGGCGCTGTTGCCGCCGGTCGTGACCGCGTCGGAGCCGTTCGCGAGGCCTGAAGAGGCAAGGCCGGCGTTGCCGCCCAACGCGAGGTTTCCGCTGCCGCCGCTGCCCCCCACGCCAGCCGTCTGTGAGGAGGACTGATCCAGATTGACTTCGTTTGTCTGGACGGAATGCGTCGTGGAGTTGTACCCCGCTACTGCGATGTTGACGGGGTCATAGATCACGACGGAGGTGTGGACGAGGTTGCCATGGAAGGAGCCGTTCCCACCGTTGCCGGCCTGGCCGCCGCCGCTGTCAACCGTCATCCAGCCGCCTGATCCCGATCCATATCCGAGCAGGGATGCGTTGCCGCCGATCGAGAAATTGCCGTTTCCGCCATCGCCTCCGATGCCGGCCATCTGAATGACGGATTGGTTGATGTCCACCAGATTCGATTGTGAAGCTTCGGCCGTACCACCGGGTGCCGCAACCGCAATGTTGATCGGATTGTAGATCACGACCGGGGCATCCACCAACGTTCCCGAGAAGTAGCCGTAACCGCCATTGCCGGCGCTGTTGCCGCCGGTCGCGATCGCGTCGTGGTAAGAGCCGGAGAGTCCGACGCTGCCTCCCGAAGCGATGTTGCCGTCGCCGCCGTTTCCCCCGATGCCGGCCATCTGAACGGCGGATTGATTGAAGCTCGCATCGTTTGTCTGGTTGGCCACGGCGATCGCGCCGTATCCGGCGGCCACCGTGACGTTGATCGGCTCATACACGACCAGGGAGGCGTGAATGATGCCTCCGTAGAAATAGCCATTTCCGCCATCGCCGGCTGTGTTGGCTCCGCTGTCTATCGTCCCGGGGTTGGCCAAGGCATTGCCTGAGCCGGAACCGTGCTCGACGGCGGAAATACTTCCGCCAAGGGCGGCGTTGCCGTTGCCGCCATTGCCGCCGATGCCTGCGATCTGGACGGCGTGCTGATCGATCTGAACCGCATTGGACTGGTGGGCATCAGCCTTGCCGTGAATGTCGGCGTTGGCACTATCAAGTGGCTTGAAAATCGCGACCGGAGCGTTCACAGCCAATCCGGAGAAGAAGCCGTTGCCACCATCGCCTGCGCTGTCGTCGCCGGTGTCGATGGTGGATTTCGATGACGGGTCCAGCTCTGCCCGGCCATGCGCCTGATGGCCATCATGCCCGTGATGAGGCTGATGATGCAGCCGGATTCCATCCGACAGCTGCCAGAAGTTCATGGTCGCTCTCCCCGGGCGCAATCGGCCGCGCAACCCGGCGGGCCTCGTGCCGACCTCAAAGAGAGAATGTCATCCCGTCGGGATCAAAAGCCGAGTCGTCAATTCGGATGCAGCGTTTCGGGTGGCGGACGTCACATCGACTACGCCCGTTCGCGGGAAAGCCGGGCCAAGCTGGGACCGGCCACGCGGCATTTTGTCGTATCGGCGCCGCGGGCGACGTGCCGGCGGCTCAAGGCCGCACCGCCGGCGTCTCCATCGGCATGCCGACGGCGCGTGACATCAGGTAAAGCTCGAGGTCCACAAGCTCCGGCGCGCCGTAATCAAAGGGCTGCGCCCGAATGCCGGCCATGCAGCCGCGCAGTCGGCGCTGCAGCGAGCCCAGCGTCTGCCACTCCAGCCGGTACATCGGGTAGCCGGTTGGCTGTCCCTGTGTGATCGCAGATCCCGCTAGATGCTTGTCCCAGTTGTCGTCATGGCAGTTGGCACAGGCGAGATTGAGTTGCCCCTGCCGCTGCATGAAGAGGGCGTGTCCTTTTTCAAGGAAGGGGTCGAACCGCGGATCGCTGCCGGGGTCGATCGGCATGCCCCGCGACTGGTTGGCGATGAAGGCGGTGAGCGCCAGAAGGTCGTGGGTTTCGTAATCGAGTGCAGGCGCCTGCTGATGCCGCGTGCGGCAGAGGTTGATGCGCTGCTCCAGATCGACGGGGCGGCCGAGCGCGCTGTCGAACGCCGGATAACGTGCCGCCACACCTTTCATGCTGGTATGCGCGTCGCCATGACAATCGGCGCAGGATTTGTTTGAGGCGTCAGGCTTCCGGTTCCAGAGCGCTTCGCCGTCCAGCCCCCAGAGCATGCCCGGATTGGCGGTGTCGTCGTCCTGCATGGTCTTGCTGTCGGGCCCCATGAAGCTGTAGCCGGAGCGCCGTTGATCTTTCGGAATCTCGGCGGCGCGCGACGGAAGCGCCGCGAGCAAGAGCGCCGTCAGGGCGATCGCGGGTGTCCATCTCATTCGACGGTGATCGACGCGGAGGCGGTTTCGAGAAACCCGTTGTCGCCGATCCACTCGAAATCGAGCTTGCCGCTTTCGGTCGCGGTCGTGAAGAACGAGACATAGGGATTTGCCGCAATCGCCGGAAACAGGTCGGCGCGGAAAATTTCGCGGCCGTTGTAGCGGCAGGTGAAACTTGTGATGATGTCGCGCGGCACGATTGTGCCTGCTGCCGTGTGGCGGTAGCCGGTTTCCATGATATGCGACATCAGCGTCCTGATCTCGATGACGTCGCCGCGTTTGGCTTTCTTGGGAACGTTGATCAATGCAGACGCCATCAGAAGTCCTCGGTGCAGGCGGCAAGCGTCACCACGACGTCGACACTCGTCGACCAGAATGAGCCGTCCGACAATTGCGCGATCGCCACCACCTTCTGGCTGTCGGCCAGGCGGATGCGGGTCGACACCTGCGCACGGCCGGCCGCGGGGCCGATGTAGAAATTGCCGATATGGGGCTGCGGATTCTTTTCGTTGAAGACGTGGATGTTCTTGACGAAGTCATCCCCCGTCATCGGGCTTGCGACACTCACCGTCATCGGCACGGTGTTGCCGTTCTCGACCAAGGGCGGAATCTCGAGCTTGACCTTGCCGTCTTGGACCGGCGCTTCGCCGACGACGTTGCGAATGGCGGAATCGAGCATCCCGGGCGTCGCTGCCGCAGGTCGCAGCGCGACGGCGAGCGGCACGGTGCCGATGACGGCGGCGCTGCCGGCGGCTTTCAGAAAATGGCGGCGCGTGGATTGTTCTTGCCCGGGCATTACGGTTTCCTAGTCGCGCAGCGTTGCGAGGTAAGCCACGATATCCTCGATCTGTTCCGCCGAGAGAATCGGCTTGTCGCGCCAGTTCCGGCCCACCCGCACCAGCCCGTCCGCTCGGTAAAAGGCGGGCATGATCGTCGCCGGATTGAGACGGGACGCGTCGACCAGCCGCAGCCGAAGCTGGCTCGTGCTCCAACGGCTGCCGGCGCCGGCGAGGTTTGGTGCAAGATCGCCCTGGAACCTGGTCTCCGTAAACGGACCGGGGTGGCACAGGATGCAGGTGGTTGTGCGGTCTAGCACAAGCGCGCGGCCACGCGTCGCATCGCCCGGCTTGCCGGTCAACGATTGCGGAATGCCGTCGTCCACGATGGTGTAGGGCGCCAGGGCGTCCGCTTCGGCGGGCGCTGTGGTGGCCATCACGGCCGCTGCAAGCATGGCAATGGAAGTGAGCGGTTTAGCCAAACGTTTCCCCCGTAATCATGCCGTACCAGTCCTGCGCCTGTTGCGCTTCGCGCGCCCGCACTTCGCGCGGCGCATCGAGTGCACTTGTGCCGCCGCCCTCGACCTCGGCGAAAATGTCGCCCTTTGGCTGATAGAGGCCGGCGAGCGAAAACGCATAACCCGGCGCAACCGTGTCGTAGCAGATGCCGGATAGTTTCGGCGTCTCCGGCGTCTTGCCGGCCATCAGGCTGATGATCGCTGCCGCGCAGGCCTTGCCTTGCGCGCTCGCGGCAGAGGCCGATTTCGGTATGCCGCCGCCGAGGCAGGCATCGCCGATCACATGCACATCGCCGAGCAGCTTCGACGCAAACGTGGTGGGATCGATCGGGCACCAGCCGGTTTTGTCGGCCGCGCCGGCAGTCTCGGCAATATGGCCGGCCCTTTGCGGCGGAATCACGTTGGCGACCTGTGCGGTGTGATCGCCAAATTCGGTGACGATGGTGCTGGTGTTGGAATCGACCGCGGTGACCCTGCCGCCTTGCGACAGCGGGATTCGTTCGATCATGCCACCATAGAGCTCGCTCCAGGCCTGCTCGAACAGGCGCTGTTGCGGAAAGGTGTCCTTGGCGTCCAGAACAAGCACCTTGGAGCGCGGCTTCCGCGCCTTCAGGTAATGCGCGATCAGGCTGGCCCGCTCGTAAGGCGCCGGGGGGCAGCGCGAGGGGTTCGCCGGCACGGCGAGTACCACCAGGCCGCCATCCTCCATGGCCTCCAATTGACGGCGCAACAGCAGCGTCTGCTCGCCGGCCTGCCAGGCATGCGGCATCTTCTGCGCCGCGGCCTCATCATAGCCGGGCAGGGCGTCGAAACGCAGCGCAATGCCGGGGGCCAGCACTAGGCGGTCGTAGCGAAGCAAAGAACCGTCCGTGAGCGTCACGCTGCGCGCTTGCGGGTCGACCTTCTGCACGGCTTGGGCGATGACGTTGACGCCCGCGGCGGCAATCCGGTCATAGCCGAATTGCTGGGCCTTGATGTCGCGCAACCCGGCAATGACCTCGTTGCTGAAGGGGCAGGCCGTGAATGTCTTGTTGGGCTCGATCAACGTCACCTGAATCTGTTCGTCGCTCCGTTTCAAGGACCGGGCGCACGCGACGCCGCCAAAGCCGCCGCCGATGACGACCACGCGGAAAACCCCTTGCGCGCGGACAATCGACGGCAACGCCAGCGACATCGTGAGCGCCGCAACGCCGCGAATGGCGTCTCTCCGCCCGACCTGGCGCTGCGCGTCCATCAACTCCATCCCGGAGTGAAGCGGCGGCCCGCGGTGAGCCGCCGCTTTGCCGATTTTTGCTGCGCATGATCTTTTCGGAAAACCGCTGCACACTTTTCCGGATCATGCTCTAGGCAAAGGTAATGTTCTGCTCGCGCAGCGGCACCGAGCGCAGGCGCTTGCCGGTTGCGGCGAAGTAGGCATTCAGCACCGCGGGCGCGGCAACCCCGATCGTGGGCTCGCCGACGCCGCCCCAGAACCCGCCGCTCGGCATCACGATGGTCTCCACCTTCGGCATTTCATTGATACGCATCGAATTATAGGTGTCGAAGTTGGTCTGCTCGATGCGCCCCTCCTTGACAGTGCAGCCGCCGTAGATGAGCGCGCTCAGCCCGTAGACGAAGGAGCCGGCGGTCTGCCGCTCGATCTGCGCCGGGTTGACGGCATAGCCGGGATCGATGGCGGCGACGACCCTGTGCACCTTGATCTTGTTGCCGTCGACGACCGAGATTTCAGCCGCGCCCGCAACATAGCTGGCATAGCTCGCGAACTGCGCGATGCCCCGGTGAACGCCGTCCGGCGCCGGCTTGTCCCAACCGATCTTGTCGGCCACCGCATTGAGCACGGCGAGGTGCTTGGGATGCTGGGCCATCAGCTTGCGACGGAAGGCGAGCGGATCCTGGCCGGCCGCGTGGGCGAGTTCATCCATGAAGCATTCGAGGTAGATCGCGTTGTGATTGACGTTCACGCCGCGCCAGAAGCCCGGAATGATGTGCGGATTGCGCATCGAATGTTCGATCAGGACATTCGGGATCGAATAGCCGATCGCGGCTTCGCCGCTGGCGTTGAGGCCGGCGAACGTCGCCGGGTCCTTGCCGTTGATCAATCCCTCAGGCCGCAGGCTGAACAGGATCGATTGACCTGAGATGCGCATATGCAGCGCGGTCAGGTTGTTGTCGGCGTCGAGGCCGCCGGTCAGCTTGCATTGCGTGATCGGATGATAACGGCCGTGCGTCATGTCCTCTTCGCGCGACCACAGGAGCTTGATCGGCGTGCCCGGCATTTGCTTGGCGATCTCGACCGCCTGCCGGACATAGTCGGTCTGGCCGCGACGGCCGAAACCGCCGCCGACGATATGCTTGTGGACGTCGCATTTGTCTGCCGAAAGGCCCGAACCTTCGATCACCGCGGCCAGAGCCGCTTCGCCGTTCTGCGTGCCGCACCACACCTCGCATTTATCCGGCGTGTAGAGCGCGGTGGCGTTCAGTGGCTCGAGCGTCGCGTGGTTCTGGTAAGGATAGTTGTAGACCGCTTCCACCTTCTTGACGGCGCCCGCGAGCGTGCCCTTGGCGTCGCCGCTTGCATTGCCGACATAGGCCGGCCCGGAGTCGAGGCCTTCGGCGAGCCACTTGGCGATCGAGGCGCTGGAGACCTTTGCGTTCTCGCCTTCGTCCCAGACGATCGGCAGGGCATCGAGCGCGCTCTTGGCGTGCCACCAGGTGTCGGCGACAACGGCGACGGCGGCATCGCCCACCCGCACCACCTTCTTCACGCCTTTCATGTCGGCGATCTTGGCCTCGTCATAGCTTTTCAGCTTGCCGCCGGTGACCGGGCAGTCCTTGATCGCGGCATTGAGCATGCCGGGCAGCTTGAGATCGATGCTGTAGACCAGCGCGCCGGTGGTCTTGTCGGCGGTGTCGAGCCGCTTGACGCCTTTGCCGATCAGCCTCCAATCCTTTGGATCCTTCAGCTTGACATCGGCCGGCGGCTGCAGCCTGGCGGCGGCTTCCGCCACCTTGCCGTAGGTTGTGGTCCGGCCCGACGGGGTGTGGGTGATGACGCTGTTGGCCGCCGTGCATTCGGCAACGGGCACCTTCCATTCGTCCGCTGCGGCCTGGATCAGCATCATCCGCGCGGTCGCGCCGCCCTTGCGCACATAATCCTGCGAGGTGCGGATGCCGCGACTGCCGCCGGTCGAATACTCGCCCCAGACGCGCTTGCGGGCGAGGTTCTGTCCCGGCGTCGGAAATTCGGTGCTGACCTTCGACCAGTCGCAGTCCAGTTCTTCCGCAACGAGCTGGGCGAGGCCGGTGAGCGAGCCCTGACCCATTTCCGACCGCGCGACGCGGATGACCACGGCGTCATCGGGCCGGACCACGACCCAGGCATTGACTTCCGGAGAGCCGTCAGCGGCGCGGACGACGCGGGGGCCACCGAAGGGGATATCGAAACCGAGCGCAAGGCCGGCGCCGACGGCAGCCGTGCCGATGACAAAGGCGCGACGGTTGAGCTGAGGTGCAACATGCTTGTTCATGGCCGCCATCCTCTTTGCTTACGCGTTTGCAACCGCGTGGATCGCCTCGCGCACCTGCTGGAAGGTGCCGCAGCGGCAGATATTGGTGATGGCCTCGTTGATGTCCTCGTCGGTCGGCTTCGGGTTGTCCTTGAGAAGGGCAGCGACCGCCATGATCATTCCGCTCTGGCAATAGCCGCATTGCGGAACATCGTTGTCGATCCAGGCCTGCTGCACCTTGTTGAGCGTTCCGTCGTTCGCCAGGCCCTCGATGGTCGTGATCTGCTTGCCGCTGGCGTCGCTGACGGCCATGCTGCAGGAACGCATCGCCACGCCGTCGACATGGACCGTGCAGGCGCCGCATTGTGCAATGCCGCAGCCGTATTTCGTGCCCGTCAGTCCGACATTTTCGCGGATCACCCAGAGAAGCGGCGTATCCGGTTCGACATCCACATTGAAAGTCTTGCCGTTGATTGTGAGGCTTGCCATCGCAGATCCCCTGATTGGTCCAACCCACCGATTGGACGTCGCCGAGATCTAGAGCGCCAAATCTGGAACCGTTCAAATCAATATTCTGCGTTCACCGGCAGCGAAGAAACTTCACTCCAAGGGAAGAAATTCAACTTGCCGGTGTCGCAGTCAGGCGGCGCCCTTCGATTTGACGGTCAGCCGCAGGAAGCTCATCACGCTGCCAATTCCGGCAAATCCGGCGCCGAGCGCCAGCGCCATGGTTGCGCCATTGCGGCCCGCGAGGCTGAAGCACAGCGCCGCCAGCGCCGCGCCCGTGGTCTGTCCGATCAATCGGGCGGTGGCAACGATTCCGCTGGCGCTGCCACTGCGGTGCGGCGGGGCGCTGGACATGATCGCCTTCATGTTCGGCGTCTGGAAGAAGCCGAACCCGATGCCGCAGATCACCATGCGCCAGACGATATTGGCGATGCTGGGGCTTGCTGGAAGGGCCGCAAGCAGCATCATTCCGATGGCGAGCATCACGAGACCAATGCCGCCAAGGAGGCCGGCCGGAAAGCGGTCAGCCAGCCGGCCGCCGATCGGCGCCATGATCGCAACGACCAGCGGCCACGGGGTCAGGAAGAAGCCGGTCTCCACCTGCGAGCGCAGCAGAACGTCCTCGAAGTAGAAGGGCAGGGAGACGAAGGCGAGACCCTGCACCGCGAACGCGCAGACGGCGGTCGCCGCCGACAATGCAAACAGCGCCCGCCTGAAAAGGTCGACCGGCAGCATCGGCGCCGGATGATCCGCATGTCTGCGCGTCAGCACAAAGCCGAGCAGGAGCGCCGCGATCAACTCGATCGCAACCAGGCCCGGCCAGGCCTGATGCGCTGCGCTGCCGATCCCGATGATGAACAGGCCGAGACAGGCCGCAGCCAGCATCGCGCCGGGAAAATCGAACGCATGGGTGCTCCGCGGCGTCGGCGGCAGCGTCTTCAATCCGATCAGGATGGCGATGACGCCGAAGGGAATGTTGACCGCAAACAGCCACGGCCAGGACCCTACCGCCAGGATGCCGGACGCAATCGTCGGCCCGAGGGTGAAGGCGGTGGCCACGACCAGCGCGTTGTGGCCAAATCCGCGGCCATGCATGCGGCTCGGATAGACGAAGCGGACCAGCGCCGTATTGACGCTCATGATGCCGCTCGCGCCGAGACCCTGCAGCGTCCGCGCGGTCAAAAGGCTTTCGAGCGACCACGCGCATGCACAGCCGAGGGACGCCAGCGTGAACAGCAGGAGGCCGCCGAGATAGATGCGTTCGTGGCCGACGATTTCGCCGAGCGCGCCCAGCGGCAGCAACGTTGCGACCAATGCGATCTGGTAGACATTCACCACCCAGACGACCTCGGCCGGGCTGACACGAAGTTCAGCGGAGATCGCGGGCAGTGCGATATTGGCGATGGCCGTATCGAGCGAGGCCATGGCCAGCGCCGTGAAGATCGCGGCGACCGCCCAGCGTCGGCGTTCCCAGGGCAAGCCATCGGTCACGGGTGTCGCGGGGCTTTTCGCGGCGTTTCGATCGACGAACATGCTTGGGAAACTCTCCGCCTCCGGACGGTCGTCCGGCCAGACAATCCGCTCATTTAGTATACCCGCGCGGCACACCACAGCCGCGCGGATGCATGATGGCCATGCGATCGATCCTCGCGGCGATTTTCGGGCAGACTTTCGGCTACTTCCCGCCTGGTGCCGGATCGACTACGCTTCTCCCGATGGCGGCCACAAGAATAAAATAAGCCGCCCTTCAGGGGAACACGCTTTGAAAGGACAGGCAGGCCGGCGCATCGTGGCCGCTACTTTCGGCATTGCGGCAAAGCGCAGGAGTGGCGTCATGGCCGCCGCGTGGGTTGCGCTGTTGCTGGCGATCCTTGCATTTCTGGTGATCTACCCCGTGCTGACGCTGCTGCTCGGTGCGCTCACCGACACCAACCCGGTGGTGGACGGGCTCGGCCTGAGCGGCCTTTCCCTGCACAATTTTCTCAGCGTGCTCGCCAACCCGAACGTCGCGGAGGCGCTGATCAACACGTTGATCGCGTGTGCCGGCGGCACACTGATTGCGGTTGCGATCGGACTATTGTTCTCCTGGATCGTGGTGCGGACCAACACGCCGTTCAAGGGTTTCATCGCGGCAGCCAGCATCCTGCCGCTGTTTGCACCGCCGCTGGTTGCCGGCGTCGCCTGGTCCATTCTCGGCTCGCCCAAGACCGGGCTGATCAACACCGTCTTCAAATGGGCCGGCCTCGACTGGCACGTCGATCTCTATTCGATGGCGGGATTGATCTTCGTCTTCGGCATCTACTACGCGCCCTATGTCTACATGTTCACCGCGTCCGCCTTGCGCAACATGGATCCGAGCCTGGAAGAGGCGGCCGAGATTTCCGGCGCGAGTGCGTTCTCGACGCTGTTTTCGGTCACATTTCCGTTGATCATGCCGGCAATCGTCTCCGGCATGCTGCTGTCCTTCATCGTGATGCTCGGCATCTACGGAGTTCCCGCCGTACTCGGCGCGCCCGCCAATATCAACGTGCTGACGACCTATATCTTCAAGCTCACCAACTGGTCGCCGCCGCTCTACAACACCGCTGCGGCGGTCGCGATCATCCTGATGCTGGTGACGGGCGGGCTGGTGGTCCTGCAACAGAAGGTGTTGAGCGGACGCAGCTTCATCACCGTCGCCGGCAAGGCGTTCCGGCCGCGCAGTCTGGATCTCGGGCGCTGGCGCTGGGTCACGTTCGGGATCGGCCTGTTGTATCTGTTGGTCGTCGTCGTCCTGCCAATGCTGGCGCTGATCGTGGCCGCCTTCCGCAAGTTCATGTTCATCCGCGATGTCGCGAGCCTGTTCGACATGCGGCAATATTCGTTGATGCATTTCAATTCCATCTTCGACAATCCGCTGACCCTCAATTCGATCTACAATACGATCGAGGTCGGCATCATCACGGCCATCGTCGGCGGCGCATTCGCCTTCACGATCGGCTACACCATCCATCGCACCCGTCTGCCGGGCCGGCGCGGCATCGACCTGATCTCGACCCTGCCGGTGGCGATCCCCGGGCTCGTGATCGGCGTCGCCTATCTATGGGCGTGGATCGGCATTCCAGGCGGGCTCTATGGGACGATCTGGATCCTGGCGCTGGCGTTCATCGCCCGCTTCATGCCCGATACGGTGAAATCGCTATCGACCTCGTTCCTGCAAATTCACCGCGAGCTGGAGGAGGCCGCCTGGGTCTGCGGCAAAGGCACGCTCGCGACCATCGCGACCATCGTGCTGCCGCTGGCGCGGCCGGGCGTGATCGCCTCGATGACGCTGCTGTTCGTGCTGGCGGTACGCGAGCTCGGCTCTTCGCTGTTCCTCTACACCAGCAACACCATGGTGATGTCGGTGCTGCTGCTCGACTATTACGAAGGCGGCAATGTCGGGAAGACCGCGGCGTTCAGCCTGGTGCAGACGATTCTGCTCGGACTTCTGATCGGAGGCGCGAATTGGCTGTCTCGCGGCGCCTCGCAGGGCGCGGTCGCACAACGAATAAGATGAGGGAAAGAGGGAGGATCGCATGAAAGGACGGATTTCGCGCATCACCGCTTTGGCCGGCATCGTCGGTCTGGCTGCCGCTCTCGCCTGCGCGCCGGCGAGGGCCGAAGACAATTTCGGCTCGCCCGAACTGATCGCGGCGGCCAAAGCGGAAGGCAAGCTCGTCTATTACACCGCGAACTTTGCCGAAGTCGAACAGCAGGTGATCAAGGAGTTCAACAAGCGCTTTCCGGAAATCAAGGTCGAGATGGTGCGCGCGCCGGGCGGCCAGCTCATCACCCGCGTCAAGACCGAAGCCGCCGCCGGCAAGCTGATCGCCGACGTGGTCGATCATTCCGACCGCGCGCTGATGGCCGAGCTCACCGACCTGTTCCAGGACTATGCGCCGCCCAACGTCGCCGACTACAACCCCGATGCGCAGATTTCGCCAAAGCTCTGGCCCCGCGCCACGCTGGTGTGGTCGATCGCCTACAACACCGAGCTGGTCAAGGATCCGCCGAAGACCTGGAAGGACCTGACGAATCCGCAATACGACAAGATGACGGGCGAAGTGTTCGCCGAATCCGGCGGCACCACCTGGACCCGCATCATGTTCGAGCGCCAGGTTCTGGGCGAGGATTATTGGGCCAGGCAGGCATCGACTCACCCGGTGCTCTATCCTTCTGGCGCGCCGATGTCGGACGCGCTGGTGCGCGGCGAAATCGCGATGGGGCCGCTGCTCTACAACGCGATCTACCCGAAGCAGAAGGACGGTGCGCCGATCCAGATCTTCTTTGCGCCCGAGGGCGCGCCGGTCAATCCTTACGCGACGGGCATCCCGAAGACCGCCGCTCATCCCAACGCAGCAAAACTGTTCCTGAACTGGTGCCTCTCGAAGGAAGGCCAGACCTTCATGATCAAGGAACTCGGCAACCTGACCTCGCTGAAGGTCGCGCCGGTCTATCCGGAAGGCTTTGATCCCAAGGTGGTCAAGGTCTGGTATCCGAACTTCGATCAATATGTGAAGCTGCACGGATCATGGGTCGCCGACTGGGACAAGGTCTACGGGTACCGCCAGTGATCCGCATGCGCCTGGGTTTGAGAGCATGACGGCGACGCTCGAGGTCAGCGGGCTGCACAAGCAGTTTGCGGTAGGTCGTCCCGCGATCGACGGCGTGAGCTTTGCCGTACCGGCCGGCGAAATCGTCGTGCTGCTGGGGCCTTCCGGCTGCGGCAAGACCACCACGCTGCGTTGCGTCGCCGGCCTCGAACATCCGACCGCCGGCGAAATCTCGATTGCGGGCAAGCTGGTGTCGTCGCCCGTACGCGGCGTGCTGGTGCCGCCGCGCGGGCGCGACCTCGGCATGGTGTTCCAGTCCTATGCCGTGTGGCCGCACATGACGGTGCGGCAGAACGTCGTCTACCCGCTCAAGCACCGCAAAATCGCCCGCGCCGAGGCGAACCGGAAGGTCGACGAGGTGCTGAAACTGGTGGGCCTGTCCGAATATGCTGAGCGACCGGTGGTCGCGCTGTCTGGCGGACAGATGCAGCGCGTGGCGCTCGCCCGCAGCATCGTCTACCGGCCGCAATTGTTGCTGTTGGACGAGCCGCTCTCTAACCTCGACGCCAAATTGCGCTTGCGGCTGCGCGACGATCTCCGCCTCATCCTGAAGCAGACCGGCATGACGGCGCTTTACGTCACCCATGACCAGGCCGAAGCCGTCGTGCTCGGCGACCGGATCGGGGTGAAGCGCGAAGGCAGGCAGCTGCAGAACGGTACCCCGGACGAGATCTACAACCGGCCCGCCGATCTGTTCGTCGCCAATTTCACCGGTGCCACCAATGAGCTTGCGGGCACGCTCGTCGCGCGCAACGGGACATTCGGTGTGGTCGAGATCGCCGAGGGACGCCGCGCCGAGGCGGCGTTGTTGCAACCGCTCGAGCCGGGCGAGAGGGTGCGGATTGCGCTGCGGCCGGAAAATGTCGCCATCGGCCGGCAGGATGGCGCCAACTGCTTTACCGCGAAAGTGACCGACCGCCGCTACCAGGGGACGCAGACGGTTTATGACATCGATCTGTTCGGGCACCGGCTCGAAGTGCTCGAACTCGGCACCGCAGCCCGGCATACCGTCGGGGTGGAGGCGCCGGTGACGCTGCCGCCGCAAGCCTGCTGGGCCTATCGCGATACCGGTCCGGCGTCGTACGATTAGCGCAACGAACTTTCGTTAAGGATCATCATGCGCATTGTGGTTCTACCCGGCGACGGGATCGGGCCGGAGATTGCGGCCGCAACGGTGGCCGTGCTTCGAGCCGCGTCCGAACGCTTTCAACTCGGCGTCACGCTCGAAGAGCATGCGGTCGGCCATGCGAGCCTCGAACGATCCGGCACCACCGTGCCGGAGGAACTGCTCGACATCGTGCGGTCCGCAGACGGTTTGATTCTCGGCCCCACCGCGACCTTCGATTTCAAGGATGAAGCGCGCGGCGAGATCAATCCATCGAGATATTTCCGCAAGAATCTCGACCTGTTCGCCAATGTGCGGCCGGCCCGCACCTATTCGGGCAGGCCGGCGCGGTTCGGCCAGTTCGATCTTGTGGTGGTGCGCGAGAACACCGAAGGCTTCTATGCCGACCGCAACATGGAGCAAGGCAACGCCGAACTGCTGGTGACGCCGGACGTCGTGATCTCGCTGCGCAGGATCACGCGGCTCTGCTGCGAGCGGATCGCGCATGCGGCCTGCAAACTGGCCATGAAGCGGCGAAAGCGGCTCACCATCGTGCACAAGGCCAATGTGCTGAAGATGGGCGACGGCCTGTTCCTGGACATTTGCCGCGATGTGGCGCGCGGCTATGCCGGACTGGCCGTCGACGACGTGCTGGTCGATGCCATGATGGCGCACGTCGTCCGCCAGCCCGAGCGGTTCGACGTGATCGTCGCCACCAATATGTTCGGCGATATTCTCTCCGACCTCACGGCCGAGCTTTCCGGGAGCCTCGGGCTTGGCGGCTCGCTCAATGTCGGCGCGCGATATGCGATGGCGCAGGCCGCGCACGGCTCGGCGCCCGATATCGCCGGAAAAGACGTCGCCAATCCGATCTCGCTGATCCTGTCGATGGCGCTGCTGCTGTCCTGGCATGGCGAGCGTACCGGCACGGTGCGCTTCGAATCCGCCGGGCGCGCGATCGACGATGCGGTCGCCATTGCGATGCGCGAGGGGCGCGTGACGCGCGATGTCGGGGGCAGCCTCGGCACGGCCGCGACCGGGCAGGCGATCGTCGATATCCTGCATTCGTAAGAAACCTGCAATCTTGCCGCCAGCATCCCAAGGAGAACGAACATGACGCAGCCGGCGACCGGTGACGCCTCCAAAGAAACGCCCAAGTCGGCCTCGCGTGCGGTCATCGCGCAGCACGAGACGATGCTGAAGGCGCTGCCGTTCGAGGACACCGCCGATTTCGACGATGCCGCGCGCGGCTTCCTCGGCACCATCGAGAATGCGAAAATCACCTCGCCGCAGGGCAGGGTGGTCTGGAGTCTGGAGCCTTACGGCTTCCTGTCCGGCACCGAGGCGCCGGCGACGGTGAATCCAAGCCTGTGGCGGCAGGCGCGGCTCAACATGCAGCACGGCCTGTTTGAGGTCGTGCCCGGCGTCTATCAGGTCCGCGGCTTCGATATCGCCAACATGACGCTGATCGAAGGCGACACCGGGGTCATCGTGGTGGACGCGCTGACCTCGATCGAGGGGGCGCGCGCGGCGATGGAGCTCTATTTCAGGCATCGCGGCTTGCGGCCGGTTGCCGCCGTCATCTTCACCCACACCCACACTGACCATTGGGGCGGCGCGCGCGGCGTTCTGGACGAGGACCTGCTCGCCAGCGCGAAAGTGCCCATCATCGCCCCGAACCTTTTTCTCGAACATGCGGTCTCCGAAAATATCATCGCGGGCCCCGCGATGCTGCGGCGCGCGCAATACCAGTTCGGGCCATTCCTCGCCAAAGGGCCGCGCGGCCAGGTCGATTGCGGGCTCGGCAAATCGATGGCGGTCGGATCGGTCGCGCTGCTGCGCCCGACCGATCTGATCATGGCGACGGGGGACCGGCGCATGATCGACGGCGTCGAATTCGAATTCCAGATGGCGCCGAACAGCGAGGCGCCGGCGGAGATGCATTTCTTTGTCCCGCGTTACAAGCTGCTCAACCTCGCGGAGAACTGCACGCACAACTTCCACAACCTGCTGCCGTTCCGCGGCGCCGATGTGCGCGATGCGCTTGCCTGGTCGAAATATCTCAACGAGGCGTTGCTTCTGTGGGGCGGCAAGGCGGACGCGATGTGCGGTCAGCACCATTGGCCGGTCTGGGGAGGCGAGCGGATCGACACCATGATCCGCCAGCAGCGCGACCTCTACAAGTTCGCCCACGACCAGACCGTCCGCCTGATGAATCACGGGCTGACGGCGAGCGAGATCGCCGAGACCATCCGCCTGCCCAAGAGCCTGGAGGGCGCGTGGCACGGCCGCGGCTATTACGGCCATATCCGCCACAACGTGAAGGCGATCTACCAGAAGTATCTCGGCTGGTACGATGCCAATCCGGTCAGTCTCGATCCGCTGCCACCGGTGGAGGCAGGGAAAAAATACGTCGAATATATGGGCGGCGCGGAAGCGCTGCTTGGTCGTGCAAAAGGGGATTTCGCCAAGGGCGAATTTCGTTTCGTCGCACAGGCGCTAAGCCATCTCGTCTTCGCCGAACCCGACAATCAGTCGGCGCGTGCGCTGCTGGCCGACACCTTCGAGCAGCTCGGTTATGCCGCGGAGAGCTCGACCTGGCGCAATGCCTATCTGTTCGGCGCGCAGGAGCTGCGCCAGGGGATGCCGACAGTGCCGGCGCGCCCGGCCATGCCGCGCGAGACGCTTGCGGCGCTTCGCACCGAGCAATTATGGGATGTGCTCGCCGTCCGGCTGAACGGCCCGAAAGCGGAAGGCAAGCACATCGTGCTGAACTGGAAATTCACCGACACCGACGAGAGCTTTGTATTGACGCTGGAAAACTGCGCGCTGACCTATGGCGAGGGGCTGCAGTCGGCGGCTGCGGACGCCAGCTTTACGCTCGCGCGCACGACGCTCGACGAGGTGATCGCCAAGCAAGCCAGCTTTCCGGAGGCCGTCGCCGCCGGAAAGATCAAGCTGAGCGGCAACCCGATGCGGCTCGCCGAGTTGATGGGATTGATGGATGAATTCCCGCGCATGTTCGAGATCGTCGAGCCGAAGCGGGCGGTGGTTACTTGAACCGTCATTCCGGGCGGTCCAAAGGACCGAACCCGGAATCTCGAGATTCCGGGTTCGATGCTTCGCATCGCCCCGGAATGACGCTCAAATCCCCAGATACGCCGCCTGCACCTGCTTGTTGTTGGCGAGCTCGTCGCTCCTGCCGTGCATGATCACGCTTCCACTCTCCAGCACATAGGCGCGGTCGACCAGCGACAGCGCACGGCTGACATTCTGTTCGACCAGCAGGATCGCGGTTCCCATCTTGTGGATCTCCGCGATCTTCTCGAAGGTGACGTCCGTCATCACGGGCGCGAGGCCAAGCGAAGGCTCGTCCAGCATCAGAAGCCGCGGCTTCAGCATCAGGCCGCGGCCGACCGCGAGCATCTGCTGCTCGCCGCCGCTCATGGTGCCGGCGAGTTGCTTCTTGCGCTCGGCGAGCCGCGGAAAGATCTCGTAGACGAGCTCCATGGTGCGCCTGCGCTCGGCCTTGGCCTTCGGCACAAAGGCGCCGATCTCCAGATTCTCCTGCACCGTCATTTCAGGAAACACTTGGCGCCCTTCCGGAACATGAGCGATGCCCAATTCGGGAATCTTGTAGGGCGGGAGCGAAGCGACATCGATTCCGTCAAAGGTGATGGAGCCCGATGACAGCCCGACGAGCCCGGAGATCGCGCGCAGCGTCGTGCTCTTCCCGGCGCCGTTCGCACCCAACAGGCCGACGGCTTCGCCGGCGTTGATGTTGAGGCTGACGTGCGAAATCGCCGGCACCGATCCGTAAGCCGCGCCGACGCCCTTCAGCTCAAGCATGCGCGCCTCCGCTCTCCGGCGCATGCACATAGCCGGTGCCGAGATAGGCGCGGATGACTTCCGGATTCTCCACGACCTGCTTCGGCGACCCTTCGGCTATCTTTTGCCCGTGATCGAGCACCACGATATGGCGGGCGACGGCCATGATCGCACGCATCACGTGTTCCACGATCACGATGGTCAGGCCGCGCTCCGACAGCTTGGCGACCAGCGCGACCGCCTGATCGATCTCGGCCGGGTTGAGTCCCGCCATCACCTCATCCAGCAGCAAGATGCGCGGCTCCGTCGCCAGCGCCCGCGCCATCTCCAGCCGGCGCTGGTCGATGGTGGTCAGATCCTTTGCCGGCGTCTGCTCCTTGGCCGCGAGGCCGACGAAGGCGATCACCTCGCGCGCCTTTTCGCGCGCCGTGGCGACGTGGCGATCGCGCAGGAAGGCGCCGGTCATGACGTTGGCGAGCACCGTCATCGCCCCAAAGGGTTTTGCGACCTGGAAGGTGCGGGCGAGGCCCAGCGCGCAGACGGCGTGAGGCTTCAAGCCCACGACCTCCTGTCCGAACGCGAGCACCGAGCCGGAATCGGCGCGGTGAAAGCCCGTGATGAGATGAAAGCTCGTGGTCTTGCCGGCCCCATTCGGCCCGATCAGCGCCACAGTTTCGTTCTCCTTAACCGTGAAGCTGACGTCCTGCACGGCGCGCAGGCCGCCGAAGCGCTTGCTCAAGCCCTTGACCACGAGCGCATCCGTCATGGCGATGTCCTCACGGGCGCGCCCTGCCGCCCGAGGTGCCGTTGCCAGGCTTCGTTGAAGAGCCCCATCAGTCCGGTCGGCCGCCACAGAATGA
>CAYVVB010000051.1:0-11239 GCA_964454955.1 uncultured Bradyrhizobium sp. | reverse complement strand
CGGCAAAGATCGAACCGATCACGCTGAGCGCGCCGGCGCCGAGATACATCATGTCGCTGTAGCGGTCCATGAACGACTTGGTATCGTCGTTGATGTAGGCGGCCGCGCCAGGGTGGGCGATGATGAAGGCGTCCTTGTCGGTCGGCGCCGGCTCGATCCTGGAGGCAAAGCCGTTGTCGAGGCCGAGCGCGGACTTGTTCTCGTAGATGATGCGGGCGAGCCCGCCGGCCGTCGTGCTCGACATCTGCGCCTGCGCCACCAGGATCCATTGCAGTCCGATCGTGTCGACATCGTCGTCGGGAATCTCCGGCGCGGTCGAGAGCATGCCGGCCTCAATCGTCTCTTCCGAGATTCCCGGAATCTTGCGCGCCAGCGCTTTCGCCTGGTCGATCGCATTCAGAGTGAATTTGCCCTGCCTTGCATATTGCGCGAAGCTCTTGTCCCTCACGGGCGTCGAGGCGTGGAAGACCGCAACGACGGCGCCGAAGCCGGATGAAAACAGCTTGTCCGGCGTCGCGCCCGGCGGCGCCGTCTGTGCACGCGAGGCGGCATCCGAGGCATCGACAGCCTCGAGCATGTTGCGGACGAAGGCGGCGTTGGCCTCGCCGTCGGCGAGTATCGCGATCTTCTTCTTTTTCAGTTCGGCGAGCGACTTGATCTTCTTGTTGCCGGGACTGATCAGCAGCGCCAGATCGTGCTCGATGACGGCGAGCGCACGGGCGCGCGGCGGGATCTTCGCATCGGTGCGTACGAGCGCAAGATCCGCCTCGCGGCGCTCGAACCGCGTCAGCGCCTTTACATTGTCCGGGCCGGTTACAATCTTGAGGCGAAACCGCGAGGAGGTGTTTTTCAGCACGCTCGCGAGGCGCGCGGCGAAGCGCGCCTCGTCGCCATCGGGCGCGCCGACCACAAAGGTCAGGGTTTCGGACTGTTTCAGCACGGCCTTTCCGCCCCACACGGTGACGGCCGTCAGGATTACCGTTAGCAGGGCGAACAGCAGCACCTGGCCACGATTGGTGATGGCAAGGGCGGGGCGCGGCGGCTCGGGTGTCGGGACCTCGGCGCTCATGGCCTCACCTGGTCAGTTCGGCCAATGGCCGCCTCTGGCGCGGTCATGGTTGCCCGGAAAAACTAACTATCTAAAAAAACGCTAAAAACCTCATCTTGGCGGGATGATATCCGCCCCGTTCCGGATTGCAAATTGCCTCACGCGGTAACCTTTATTGGGATGCATGGCCCCACATACAATGCTACCGTTAGCCACACCCGGTATTTTTCGGGTTCCCGGCAGGTGCAATACCCTTAGGGAAATGTCATAAAAGTCGATGTGGGTCGAATAGGCCGGTTTTGAAAGAAGTTGCGCTGAACGCCTCCATTTCACCGTGCGATCCAAGGTCTCAGCGAGGAAGTCAGTTTGTCATTCCCCTCTCTCTCGTCATCGGTTCCACTTGGCCCGCTGATCGGGTGGATGCTGCTGTTCACGGTGAAGCACATCATCGCCGACTTCCTGCTGCAGACGGCCTGGATGGCCCATGGCAAGGATCAGAAGACGGGTTGGGGCCTGCCGCTTCTGGTCCACTGCCTGATACATCTGGCGGTTGCATTGGCGCTGATCCTGATCATTGCGCCACGCTTCTGGTTTGTCGCCTTCATCGATTTTGCCATCCATTTCGTGATCGATCGCCTCAAGGGGATCACCTCCTCGCACTACGGCCTGACGCCGGAGCATCCATGGTTCTGGACGGTG
Source organism: uncultured Bradyrhizobium sp. (assembly GCA_964454955.1). Lineage (GTDB taxonomy): Bacteria > Pseudomonadota > Alphaproteobacteria > Rhizobiales > Xanthobacteraceae > Bradyrhizobium. The sequence goes on along the minus strand of CAYVVB010000051.1, from coordinate 9,492 downwards.
ATCGGCGTCGATCAGGCCCTGCATCATCTCACCGACTTCGGGATCGCGATCTTCATGGCGGCGAATTAGACCGGCAGGATTTTTCACCATATCAATCTTCGGCGAAGTTCACCCTCCCCTGGAGGGCGGCCTCTTGGTTAACCATTCGTTAGAAACTTGCATTGCATCCTCCGCACCGGGGGGATTTGCGATGTTTTCCAGCCGCGACGCCTACGACAGCGAAACCTGCCCGGTCGAGGATGAACTGCTCGGCGAGCTGTACCGCGCCAACGAGCATGGCCTTGCCCGGCTCGTGGAAAGCGTGTCTTCCGAAGTGCGGGCGAAGCTTGCGCTGTTCTGCTACCGCAGGAGCCATCTGCATTCGCTGGCGCTCGCAATTGCCGCAAGCTGCAGCCAGGCAGAACTGGCCCAGGAGGGCGGACGCGTCGGCTCGAGCCTCTATGCGCAGTCCCGCGCCCCCGCAGGCCACGCCCGGCCCGCCTCTGCCGGCCGCAAGCCGATCACGCTCTCGACCAAGCCGCTCGCCACCTTCTCGCCGCTCGACGACGAGGTGGATGCGCAGGAGCTAGGTCGGACAGTAACGGCGTGAACCTGGCACGGCATCTATTTCGAGCCGTCACGCTGAGGTGTTCGCTTACGCTGGCGCCTCCAGCGACAAACGGCGATGCTGTTTGCGCGAGGATGACGGAGATAATCCCGATCAATCGAGGGCCGGCAATCCGTGCTTCCTTCGCGCCATCGCGCATTCGGCATCGCCCGGCATGCAGGCGCGGCACACGTCCGGCCTTATCGCATAGATCGCGCACGACGTCGCAACGCCGATCTTGCCCTGCAGCGCGGCGCAGCGGTCGCCCTCGCAGCGCATGCCGCTCGATCGCGCGTTGACGAAGTCCTGCGGAATGAGGTCGAGTGCCGCGTCGTCCTCGGTGGAGAAGCGCGGCCAGTTTGCCGAATAGGAGCAGCAGGCGCCGCAAGCCTGGCAGGGATTGCCGGGGTGTTCCGCGCCGCCGCGCGCGTCTTTCGCATCAGACATCTTTCGGATGCTCCCAGACCAGGCTGCGGCGCCATTTCGCGCGCAGCGCATCGCGCCGTTCGGGGTATCGTTCGTCGAGATATTGCGCGTCGATCACGCGGTCGGTGCGAAAACTGCGAAAATCCCTTCGCAGCTCGCACCACGCCGCGAGAATCCTCACGGCTTCATGATAGCCGATCGCGATCGGCCAGATCGTTCGCTCGGAGTCGCGGCCCTGCTCGTCGCGGTAGCGCAGCGCGATCTTCTTGCCCTCGTGAATCTGGCTGCGCGTCCGTGCCATGTCGATGCGATCGGGCTCCTTGCGCCAATAGGGGCGGGCACGGCTCGCGGGCTCGAGCACGAAGGGACGCAGACGCTCCGGAACGGTGTCGGCGATCTTGGCCATCAGATCTTCCGCCGCGCGCGCCAGCACGGCATCGGCATTGCCGACCACCCATTGCGCCCCTAGCACCGCCGCCTCGATCTCGTCAGGCGTCAACATCAAGGGCGGCAGGTCGAAGCCCTTCTCGAGAATGTAACCCATGCCGGCCTCGCCGCGGATCGGCACGCGCTGGCCGATCAGGGTGGCGATGTCGCGATAAATCGTCCGCTTCGACGTCTCCAGTTCAATGGCGATCGCGTCCGCGGTGAGCGGATTGCGCGTTCGCCTCAACACCTGGATGATCTGAAACAACCGATCGGCGCGTCTCATGGAATTTCTCGTTCAAAAACGAGGTCTTGCTGATGCTGACAGCATGTTGGCAGCAGGGGCTTTGTATAACGACACAACGCTTCAACTGAAGGGAATTTGTCCATGACCGTTCTCTGTAACCTGGCCGGCGGTTCCGTGCACGCCTTCCAGGCTTCACTTCGGATCTGGGCGTTCGAACGTGTGATCGCCCTCGACGTCGCGTCCTGTGACCTGCGCGGGGCGATCGTCACCCTTGTGTGTCGATCGCTCATCGCCATCGCCAATATCGTGTTCGAAACTATCGCCGGCCGCGCCCTCCGGGGAGCCCGATTCGCCGAACGGCTGACGGCTGCTGACACCATGGTGGCAGCAGGGGAGCGATAGCCCTTGTTCGAGCATGATCTTTTCGGAAAACCGGCGGCCACTTTGCGCTGACGCGGCGCTCCTGGTCCGGATCATGCTCCTGGCAATCACGACATCGGGAGCTCGCGCATGATCACGCTCTATGGCTTTGGTGCCGGTTTCGGCCTGCCGGAAATCAGCCCGTTTGTAACCAAAACCGAGGTCCAGCTCAAAATGGCCGGCCTCGCCTTTCGCAAGGAGCGGGCGATGCCGCCGGCCTCGCCGAAGGGGCAGTTGCCCTTCATCGAGGATGACGGCGAGGTGATTGCCGATTCGACCTTCATCCGCGCTCATCTCGAAGGCAAATACGGTTTTGATTTCGACGCGGGGTTCGACCGCGAGCGGCGCGCGCAGGCCTGGGCCTTCGAGCGGATGATCGAGCATCATGTCTATTGGGCGCTGGTCGGCGCGCGCTGGGTCGATCCGGAGAATTTCGCCAAGGGGCCGTCGCATTTCTTCGACGGCGCGCCCGAGCACGCCCGCGAAAGACTGCGCGAGGACGCGCAGTTCCGCGTCGCCGAGAATTATTTGTTGAGCGGCCTTGGCCGCCACGCGCCGGATGACGATGTCGAGCTTGCAGTGCGTTCGCTCTTTGCCCTGTCGGTGCAGCTCGGCGAGAAACCTTATCTGATGGGCGAGCGGCCCTGTGGCACTGACGCCACCGCCTTCGCCGCGCTCGCCGGAATCCTCACGCCGTTCTTCTCGTCGAGGCTGCGCGATCGGGCCGCGGAATTCGAAAACCTCGCCGCCTATGTCGACCGCATGATGCTGCAATATTACCCGGAATTCGCCTGGAAGGGAGAACGGGCGGCGGCGTAATGCACTCGCGATCCTGTCGTCCTGAGGTGCGAGCGTAAGCTCGCCTCGAACGATGAGCGGCCCCGCTGCGAGAGCCGGGCTGTCCCCCCATGACGGTGATAGACCTGCGTAGAGTGTCTTTGGTCGAATCGATGGTGGGTTTCGTTCAACCCGCCCCACGATTCGCGATCCCTTCCCTCAACGCCGCCGCCTCGGCCTCCAGTTCGGCGATGCGCGCATCGCGCGCTGCCAAGGCTGCCGCAACGTCGGCCGCGTCGAACTTTTGCGGAATGTGCTGCGGACAGTTGGTGTCCCAGGCCGTGACCTTGAACAGGATCGCCTGCTCGCCCCGCGCGCGATAGGCCTTCGGCATCAGCGACTGTGTGAGCGCGGGATCATCCTCGACCACGCGCGCCTCGCCCCAGATCTTCACCCGGCGGCGATGGGCGTAATCCATCACGAAAATATAGGCCCTCGAATTCTCCGAGAGATTTCCCTGCGTGATGTATTGGCGATTGCCCGCGAAATCGGCAAAGGCGAGCGTCCGGCTGTCCAGTACTTTGAGAAAGCCCTTCGGTCCGCCGCGATGCTGGATATAGGGCTGGCCGTCGGCCGAGGCGGTTGCGAGGAAGAAGCTGTCGGCATCAGCCAGAAAGGCAGCGAGGTTCTCATCGACCTCGGTGCGCCAGGGACGGCCCTGTTCGACATGGGCATAAGCTTCGCGGGAGCCCTTGCGGGACTGGATCGATTTCACCGCCGGCGTGAATGCAACGTCGCTGGGATAGAGGCAGGTGTCTGACATCACGGTCCTCCTTGCGCGAAACATGTCGCTTTTCCGTGATTAAACAATCGCGCCGATTGACACTTCATCGTTACGGGATATGGAATAATCCCATGGACCGGCTTGAGGCCATGGAGACCTTTGTCACTGTGGCGGACCAGCGGGGCTTTGCGCCCGCCGCCCGCAAGCTCGGGTTGTCGCCGCCGGCGGTGACGCGGCTGATTGCGGCCCTGGAAGAGAAGCTCGGGACGCGGCTGTTGCAGCGGACCACGCGCAAGGTCGCGCTGACGGATGCCGGCGTGCGCTATCTCGAACGCGTCAGGCGCATTCTCGCCGATATCGAGGAGGCGGAGCTCGCCGCAGAGGGCGAGCGCTCGCGTCCGGCGGGGCGGCTGGTGGTTTCGGCGCCGGTCGGCTTCGGCCGGCTGCATGTCAGCCCTGTGATGTCGGCCTACTTGAAGCGCTACCCCGAGGTTTCCGGCGAATTGCGGCTGGAGGATCGCGTGGTCAACCTGGTCGAGGACGGTGTCGATCTCGCGGTCAGGATCGGGCCATTGCCGGACTCCTCGCTGGTTGCGCGCCAGGTCGGCGCGATGCGGCGGATCGTGGTGGCCTCGCCCGCCTACCTGAAGACCCATGGCGAGCCGAAAACGCCGGAAGCGCTTGGCTCACATCAGATCATCCAGTTCGGCGCCGCTGCGGCGACTGCGGATTGGCGCTTTGCCAAGGATGGCGGCGAGTTCCGCGTCACTGTCACCCCGCGCTTCACCAGCAACGCCGCCGACGCCGCGATCCAATATGCGGAAGCCGGTGGCGGATTGACGCGCGTGCTGGCCTACCAGGCGGCAACCGCGATCCTGTGCGGCCGGCTCAAGGTCGTGCTGCAAAAGTTCGAGCTGCCGGCGCTGCCGATCAACATCGTCTATCCGACGCCGCGATTGCTGTCGGCAAAGGTGCGCGCCTTCATCGATCTCGTGGTCGAGACCGCCGATTGGCGGTTCGGGTGACTGTCGTCGTTCCGGGGCACGCGCAGCGTGAAGCGAACCTCGGGAATCCGGGTTCGGTGCTTCGCACCGCCCCGGAATGACGGAATCAACCCTTCTTCGGCACCACGCGGAAGCTCGCATTGGCCCGCGCGATGTTGGCCCCATCCGCCGTGATCAGGCTCTGCGCAAAGCAGATGGTGCTGCCGGTCTTGATCACCTCGCAGTCGACCGCAAGCCATTGCCCGATATCGGCGGAGCCGACGAAATCGACGGCAAGCGAGATCGTCACCAGCGATGCCGTCCAGCCCAGCGCCTGCGAGCAGCTATAGCCCATAGCGTTGTCGGCAAGGGACGCGATCAGGCCGCCATGGATGAGCCCGCGCGAATTGGTGTGCGGTTTCGCCAGCCGCAATCCGATTGCGACCGACTTTTCGCCGCGCCTGGAATAAAGCGGCTCCCAGGGATCGGTGAACGGGCTCTTGCGGAAATGCGGCTCGAAGCCTTCTGGAACTTGATCGATCATGGGCGGCCCGCGTGTTGGCGACAGATGACGCCATTGAACGCGAAGCCTGTGACGGTTTCACCGCCTACAAAGTTTTAAACGCGATTTCGGCGGGGGTTTGAAAGGTCCTGCGGCCTCTATCCGTCATTGCGCCTCCTCGGGATGACGGATCGTCTGTTAAAACGGCAGCCCGACATAATTTTCCGCTAGCGAGGTCATCGCCGCTTTGGAGCTGCAGACATAATCCAGCTCGGCGATCTGGATGCGCGCGCCGATGGTGCCGGTGTCGGGAAATTTGTGTAGCATCGAGGTCATCCACCAGGAAAAGCGCACCGCCTTCCACACTCGCCTCAGCGCGGTGCTGGAATAATGGTCGATGCCGGCCGTCGATTTCTCGTCGTAATATTCGCGCAATGCGACGGCGAGATAATGCGCATCGCTTGCGGCGAGGTTCAGGCCCTTGGCGCCGGTCGGCGGCACGATGTGGGCGGCATCGCCGGCCAGAAACATTCGCCCGAACCGCATCGGCTCGGCGACAAAGCTGCGCAGGGGCGCGATGCTCTTTTCGATCGAGGGGCCGGTGACGAGATCGTCGACGGCCTTCTGGTCCAGTCGCCGCTTCAATTCCTCCCAGAACCGCGCGTCAGGCCACTGGTCGATATGGTCGTCCAACGAACATTGCAGGTAATAGCGGCTGCGCGTCGTTGAGCGCATCGTGCAGAGCGAGAAGCCTCGAGTGTGATTGGTGTAGATCAGCTCGGGCGAAACCGGAGGCGTGTCGGAAAGAATGCCGAGCCAGCCGAACGGATAGACCCGCTCGAACGTCTCGATCGCTTGCGGCTTGACGCTGGCGCGGCTGATTCCATGAAAGCCATCGCAGCCGGCGATGAAATCGCAGTGAACCTCGTGCGTGACGCCGTCCTTCACATAGGTGAGGCGCGGATGATCGGTGTCGAAATCATGCGGCGTGACATCGGCGGCTTGATAGACGGTGGTGAGCCCGGCCGCCTTGCGCGCATTCATCAGGTCGAGGGTGACCTCGGTCTGGCCGTAGATCATTACGGTCTTGCCGGTGAAGCCCTTCATGTCGATTCGATGACGGGCGCCACCGAAGGCAAGCTCGATCCCGTCATGGATCAGGCCCTCACGATGGGCCCGCGCACCTGCGCCGACTTCGTCCAGGAGTTTGACCGTGCCTTCCTCCAGAAGGCCGGCGCGGATACGGTTGAGCACGTACTCGGCCGACTGCTTTTCCAGGATGATGTTGTCGACGCCGTAGGCGTGAAGCAATTGCCCGAGCAGCAATCCCGCCGGGCCCGCACCGATGATTGCGACTTTTGTCCGCAATACTTGTTTCCTCCGATGTTATAGGCTTCAACGCAAGCAGGGCTTGCGGTCTCGGCCGCCGGCTTGCAAAGATAATTATATCGAATAACAATGTCTGCAAAGGGCCGACGAGGGCCCGAGAAAAGGGAGATGATGCCGATGAGGAAGACGTGGTTGGCGTTGCTGCTGGCGATCAGCGTGACGCCTGCGTTCGGGCAGGAGCAAACCTTCAACTTGAAGATTTCGCATTGGGTGCCGGCGTCGCATCCGTTGCAGAAGTCTCTGGAAGACTGGGCGGCGGCGGTCGAGAAGGAGTCCGGCGGCACCATCAAATCCCAGGTCTTCCCCGCCCAGCAGCTCGGCAAGGCTTTCGACCATTACGACATGGCGCGCGACGGCATCGCCGACGTCACCTACGTCAATCCCGGCTACCAGCCGGGTCGTTTCCCGATCATCGGCGCGGGCGAGCTCCCCTTCCTGATCTCCGATGCCAAGGGCGGCTCCGAAGGGCTGGATGCCTGGTACCGCAAATATGCGGCGACTGAGATGAAAGACGTGAAATATTGCCTCGCCTTCGTCCACACGCCTTCGGCGCTCCATACCCGCACCAAGAAAGTCGTGGTGCCCGAAGACATCAAGGGCCTGAAAATTCGGCCGGCCGACGCCACTATCGCCAATTTCGTCACCCAGCTCGGCGGCACCAATGTGCAGTCCTCGGCGCCGGAGGTGCGCGACATCATCGAGCGCGGCGTTGCCGACGGTGTCACCTTCCCGGCAGGGTCGCTGGTGCTGTTCGGGGTCGACAAGGTGACCAAGTATCACATGGAAGCTCCGCTCTATGTCACGACCTTCGTGTTCGTGATCAACAAGGACAAGTACAACCAGATGTCGGATCGCCAGAAGAAGGCGATCGACGACAATTGCACGCCCGAAGCGGCGGGCCGTGTCGGCGAGCACTGGGGCAAGTTCGAGGACGCCGGCATCGACAAGATCAAGGCGGAGCCGGGCCAGGATTACTACAAGCTGACGCCGGAGCAGACCGCATTGTGGAAGAAGGCGGCCGAGCCGCTGGTCAAAACCTGGGCTGATGGCGTCAGGAAGACCGGCGTCGATCCCGACAAGGCGATGGACGAGCTGAGGGCGTCGCTTGCCAAGTACAACGCGCTCGCGCAGTAGGTGAGGTTTGGCAATCGGGTGTTCCAACCTTCTCCCCTCGTGGGAGAAGGTAGCGCGCAGCGCCGGATGAGGGGTCTGGCTCCGCAGATAGAGAAGGAGGAGAAAGGTCCTCCCGCGGAGAGAAACCCCTCACCCGGAAGCATCTTCGATGCGATTCACCCTCTCCCACAGGGGGAGAGGGTAACAGTGTGCCAATAGATTGATTCACATATCATGATCGGGCTTTGAGCAACGCACATGAAACGCGCTTGGATGGATCGTTTCATCGATGGAATCGAGTGGATCGCGGCCGGCTTCGTCGGCATCGTCGCGCTCGATATTTTCCTCTCGGTGCTGCTGCGCAACACCCTCAACTACGCCATTCCCGATTCGTTCGATATCGGGCGCATGCTGCTCGGCATCTTGATCTTCTGGGGCATCGCCGCAACCTCCTATCGCGGCACCCACATCACCGTCGATCTGGTCTGGGCCAATGTGGGGCCGCGCTATCAGCGCATGATCGACGTGTTCGCGACGTTGGTGCTGTTGTTCGTGGTGACGGTGCAGACCTGGACGCTGTTCGACAAGGTGCGCGGCACCTACAACGATCATGTGCTGACCTTCGACCTGCACATGCCGGTCTGGCCGTTCTTTGCGGTGGCCTGGGCCGGAGACGTCTCTGCGGTGCTGCTGATCGCGATTCGCACCTACCGCCTGATCTTCCATCCCGAGGACATGCACGATCCCGCCGTCAAGGGCACGGAGTAGACTATCCATGAGCACCGATGCCGTTGCGGTCATAGGTTTTGTCGCGCTGTTTGTCCTGATGCTGCTCCGCGTGCCGGTCGGCATGGCGATGGGGCTCGTCGGCGTGTCCGGCTTCGGCTATCTCGTCGGCGGCACGCCGGCGCTGAAGCTGGTCGGCCAGACCTCGATGCGCACGGTCACCGACTACACCTTCGGCGTCATCCCGATGTTCCTGCTGATGGGCACCTTTGTCAGCAATTCCGGCATGAGCCGCGAGCTGTTTCGCGCCGCCAACGGGTTTGTCGGGCACAAGCGCGGCGGATTGGGTATCGCCACCGTCGCCGCATGCGGCGGCTTTGCCGCGATCAGCGGCTCCTCCGTTGCGACTGCCGCGACATTTTCCGCCGTCGCCTATCCGGAAATGCGCCGGTTCGGCTATCCGCAATCCTTCGCCACCGGGGTGATCGCGGCGGGCGGCACGCTCGGTGCGATGCTGCCGCCGTCCACCGTGCTTGCGGTCTATGGCATCATCACCGAACAGGACATCGGCAAATTGTTCATCGCCGGCATCATCCCCGGCCTGCTCGCGATGACCATGTACATGATCACCATCGCCCTGATCGGCTATCTGGCGCCGGGCTTTCTGCCCCAGGGCAAGCCGATCAGTTGGCGCGAGCGCTTTGCGGGCCTGAAGGACATCTGGGCGCCGGTGCTGCTGTTCATTTTCGTCATCGGCGGGCTCTATGGACTGCCGTTCCTGCCGCGCTTCACGCCGACCGAAGCCGGCGGGGTGGGGGCCACCGGCGCGTTCCTGATTGGCCTGTTCACGGGCCGCCTCGACAAGGAGAAGATCCTCGCCTCGCTGTTGCAGGCGACCCGCACCGCCGCCGCCGTCTTCACCGTGCTGATCGGTGCGCTGATCTTCGGTTATTTTCTCACGGTGACGCAGACGCCGCAAAAGGTGACGGAGTTCCTCACCTCCCTCGGGCTCGGCAGCTATGGCGTGCTCGCGGTGATCATGCTGATGTATCTGGTGCTCGGCTGCCTGATGGACGCGATGGCGATGATCATCCTGACCGTGCCGATCATCTT
>CAYVVB010000050.1:0-43178 GCA_964454955.1 uncultured Bradyrhizobium sp. | reverse complement strand
GCCGCTCCTCGAAGTCGCCGCGATAGCGCGTGCCGGCGAGCAGCGTGCCCATGTCGAGCGAGAACACGGTAGCTGCCGAGAGAACTTCGGGAACCTCGCTGTCGACGATGCGTTTCGCCAACCCTTCCGCGATCGCGGTCTTGCCGACACCGGCCTCGCCGACGAACAGCGGATTGTTCTTCTGCCGGCGGCACAGCACCTGGATCGCGCGGTTGATCTCGGAATTGCGTCCGATCACCGGATCGATCTTGCCGTCGCGGGCCTTCTTGTTGAGGTTGACGCAATAGGTCTCGAGCGCCTCGCCCTTCTTCTTGGCGTCCTCGTTGCCCTTGGTCTCAGTCTCCTCGTCCACGCCACGCACCGGGCGCGCCTCGGAAACCCCCGGCCGCTTGGCGATGCCGTGACTGATATAGTTGACCGCATCGTAGCGGGTCATGTCCTGCTCCTGCAGGAAATAAGCCGCATGGCTTTCGCGTTCGGCGAAGATCGCGATCAGGACATTGGCGCCGGTCACCTCTTCACGACCGGACGACTGGACGTGAATCACTGCGCGCTGGATCACGCGCTGGAAACCCGCAGTCGGCTTGGCGTCTTCCGCGCCGTCCGTGACCAGGTTTTCAAATTCCGTCTCAAGATAATTGACCAAGCTCGTGCGCAGCTTGTCCAAATCGACGCTGCAGGCGCGCATCACGGCCGCCGCATCAGAATCGTCAATCAGCGACAGCAGAAGATGTTCGAGCGTCGCGTATTGGTGATGTCGCTCATTGGCAATCGCCAGCGCACGATGCAAGGATTGCTCAAGGCTCTGGGAAAAAGTCGGCATTCGCGCTCCTGTGGCCCCCTGCCATCATGATCGCCGTTGCCCGTCGAGGCAACAACAACCTTACTTCATATAGTTATACAAGTTTGCGGCAAAAGACCGGTTCCGCGACCAAACGGCGCGTCACCGATATTCGTCCACGATTTTTCCCGGTGCAACATCCGTTCCGCCTTTTGGCGGAGGGGGCGCGGTCCTGCTGCTTTATTATTATTTCTTTTCCATTACGCACTGCAGGGGATGCTGGTGCTTGCGCGCGAAATCCATCACCTGGGTCACCTTGGTCTCGGCGATCTCGTAGGTGAAGACGCCACACTCGCCGATCCCGTGGTGGTGAACGTGGAGCATGATCTTGGTCGCGGACTCCACGTCCTTGTTGAAGAATTTCTCGAGCACATGAACGACGAATTCCATCGGCGTGTAATCGTCGTTCAAAATCAGGACGCGGTAGAGATTGGGCCGCTTGGTCTTCGGCTTGACCTTGGTGATGACTGAAGTGGAAGGTCCCCCGTTGCCCGCGGAACGGTTGTCGTCATTGCTCATTCGAATGGCAAAGACGTCGGAGGCTGGCGGGAGTTTCCGGTCAGAGCTCAAAATTGATTGCGACATGGCACAAGCGTTCAATGGGTCCCCAAGGAAGCCCGGATCGGCGATCGCGTGACGCGACCGGAGCTACCGCGGTATTCCAGACAAGCCTTCCGGATCGCCGCTTCCGCGCGGCCCGGCCCGCCGCCCGGATAGACCGAATATGGGTCAGTGGCCGGCTTGCCGCAAGCACGGCATACTGGCTACCCGCACGCGACAGAGCCGATCTCCGCGACCCGGCGATCCAATGTCCAAGGTTAATCAATCCAGCGCCGTTTGACAAAAGCAATTCGGAGCAACCTTGCGATCGAGGTCGTGCCCTTAGGGCGAGGACATGCAACCGGCATTCTTTGGCCGCAAAGAATGCCTGTGCCCGATCGGAAAACGAAAAAGCCCGGCAGATCCCGCCGGGCTTTCTGTCTCTGGAAGGTATCGGCTGTTATTGTGCCGGCGTGGGAGAAAACTTCGCAACCAGCGTTTCGAACGGCTTCGCCACCTGCTTGGCGAGATCGCTGTAGAGGCCCGCGATCTTCTGCGATTCCGCAACAAAGGTTTCGTAGGCCGTCTTGGCATACTCGCTCTGCGCCTCGATTGCCTTGTCCAGCGATTTCACGCCGGAAAGCTTTTCGACAAAGGACTTGGTGTCCTCGTAGGACTTCTTGGTGTAGTCGCCGTACGCGCTCGCGATCGCGCTGAGCCCGTTCTGCACATTGGTGGCCGACGCCACGGCCGTTTCGAACTGCTCCTTGCCGTAATTCTGAAGATCTTCGACCTTGAACATCGTGAAATCCTTTTCCCGGACTGCGCAATAGGCCGGGGCAGGTCCCGGCTCCCCTCGCGACCCATCTATACTGCACCGCACAATGCAAGTCAAGGATGTGCTGCAGCGCACAAACTCATTGAGATTTCAGACGAATGTCCGGGACTGGCGCAACTGTTCCTTAATTCTTTGGCAACCCTCACCGCCTACCCTGAATGTTGGGCCTGCGCACGCTTCCGCAGGCAGAAAAAACTGTTTGCGAACAGTGCTTTGGCCGGACGAGCGGCCCGAGCTTGCGAATTCGCCGGACAAAACCGGTGGATCGATGTTCGCGCAAGGGAATGACCACCAGCGGGTGGGCACAATTTCGCCTCACGAGCCGGTGATCAAGTCAGAAACTGGGACGGGGATCTCATGCTTCGTACAAACTTGGCGTCCTCGCGCTTGGTGCGGGTTGGCGTTTTCGGGCTAGTCACGCTCATCGCGGGGGCAGTCTTCACCAGCGACAGCGCCGAGGCGCGGCGCTACCATCGGCATCGCCACGTCGCCCATTCTCATCACCAGGATTCGGACGAGGACTACAGCCCCAAATTTTCGTCGATCATCGTCGACGGCAATTCCGGCGCTGTGCTCTCGGCGACCAGCCCCGATGGACTTCGGCACCCGGCCTCGCTCACCAAGATGATGACGCTCTATCTGCTGTTCGAGCGTCTCGATGCCGGCAAGATGAAGCTCGATACCGAAATGCAGGTATCGGAACACGCCTCGGAGCAGGATCCGACCAAGCTCGGTTTGCGGCCCGGACAGACCATCAGGGTCGAAGACGCCATCAAGGGACTGATCACGCGATCCGCCAACGACGCGGCCGTCGTCATCGCCGAAGCCATCGGTGGCAGTGAAGGCGATTTCGCCAGGATGATGACCCGCAAGGCGCATGAGCTCGGCATGAGCCGCACGATCTACCGCAACGCCTCGGGCCTTCCCAACGACGAACAGGTGACGACGGCGCGCGACCAATCGATCCTCGGCCGTGCGCTGCAGGACCGTTTCCCGCGCTACTATCGCTATTTCTCGACGACGGCCTTCACCTTTCGCGGCCAGACGATCCGCGGTCACAACCACCTGCTCGGCAGCGTCGAGGGCGTCGACGGCATCAAGACGGGCTACACCCGCGCCTCCGGCTTCAACCTCGTGACTTCACTGCATCGAGGCAATCGCTTCCTGATCGGCGTCGTCATGGGCGGCCGCAGCGGCGGTTCGCGCGACGCTACCATGCGCAGCCTGTTGGCCGAAAATCTCGACAAGGCAGCGACCACCCGCACCGTTGCCGCCATCACCGAACACAGGGTCGCAGACGACACCGCCGATGCCGATGAGGCGGCGCCGACCCAGGCGGCTCAGGGGCAGGCTGCGGCCGCCGCCACGGAGGTTGCGGCGGCGCCGGCACGGGCTCCCGTGCCGGGATCCCGCTTTTCCGTTCTTGCCCAGGCTGCGGCGGCGGTGCCGCCGGCGCAGCCCAAGTCCGAACCCGCGCCGCCCTCGTCAGGCGTGATCCAGGCTCAATCGCTCGCCGTGATTCCCGGCTCATCCGAGCCGATGAAACCGGTCCGGGTGAAAACGGTCCAGGTCAAAGCCGGACCGTTGAAACTCGCAGCCGCCGGTCCGTCGCAGCCGGCCCCTCCTGTGACCAGCGCCATTCCACCGCGGTCTGAGTTCGCGGAGACGTCGAATGCGGTCGTGGCCAACACCGAGCCGCTCAAGCCCGAACCGCCCAAGGCCGAGGCCGCAAGAACCGATGCGCCTGCGCAGCCGCCCGGCTTTGGCACCGGAAACGGCATTCTCGGCGTTTTGCCGGCGTCCAGCGTTGCGGCCGGTCATTCATCGCAGGCGATGGCCTATGCCGCGCCCGCTCCCCAACCGCCTGCCGCTCAGCAGAACAGCGCAAGCCACCCTGCAATCGTGCGCACCGGCTGGATCGTGCAGGTCGGCGCGCTCGAAAGCGAGGGCGAAGCCCAGCAGCGTATCGAGGCGGCGCGCAACCAGGCCCATGGCCTGCTCGCGAAAGCCGATCCCTTTACCGAACCAGTGGTCGCCAAGGGTGACCGCAAACTCTATCGCGCCCGTTTCGCCGGCCTTGACCGCGACCAGGCGGAAGCCGTGTGCCGAACGCTGAAGCGTTCGGACATCTCCTGCATCACGGTGAAGAACTAATCGCAGCTAGCAAGCTGCTAGGCCACGCCCTGGAGCCGCCGTTCCGACAGAGCGGCGGCTCTTGCGCGATGCAACGCCGCAAGGCTGCAAGGCTGCAAACCTCTCGTCAAGGATTTGCGACTACAACTTTGGCAACGAATGATCGACCTCGCCGCGCAACGGCGGGCGACCTGGGGCGTCACTCAGAGACGAGAAGCGGCTTTGGTGCGTGGCGTTTGGTAGCGTTGCCGGAGAGTTAGCCGTTATGCGTGCGAAGCAGAGTATCCTTGGCCTCGTTTACACGGGCGGCGAGATACGTCGACCCCCCTTGGTCGGGATGCAGTTTCTTCATGAGCGCACGGTGAGCTCGCCCGATCTCGTCGCGGCCCGCACCCGGCTGCAGGCCAAGGATCTGATAGGCCTCCTCTTCCGTCATTTTGCTGCTCGACGGAGGGCGGCGCTGCCCCCCTGCCGCATCTCCCTGCGCGTTCTCACGCCAAGCGGGAAACCTGCGGTCCAGATAGCTTTCAAGTAACGGCACACTTTCGGCGTCGAAGGCCGAGATCATCGCCGTCAGCTGCGGCAAGTCGAATTCGTCGAGCGAACGGCCGGCGTAGGGGCCGGCGATGATCTGGCCGTTCAGCCTGCCGCTGTCGTGGTCGAGCGTCATTTCCAGGAAGCGTGAGCGGACCTGCGAACGCTGTCCCGCCGAGCGCTGCGTACCGAGGCCAAAAATGCCGCCGATATTGCCAAACCCCGAGGCGCCGAACGGCGACCAGCCCAGAAGCCCCGCCCCGAAAACGCCGAGGGGGATGGCGACGGCGAGTTCGCCTCTCAAGCCGACGAAGGCAGCCACCGCAAGCGCCACCACGCCACCGGCAATCTTGAGCGCACGCGCGAGCACGGCCGGGTTTGCAGCCCGAAACATCTGCAGCAGCGTATACAGAACGAAGACGGCGACGGCGCCCGCTATCAGGGTCGGCATGGCGCTAATATAATGGCATCGATAGCAAAAAGCAGGGACTCACTTGATCTGGCCAAGCAGGTGGGCCGCACCCGTTTCGCGCGCCGACAGCCGCTTCAAGGCCTCGCGCCCGCCAGCCGCAAAGGCCGCTGCAGCACGCAACAATTCGCGTAGCTGGGCCGCCGCACCGGGATCGAACCGGCACCATGCCCCGCCGCTCAAGCGCGCGATTTCGCGAAACGCCTGTTCCGCGGCAGGATCATGACCCTCCTGGAACATGAATACCGGCACTTTGAGCAGGCCGAGTTCGCCGGCCTTGGCGCAGAGGTCGTCGACGCTTTCTTCCATGGCATCGCCGACAAACACCACCGCGCGAACGCCGGACGCCGCGGCCTCGCGTCTTGCCTCCGCAAGCACCTTGCCGATCTGGGTGTTGCCGCCGCGGCAATCGATCCTGGTCATCAGCCTCGCAAGCTCGGCGCTGTCGGAAATCCACCGCGACGCGCGACACTCACTGAAGCCACGATAATAGACCAGGCGGATATCGAGGCTGCCGAGCGAGGCGGCTTCGCGAAACATATCGGCCTGCAGCGCGCAGGCCATGTCCCAGGTCGGCTGTCGGCTCATGGTTGCGTCAAGCGCGAATACCAGGCGGCCTCTGGCGCCGGCGGCGTGCGGCGACATGGCCCGCGCCTTGGCGACGAAGGCGGCAATATCCTGCGAGGTCGAGCTTCTTGCTTCGGGCAGCGGCCGGCCCTCGCCGGCCCTGTCGGCCGACGTCAGGTCGTCTGCGGATCGTTCTTTGCTCGGCTCGCGTGACAATCGGCCCTCGCCTGCGTGCGGCGGGCCTAATCTGGGCCGGCTTTGCGGAAAACGCCAGTGCCCGGAAGCGTTAATGCGTCAGCGATTCCGTGGGCCCGGATTCTGCGGGCTTGGATTCCGCGGGCTTGGCCTCTGAGGATTTGAGCTCGTTGCCGAGAGGCACATAGGGCGCCACCGGACCGGGCTCCAGCACCTTTGGCGCGCTGACCTCGACCGGGGCGACATCGCCGGTGTCCGTATCGGTCAGGAACTTGTCCAGCATGTTCTGGATCGAGGCCTTCGCCTCCTCCGCGCCGGTGTCGCGCATGTCGTTATGCTGGAATTTGGTCTTCACGATCGTGATCCCCTCCTTCTTGCAGGTGTCGTCGCTGGGGATCACTCCGGGATCGGTCTTGAACACCGGGTCATTCGAACGGAACGAAAGAATCTTGAATTTTCCCGAGGTCACGAAGGGCACGCGCAGATTATCGAGCGTCACGAGCTTCCTGACGTGGTCGGGATACTGCTTGGCGAAATACATGGCGATGTCACCGCCCATGGAATGCCCGACCACCGTGAGATGGTCATACTCCGCGTTGGGCTGGACCTCCCGCATTTGCTCGACCGCAAACTTGATATTGGCGACGCCGCGCTGGATCTGCGCAAGACGGCCGACGTAAAGCTCACCAACCTTGGTCACCATGGGCGGATCGGTCGGCAGGTCATGCTGGATGCTGATTACCTCGTAGCCGCGTGCGGCAAACACGTTCGCCAGGAACGAGTATTCGGTAAACTTGACCGTGTTACCGTGATTGAGGACGGCAACCGGCAGCTTGATCATGCCGGCATTGGCCTGCATCTCCTTGTCCCAGCGGACGGCGATGTCCACCTGGACCGGACGATTGCTGCGGTCGGGGTCATAGAACGTCATCGTCTGGTGCTTGATCGCCCACTTGCTCGCCGTGAAATAGGCGACGCCGAGGACCGCACCGACCGATACCAGAACGATTATTCCGCGCTTCATTTTCGTCCTCGCAAAAGGGCGAGCTTGGGGGCCGTTCTATTCACCAATATATGTAACGGCCGCGTGACAGGAAGGCTAAATATTGTGAATTGAGCGCCTGATCGTTGTGCGTCGCACCCAGTTCCTGCGCAGCTTGTCCCGATTGGCAGGAGCCCGACCACAAGCTTAAGACGGTCCGTCTCGAGGGCTGGTTCAAATGTTTCCTCGAAAAAGGCCCGGTTGACGAGGTTTTCTGGCAGAAAAGTCGGATCCGTTGGCGGAACTCATGCGGGCAGCAGTAGCTGCATACCCGCGATGTCATGCGCCGATAATGTCGTGAAGTTCGAGCGGCTGGTCGACCTGGGCGAACCACTCGGCCCGGTTGGCGGCACGGCGCCGGCCGCGCTCGTCGAGCGGCAGCCTGAGCTGGCGCAGCAGGTTCATCACCTCCTCCCGCGCCGTGACGTGACCGAGGTTCGGCCTGGTTCCGAGCGTCGCCTCGTTGGTATCGTCGAGCGCGGTCAGGCCGCGCGGAAAGAACTCGCGGTAGACCACGCGTTCGGCAAAGCCGTCGATGGCGCGAAACCCGAGTTGAAGCGACAGCTCCTTCAGACCCTCTGCGACGAGTTGCTTGTTGCGTGACCCAATCATCGACAGGCGGTTGCGCACCACGATCCAATCGGTGGTGGCGCCATCGAGCTGGCGCCGCTTGCGTCTGGTGTCGCGCACCATCTCCGCATAATGGCTCGCGCCGGTCACGGCATGGGTTGCTGGATCGACCGTGCCGAGAACGTCGAAATCCAGGAAACTGTCATTGATGGGCGTGACAAGGGTATCGGCCATCGAGTGCGCCAGCCGCATCAGGTAGCTGTCGGTTCCCGGCGTGTCGATTACGATGAAATCGAAGGTGCGCTCGACCGCGCTGACCGCATCCACGAATTGCTGGAATTCGGAGTTTTCATTCTCGGCGATCTGCATCGTTTCGCCGAGCTTGATGCAGCAATGGACCGGCAACTCCAGGCTGAGTCCGGTGCGATGCGCCCAGGCGCTGCGGTTGTTAATGTATCGCGTAAAACTCTGCTGCCGGCAATCGAGATCGATGGTGGCGACCCGCTGGCCCGCCTTCAGAAGGGCGACAGCGATGTGCAGCGCTGCGGTGGATTTGCCAGATCCGCCCTTCTCGTTGCCCAGCACGATCACATGGGCCGAGCCTGACTGCCCCTGGCTAGCCTGCACTAGCATGTTTCGTCCCCGTCCCCCGACAATATCTTCAAGTCGCGCGCCGCTGCGGTCAAGAGAAATGCGCGCTGCGCGCATTAAATCGCAAGGCGTCTGTCTTAAACGATGAATCGTTCACCTGCGGAGCGTCATTCGTCATCACCTGCAAACTTTTCTCACTGGTGATGCGCGCTCAACACAAAGACTGACAGCAGCGCTTGGCGCTGCGGCACAGGTGTTGGTACAGTCCGCTTCCCTTCGCCAGGCCGACGAAATTGCCGTCGCCTTCCCAAAAATACCGAGGCCAGATGTCACGAAGTCCAACGATCGTCCGCACCGTTCCGGCTCTGCGGCGCGCCGTCGACAATTTTCGAACCAGGCGAGCCGTCGTCGCGCTGGTGCCAACCATGGGTGCGCTCCATGACGGGCATGTGTCGCTGGTCCGGGCGGCAAAGCGGCGAGCCGACAAGGTGGTCGTCTCGATCTTCGTGAACCCCGCCCAGTTCGCACCAACGGAGGATTTCGGCTCCTATCCCCGCACCTGGAAGACGGATCTTGCAAAGCTCGCGGCCGAAAGGGTCGACCTTATCTGGCATCCCGACGTGAAGGTCATGTACCCGGACGGCTTCGCCACGCGCATCGTGCCGGAGGGGCCAGCAACGGTGGGACTGGAGGATCGCTTCCGCCCGCATTTCTTCGGGGGCGTCGCAACCGTGGTCGGCAAACTGTTCGCGCAGGTCCGGCCCGACCTCGCTTTCTTCGGCGAAAAGGACTTTCAGCAATTTCGGGTGGTGAGCCGGATGGCGGCCGACCTCGACCTTGGCGTGAAGGTCAGTGGCTGCAAAACCATACGTGAGCGTGATGGGCTGGCGATGTCCTCGCGCAACGTCTACCTGTCGCCCGAGGAGCGGCGCATCGCGCCTGAACTCTACCGCGCCATGAAGGAGAGCGCCCGGCTCTTGTGCGCCGGCGCCGGTATCGAGCCCGCGATGGCCGCAGGAGTCGACATCATCAAGACGGCGGGCTTTGCGCTGGACTATTTCGAGCTGCGAAATGCCGAGACGCTGGCGCCGATCACCTCAACCGAGGACGAGCCGTTGCGGATCCTGGTCGCCGCGAGGCTCGGTACGACGCGCCTGATCGACAATATTCCGGTCTAGATGAGCCCAAGCTCGCGCAATTCGCGCCGCATCGGCTCCGGCATGGCCGCCAACCCCGTCGCCGCCGTCCTCGTGAGATCGGGAGGCGCGGCGTCCGGGGTCAGATAGCGCCAGCCCTGGAACGGGCGCATCGGCCGCGGAGATACCGCGATCACCTTGGGCTGCATCACCAGCCGGCAGCGTCCGATGCCATCGCGGTCACGAAACGGCTCGATCGCCAAAATCTTCTCCCGTGCCGCGATCTCGCCGCGGATCACCCAGTAGAGCGAGCCGCCATCGAGGATTTCCTCAACCCGCTTGGGCGTCATCCGGGTGACGTGAATGTGTCGCTGCGGCAGCCCTTTCTTCTTGGCGACCTTCATGCGCTCGGCGATCCACCCCTTCAGTTCTTTCACGGAATCGCAGCCAACGGCGAGCTTGATCAGATGAAGCGACATGATTGTTCCAAGCTAGCGCCCGGCTGAGGCGCGATCAATCGTTGGACGCGGCCGGTGCTGGCGTCCCTGGGGAAAGCAGCGTGGGGCCTGGCGACGCACGCGACGCTTTAGGCGATGCCTTCTTGGCCGCAGCCGCCGGAGTTTGGGTCGGGCTTGGACTCGGGCGCGATGCCGATGCGCTGGCGCTCGCCGGCGGAGGAGATGGGGGGCGAGCCGGCGTGCCGGTTCCCGGCTCCGGCGACATGATGCTGACGGCAGGCGTCGAGGCGGCCGATGGGAAGTCAGCATTGGTCGGCTTGCCCGTGGGAACCGACGGCGGCAGCCCCGCCAGCGCGCCGGTGATCGGACTCGCGGCCGCTGTGACGGTCGGCGGCGCATTCCATATCGCCGAGTAACGGGTCACGAGCCCCTCGAAAATATGATCGTCCATGTTGGTGATGATCTGGTGATTGTCGGTCAGCGAACGGAACACCGTGCATTCGGTCGGCGTGCAGTGATCCCGGCTCTGCAGGACCTGCGCTACCAGCCCGTAACGATCATGCTCGATTGACCTGCGCAGCGCCTGCAGTTCCGGCGTCATCCTCTCGGCGGCCGCCGTCACGTCGCCAAGCGAAGTGAGCCGTGTAATCTGGGAGGCCACGTAGCTCGCCGCGGCCGCCGTCGATTCGGCCGAAGCGAACACGGCCTTTTCGCAGGCCGCCAGCACGACATCGCCCGCAAGATCGTCGAGGCAGGACAAGGCCGGGAACGCAGCGGGAGCCACCGTGGACGTTTGCGTTTCCGCCGGTCCGCCGCGGCTGGCGGAAGGCGGTCCGTATCCGCGAATGGTGGCGGCCACCGCAATTCCGACCGCCAGAAGCGCGATGACGGTGAGCGCGCCATTGGCGACCGATTTTTCGGCGCGTACGAGCGTAATCAGAACCAGGATCCCGAAGAAGCAGGCGGCCGCCAGCGTCAGCCACATCGGAAAGGCTGGCGAGCGCCAGAGATAGTCAAGCGATGTCGCGGCTAACAAATTCATGCGCGAAAGATCCCTCACGCAGCATCGAGCATGACGCGGAAGCGCGCGCTCAGCTCCGAACCCGGTCGTATCGTGCTTCGCAACATTTTCGACGAAAGCGCATGCCTCATCAAGGCATTGTGCAGTTCTGTCAACGGGCGGATTTCACGCCGCACCGCTGCCACAAGTGGTCCGGGCGGTTCTCTCGACGCGAAGGCGGCGCCATTCAGCAAATTTTGGGTCTGTTCCAGAGAAGCTCCGCAGCCTGCGCGCCGGAACCTTCCCGAGATCAGCCTGAAATCCAAATGGCTCGGAACTCTTGCCGGGGACTGACCTCTACGAAAGGGCGAGTTGGCTTTCCTTGGCGACCCGCTCGAAAGCTTCCGCAGAGTTCTTGATCCGGTACTGGCAGTCGTCGGCACCTTCACTGGGGAGCTGCCGGATCACCTCGTAGGTGCCGCTCGCAGCCGGACGCGAGACATTGCTTGCAGTGAAGTACACAGTCGCCCCGACGGGGAATTTATGCTTCAACGCCCTCTCCATTATACGACAACGCCGGTCCGTTACCGGACAATCCCGCTCGACGGCCGACTGGATGTTGGGGTGGTGTATAGCACGCGTCCACGCGAATTGGCCAGCTTCATGGCGGCATGGCAAATCCACGGATTTGGCTGTATTTTCAATGCGATAATCGAGAATCCGGCGATCCCGCGGCCGCGCCGCCCGGACAAGGCGGCCCGAGCCCCTTCCGCGGCGCTTCAGGCGCCCTGCGCAAGCTTTCCGTCGGGGCTGGCGCGATCGACCGCGACCGGCAATTGGTGGGCGAGCACCTCGGAAACCTGATCGATCGGAATGTTGTATTTGGCGGCGATTTGCCGGACCGTGTCGTTGCCCAGCACTTGGCGTAACTGGTCGGCGGTGATCGGCAGGTTCTGGCCATTGCCGATCCAGGATTTGACCTGTTCGCCGAAGCCGGCCTGCTCGAGCTTGGCGACGATCGCGCCAAGCCCGCCCTGACCGCCCGTACCCATGAACTCGCTCAGCACGACCGGCAGCACCGCAGCCCCGAGTTGGCCCAGTGCGCTTTTGAAGGCCGGCGAATTTTCCAATGAATCGAAAATGCCCATAAATCAGTCCCTCTGTTTTCGAGAGCTTTTCCGGCTTGATGGAATCGCATCCACCATTCCGGAAGATGCTCCGGCTGCACGAGCCGCTGCGGATTGAGGCGCGTTCGCGAGTTCCCGTCAAGCCACGAGCGCCGTCACATTGTCGTTGCGAAATTCAGATGGTCTCGAACTTTTCGATCACAAGCGTCTCGGCAAGTGCCGCGCCGGTCCATTCGCGGAAGGCGGGCAAAGCCATCATCGTCTCCATATAGGCTTTCGCCTCGGCGCCGACTTCAATCGCATAGGTGCGGAAGCGATGGACTACCGGCGCGTACATCGCATCCGCTCCGCCGAACGCGCCGAACAGGAACGGACCGCTTCCACCGTAACGTTGCCGGCATTCGCGCCAGATTTCTTCGACCCGCCCGATATTGGCCTGCGCATCCGCCGAGAGAGGCACCGCACCAACCGGCCGGTGCAGGTTCATGCCGCATTCGTTGCGTAGGGGCAGAAATCCGGAATGCATTTCGGCAGAGATCGAGCGCGCGTGCGCCCGCATGGCACGATCCTCCGGCCACAACTTCGCCTGCGGAAAGCGCTCGGCGAGATATTCGATGATCGAAAGCGAATCCCAGACGGTGATGTCGCCATCGATGAGCGCCGGCACCTTGCCCGAGCGTGTGAAGCTCAGGATGCGCTGCTTGTCGGCCGGATCGTCCGTGTAAAGCGGTATGAAGACCTCTTCAAAGGCGATGTTGGCGGCGCGCATGGCAATCCATGGCCGCATCGACCAAGACGAGTAGTTCTTGTTGCCGATCACGAGCGTCAGAGCCATCCCGAACGAACCTCTTCTTGCGGTATGCCCAACGCGTCAACACGCCCGCATGGACTGCACCGATATTTAAACAAAATCCTGCGGGGTGAAAGATAGATCGAGCACCTTCCATTCGCCATAGCGATCGGGCGGCAGCATGTCGTAGGGCTGGCAGGCCATGAGCGCCTCCACCGCGCTTTTCTTGAGCCCCACGCCCTTCATCGAGGCGGTGCCCTCGATCAGGATAGGTTCGGCGGCAAGCCGCGCCTGCGGCGTCATCAACACGCGCAGCTTGATCATGACGTTGTCGGACGGCGAAACCGACGCCGGCAGTTTGGAGCAGCTCTTCAGGTGTTTGCGAAACGCGACAACCACGCTGGAGCCGACATTGGCGGTGGAAGACGCCGTCGCGTCGATCCCATCACCCGGCTTGTCGCCGGAGGAACTTACCGGCGGCAATGTGTCCGGCAGACCGAGGGCCACATGGTATTTGACGGTCAGGTCAGGCTCGGGCGGCGCGTAGGCCGGCTGCGGTGACGGCGGCGGCGCAGGTGGCGCTGCCGGTGGTGGGGGTGGCGATTGCGGTTGGGCCGCCGCCTCATTGCGCTCGGGGGGAGCCTCGTGCTGCTGCGGCTCTGCCTGCGGTGCGGGCGACGGCGGTTTGGCGGGCTGCGTCGATGCGGCCTGGTCGGGTTGCGGCGATTCCGGTTGCGGCAGTTGCACTTGCGGCTTTTCTTCCGGCTCCTGTTTTTTCTCGTCCGGCTCCTGCTTCTTCGCAAACTCCTCCGGCGTAACGAGATCGACCGTGATCGGCTCGGCCGTCACCGCGCCGAACGGGTGCACGTCGCTGAACAGCAGAATCAGAGCGAGGGCCGAAAAATGCACGGCCGCCGATGCTGTGATGCCCGATCGTATGAGCTGCCGAACGTCCATTTTGTCCGACCGGATTGGTCGCCGTCCCCTGTCCCCAGCATAGCCGCGGCAAGGGCGGCCTCAATCCCATTTCGGCGCAAATCCAAAATCGGTCAAGCGGCCCTTGGCGCTGCCGAGCTTGTTGATCTCGGCCATTTCCGCCTCGGACAGCGCAAAATCGAAAATGTCGATGTTTTCCGACAGCCGCTCGATGCGCGAGGTGCGCGGGATGGCCGCAACATTCTGCTGGACCAGCCAGCGCAGGCAGACCTGCGCCGCGCTCTTGCCGTGCGCGCGTCCGATCCGCAGCAACGTCTCGTCGGTCTTGATCTTGCCCTTGGCGACTGGACTGTAGGCAACCAGCGCCAGACCGGCTTTCGCGCACGCCGCCTTCACCTTGGTCTGGTCGAGATAGGGATGATATTCGACCTGATCGCAGACCAGGGGCTCCGGACAAGCCTTCACCGCCTGCTCGATCAAGGCGACGGTGAAATTCGAAACGCCGATGTGCCGGGTCAGCCCGAGCTGCCTGGCATGGGCCAGAGCGCCGAGTGTTTCCGCAAGCGGGACCTGCGGGTTGGGCCAATGCAACAGCAATAAATCGACATAGGGTTGGCGCAGCCTGACCAGGCTCTCCTTGGTCGAGCGCTCCAGTTCGTTCGGCGCGAAATGATTGGTCCAGATCTTGGTGGTCAGAAACACCCCGTCGCGCTTCACGCCCGAGGCGCGCAGACCCTCGCCGACCTCGCGTTCGTTCTCGTAGACCTGGGCCGTGTCGATGTGGCGATAGCCGAGCTTGAGCGCCTGCTCGACGATCCGCGCGCAGGTTCGACCGCGCAGCTCCCAGGTACCGAGCCCGATCGCTGGAATTTTGGCGCCGTTGGCTTCGACGAATTGCATGGCGGAACCCTAGCGATGTCGGCTCATTATGTCGTGCAGAAGCAGCATTGCCAATCGAGCATGCCGGCGGAAATCGGCATTTCGAGAGAGCCCTCGGAGTTCAGCCGACGGACAATGCTGAAAAACATGGCAGCAGCGCGCGCCGTTTCTTTTCGATCTAGCTTTTCGCCAGGGCTTCGAAGACCGTATCCGGCGCATGCGCAATGACCGCGAGCAGCGCGCGCGCGGGTCCGCGCGGCATCCGCTTGCCCTGCTCCCAATTCCGGATGGTTTCGACGGGCACGCCGACTTTCGCGGCGAATTCCTCCTGGGTGAGC
Source organism: uncultured Bradyrhizobium sp. (assembly GCA_964454955.1). Classification (GTDB taxonomy): domain Bacteria; phylum Pseudomonadota; class Alphaproteobacteria; order Rhizobiales; family Xanthobacteraceae; genus Bradyrhizobium. The sequence goes on along the minus strand of CAYVVB010000050.1, from coordinate 28,194 downwards.
CGGGCGCGGCGGCGCAGGTCGCGCACCTCCGGCATACCGCATTCCGCCTTCGGGCTCACAGCCTCGGGCGCGAGCGGAAACTCCCGCCCGTCCCGCAATTCGACGATTCGTCCGTCCGCCTTCAGCCGAAACCGCTGCATGGTCGAAGCCTCGCGCCTGGTCCGGCGAGCACATCAGGCAACGAACGTCCGTTTTCTCGATGGCACCCGCCACAACCATGATCGGCGAAGCGCGTTAAGGTCGGATAAACGATAAGTCGGTTTGACAGAATGAAGTCACTCGTCTTGAGCTGTCACTGGATGCATTCCCCGATAGTCCCTCCACACAAAACGATCTCGGGACAACGCCCGCTGGGACGGCTTCGTCGGCGCACGCTCGTATTCGCGGCCGGGGTCGCGGCCTGCCTCGCTGCGGCGACACCGGCAGGCGCGGCCGATTGCCCGCGCAGCGACACGCTAGGCACGTCCCGGATTCTTCAGGTCGATGCCAAGAGCTTCCCGCGCGTGGGCCTGAAGAGCTTCGCCGAAACCCTGCCCCTGCAGGATAAGGAAGTCGTGCTGACCTTCGACGACGGTCCGTGGCCGACGACCACGCCAAAGATCCTGCAAGCGCTGGCGCAACAATGCGTGCGCGCAACCTTCTTTCTGATCGGCAAACAGGCCTCCGAACACCCGGACCTGGTGCGGCAGATCGCGGCGGAAGGACACACCATTGGCCATCACACCTGGTCGCACCGCAGCCTGATGCGGATTCCGGCGAGCGAGGCATCGAGCGAGATCGACCGGGGCATCGCCGCCGATGAAATGGCGCTTCACGGCTCCGCGACGACGACACCGTCGACGCCGTTCTTTCGCTTTCCGGGTTTCGAATCGACGCCGGAAACCCTCGATCTCCTGCAATCACGGGGAATCGTCGTCTTCGGGGCCGACCTTTGGGCCAGCGACTGGAACGAGATGACCCCGAAGCGCGAATTGGACCTCTTGACCGAACGCCTCAAGGTGGCCCGTAAAGGGATCATTCTGCTGCACGACACCAAGGCCAGAACCGCGGCCATGCTCCCGGCCTTCTTGCGCTTTCTGCGCGACAACGACTACCGCGTGGTCCATGTCGCGCCAAAGGACGCGCCATTGACATCAGCCGGACGCCCTGATCTGAAATCTCCGTGAAACTTACGCAGTTAATGCCGCGTTAATCCTGCGGCGTGCAATCATGCCGTTTCTGGAAGATGCGGGCGGTGCGTTATGGCTGGTAAGGGTTTGATGGGCGGCGTCCGAATTGGCCCTCGAATGCGCTGTTGGGCCGCCAAGTGTGTCGCTCCCAAGCGTATCGCTCGCCTGTGTCTCGCTCTCCTGGCCTGCTCCTCCGTGCCGGCATTCGCGGCCGATTGTCCCGGCCATCCCGATGCGATCGGCACATCGCGAACCATCGTCGTCGATCCGCGCGAGCATCCGCGCATCGGCACCATGCAGTATCCGGAGACATTGCCGCTGCGCGATCACGAGGTTGTGCTGACGTTCGACGACGGGCCGCTGCCGCGCTACAGCAACCAAGTTTTGCAGATTCTCGCCGACAATTGCGCGAAGGCGACATTCTTCCTGATCGGCCAGCAGGCCCGCGCCAATCCGGACGGCGTCCGCAAGCTCGTGGCCGCCGGCCACACCATCGGCACGCACAGCCAGAATCATCCGCTGACCTTCGCGAAGATGCCGCTCGAGCGGGTGCAGCAGGAAGTCGATGACGGAATTGCCTCCGTCACGGCCGCGCTGACCGACCCAAGCGCGCTCGCCCCCTTCTTCCGGGTTCCCGGGCTGCTGCGCAGCCGGACCGTCGAGGACTATCTGGCTTCGAAGGACATCCAGAGCTGGAGCGCGGATTTCCTGGCCGATGATTGGCGTCGCATTTCTCCGGGCCGTGTCTATGACCTCGCAATCAAGCGGCTGGAAGCCAGCCACAAAGGCATCCTGCTCCTGCACGACATCCACGCCCGCACCGTCGCCGCACTGCCGAAGATTCTGCATGAGATGAAGGTGCGAGGCTACCACATTGTTCAGGTCGTGCCCGCGACCCCCGATCGGCCGGCGACGCCCACCGAACCGGGTGAATGGCGGATGCACCCTGCTCCCGAGGCGACGCCAGTGGCAGAGCAGCCCAAGCTCCCGACCTTCGCCTTTGCCGAAGCGCAGCAACTGGTGATGCCCGCGCCGGCGGATTTCAGCACGTCCGATGGCAAATTGCTGCTGACGGCGGAGCCGTTCGATCACGTCAAGCGGGTCGTTGAGAACGTGGCCACGCCGACGACATCATGGCCGACCCGAACCGCAGCGCCAATGCAGAACACGGCACCGACGCTTCCAGCCCCGTCCGAAAGCCTGTTCGAGTTGCCCGAAAAATCGCAGGGCGTGCTGCCGCTCACGGTGATCGCGCATGCCGGCCGTGCGATCCAGGCGAAGCCTCGCTCATATGCGCCCCGCGCTTCCTTGCGCGCCCTCGCCCATTTCAAGCCAGCCTCTCGAGCCCACGGGCGTTTCGCCCCCAACACCCGGGCGCAGATGCATGGCGCCGCCGAGACGAGACAGACGGGGCGTATGGCGCCGCATCGTCCCGTCAAGGTGGCGAGCCTGAAGAAGCGCCAAGGAGAACGCTAAGGCCCTGGTCGCCCAAGGCTCTCTCGCGGCGGATCGCTTCAGCGATCAGAACTGGAAGTAAAGGAACTCCACTCGCTGCCACATGCCGAACAGCGAGACCACCAACGCCAGCGCGGTCAACAACGCCCAGACGAAATTCGGCCGCCATGTCAGGAAAGCTGCAGCCTCCGGCTTGCGCCGGTATTCCCGGTAGCGAAACAACTGCGGCACATTCGGCAGGGCAAGCGCAATGGCCAGCCCCAACGCGACGGCGCTCCATCCGATCAGCAATAGCCGCTCCTCTCCGACCAGCAGCGGCAGATCCATCAAGCGAACGACACCGGGTGAGGCATAGGCGGATGAATCTCCACCCATCCCCAACAGACCGGCGAGCATGTGCCCTGCTCCTGCCGGCGTCCTCGCGCGAAAGAACACCCACGCGAGGACGACAGCCAGGAATGTCAGCAACCATGATGAGGCCTGCCGGGCGAACGTTGCCGATAGCTTTGGTTCGGCCGTGCGCCAGAGATGATTCACGACGAGATAAAGGCCGTGAAGGCTGCCCCAGATCAGAAAATTCCAGCCGGCGCCGTGCCACAGTCCGCCGAGCACCATCGTCAGCATCAGGTTGATATAGCGCCGCTGAGTGCCCAGCCGGTTGCCGCCGAGCGGAATGTAGAGATAGTCGCGCAAGAAGCGCGACAGCGTAATGTGCCAACGGCGCCAGAAATCGATGATCGATGCGGCCTTGTAGGGCGATCGAAAATTAACGGGCAAGCGGATGCCGAACAGCAGCGCGAGCCCGATCGCCATGTCCGAATATCCCGAGAAATCGAAATAGATCTGCAGCGTGTAAGCAAGGATCGACAGCCAGGCCCAATGCGCGCCGACGCTGCCGCCCGCATCGGCATGGGCGAAGACCGGATTGACGAACTGGGCGAGGTTGTCGGCAATCGCAACCTTCTTGAACAGGCCGGCCGCGAAGATCGCCCAGCCGCGCGCGGCGAGCAGCGCGGAGCGGCCGGTGCGTTCGCGCTTGAATTGCGGAATCATCTCCGCGTGATGAACCAGCGGCCCTGCGATCAGATGCGGAAAGAAGGAAACGAACAGCGTGTAGCTTATGATGTCGCGTTCGACCCTGGCGCCTCGCATGACGTCGACCAGATAGGCGATCTGCTGGAAGGTGAAGAAGGAGATGCCGAGCGGCAGGGAAATATCGACATGAGGCAGCGCCGCTCCAGTCGTTTCCTGCAAGACGTCGAACAGGAAATTGGTGTACTTGAAAAAACCGAGCACGGCGAGATTCAGCGCGACACCGAACAGACCGACCGCACGCCGAAGCGACGGATTCTCCATCGCAAGCCCGAGCATGAAATTCGTCCCCACCGACCACGCAAACAGCAGGAGATAGATCGGCCGCCACGCGCCATAGAAAAACAAGGACGCCGTAACGAGCACGACGATCCCGGCGCGCGACGAATGCCGGCGCGCCGCGACAAAGGCCAAAATAGTCGCGGGCAAGAATTCGAGCAGGAACGTGAACGAGCTGAACAGCATCGGCTAGCGCTGCTCGTTCAGCTTCGTAACGAGATAGCGCGTATAGATCGGCACACCCGAGGCGTTGACATGCATCTCGTCTGCGTAGTTCCGCTGCTCCAATCCCGGGACGGACGGAATGTTCATCACCGCGAAGGCACAGCGACGGCCTGCGTCTGCAATGAGGTTCACGTACTGATCGTCCCTGCTCCGCCAAATCGGGTCCGACGCGCGATCGTAGCGCGGGGCCCAGGGCGGTATCACGACGGTGAGCTTGCGCGTGAGCTTGACCATGTCGCAGAGCGCGGCGCTCTCGAACCGCGCCTTGGGCCCGGACAGATCCCAACCTGCGTAGTGGCCGTGCGAACCGATCGCGGCAGGCCAGCGAGCCTCCGGCTCGGTACGATCAATGACGCTCAATCCGAACGCAGCCGGCACCGGGGCGGAATCGGCGACATCGCGATCCGCGGCAAGCCGGGCAGCAAAGGCTTCCCGGACGAAGCGGATCAGCGTGCCGATCCGCGACGGCAGAAACGTCTTCATCTGATCGACGACACCAAGTCGGGCCGCGACGTCGAGCGGATAGACCGCCGCCGACTTGACGCCTTCGTTGAACAGGAACGGCGCAACACTGACGACCGTGTCGGCGTCACGAAAGGCATCGGGCTCCCGGCGCATGGCCGCAAGCAGCGCAAGCGGTTCGCCGGCATCATAGCCGAGGTTGATCACGGCACCCGGCGGCTTGCCCATGAGCTGCGCGGCAAGGCCAGGGTCGATTTGATAGGCCGTCCTGCTCTCACCCGCGAAAATGAGCGTTGGCCGGCTCTTCAGGAGAGGAAGCTTGACGGCCAGGAGGGCCGGAATGTCGTCATGAAGGCGGTCGGCGAGCGCGAGGATTCCCGCAAGCGCGGCGAGCCAGAAAACGGCACTCATCGTCAAGGTGCCAAGGATCCATTCCCGCGCACGAGGCGGCACGTGCGATTGCGGCCACGGCAAATAGACTGAAGAGAGAGGCATCGCAACCGGGATGAAGGGAAAAGGAGATTTCGCCGGAGTTTGACGGCGCTGTCCGACATGTCAATCAGGCGGGTAGCGTCCTCGATGAGCACGAAGTGCTGGCAAAGCTTGCCTTCCGGCCGCCCGTCGCGGCGGTCGGGGAACCGGCAGAATGCGCGCTCAATTTGTCACGATCTTGGTGAAGCAGAGCAGCACGACCACCGCGAGAAAGAACAGGTCCATATAGGCCTTCAGCTCGTAATCGCGGCGCATGCCGCCGACGTCGTCGATGGTCTGCTTGCGCAGCGGCGAACGTGCGCCGCCCTCGGTGATGGCGGTCACCAGGCGTCGCCCTTCCGCTTCCAGCCGCTCGACGCGTTGATAGAAGAAGAAGGAGCGCACGGCCGAAGCCCCGCGCAGGGCGGTATAGACCAGGATCAGAAGCGCGAGGATCGCGCGCTTGTCGTATCTCTCGAGGGCGTTCAGGCTGAAATAGACCGCCGCCAGGAACGCGAAATCGGTGATGAAGTGGTAGACGAAGCTCAGAAATCTCATGCGGATGCCCGTGGCGGTCTGTTTCTCGTTCGCGCGCGTTCTTTCGCCGCCCCGGCCAACAGGCTGCAGCAAATCAAAGCGAATCCCGGCCCGCTAGCCAATGTTGTAACAGCAATTCAAGGGAAGCGAGGCCCGCCGGCGTTTGTCCCCAGGCAGTGAACCGCAGCGTCCATCTGCGTGCACGGACGGTGTACCTCAACCGGATGCTGCACCACCGCGGCACCCGCCTGTCAGTTGCGACCGATTCGCCCCGCGGGCCCGCGTTCTGCCCCAAGATTGAGCAGGCCCGCAGGCCCCGGCCGGGCCAGCACAATGGCAGCGAGGGCCTGATCGGGCTAGAATGAAATCTACGACAACCGTGTGGGGTGTGCCGATGCCCAGAAAAGGTGTCACGGGCCATGACGAATGGGTCGTTACCGAAGCCTTGGCGACCGCTTTTGTTGCGCTGGAACAGCTTCCGTCGAAGCACCAGCCGCGAGCCCACATGGAGGACATCAAGAAGCTGCTCGCGAGCGGCCGGGAGCCAGCAACCGTCAGCCTTCATCTCGCGCAGGCCAAGTGCCGACTCAACCCCAGCGTCGATCCCTTACGGATCTACGAGGAATACGGCATCAGCAGCGACTTCTATGGCTAGTGGAGTCGGACATGCATGACGGCACTGTACACCGCTCGTGTCATTCGCGGTAGCGCTTCGCCCAAGGGCGTTGGCCGCTGATGCAAACCGCGCGGGAACGAGCATCTCGCTCCAGGAGTTTTAGAAGCATGCCGTTCGTCACCACTGCAACGATGAATATCGCGTTTGAAACCGGCGGGCCGGCGGACGGAGTTCCGGTGCTGCTCCTGCATGGGTGGCCTGACGATGCCCGCACTTACGATCGCGTCGTGCCGGCCTTGCACGCGGCGGGCCTTCGTACCATCGTGCCGTATCTGCGGGGCTTCGGCGATACGTCGTTTCTGTCGAGGGGCACCATGCGTTCCGGCGAGATGGTCGCGATGGCACAAGACGCCATCGATCTCGCCGACGCACTCGATCTGCAAACATTCGCGGTCGTCGGCCACGATTGGGGGGCGCGGATTGCCTACGCGCTGGCCATCGTCGCTCCGCACCGCGTGCGGCGGATGGTGACGATTTCGGTTGGCTGGCAACCGGGTGAATTGCCGACGCCAAGCCTCAAACAGGCGAAAGCATATTGGTATCAGTGGTTCTTGGCGACTGGTCGCGGGCGTCAAATGGTGCGAGAGAACGGCAAGGCCTTCGCGCGCATTCAGTGGGAGACCTGGAGCCCGCCCGGCTGGTTCAAGGATGCCGACTTCGAAAAGACGGCGAAATCGTTCGAGAATCCCGACTGGCCCGAAATCACATGGCATTCCTACAGCGTACGTTGGGGCGAGGCCGACAAGGACTCCCGCTATTCCGGACTCGACCGCCGTGTACATGAGGCGCAGTCGATTTCTGTTCCGACCCTGATGATCCAAGGCGAGCAAGACGCCGTGACCTTGCCGGATACGACAGCAGGCAAGGACCACTTTTTCACCGCCGGTTATACCCGCCATGTCATACAGCGTGTGGGCCATTTTCCGACCCGCGAAGCGCCTGACGCCGTCAATCAGCTGATGATCGACTTCCTGCAATCATAATCTGCGCTTCGCCTCAGTGCGCCATCCGCAAGAGCACGAGCAGCCTCAACGCAGCGCCTGGCTGATGTCCACGACTTGATCTGCAGGAGCCGCATTGAATGCCGCTTCCCAAATCGCGATCTTGCCGTCGCGCATGGTCCAGACCTCGACACCAAATCCTTTCATGCGCTGCCCCGTGCCGGCATCTTCCCACGCCCCCTCCCATACGTTTGTCATGACGTCGTTCACAAACGTGCGAAACTGCTTTTTCAGCCTATAGCCCTTTTGCTTCGCGCGTCTCGCTTCGAAGAACTTGCGAAGTGGGTCGCGGCCTCTGAACTCCGGAATAACCCCGAACCGGACAACACAGTCTTCTGTGAAACCAGCGACCAGAGCGTCGACATTCCAAGGCATGAACAGGGACTCAACGTACGCTACGAGCGAACGCGCCTCTTCCGTTGTGCGAGGATTGATATCCCCTTCTTTCCTGACCGGTCGCGCTGTCATCTCGATAACCTCCCGAATGATTGGCCGTTGTGGCTCATTCTGGACCGTCGATGCTCGCCCGCATAGAGTCAAAGCAGGAAGAATTGCGCCGCCGGGTCAGGTCCCGGGAGGGAGGTAAGGGTCCGGCGCGCCTTCCGGGATCGCCGGATATTTCTTCAGGCTATCATAGAAGCTTCGAATGGCCTTCAGGCAGCCATCCATGGCCCACGTGTTGCGCAGCGTTTCCTCTGGATATTCTTCCTTCGGATCGGTCGTCAGATTGTACAATTTCGGCAGCGTCAACTTGACGGGCGTGCTGAACCAGTCATGCGTATTGTCATAAAATGCGAGCTTCCAGTTCTTCCATTTGACGGCTTCGAGCCGGTCGGCAACGAAGGCGAGGACGGAGTCGCGATTTGATACCTCCTGCTTTCCGAAGAAAAAGTCCGACTGGTCAACGCCGTCGATGGCGCGGTCGGTCGGGATCGCAACGCCGGTCATTGCCGCGAGTGTCGTGAACGTGTCCATCTGGTGGACGAGTTCGTTGCTGACCCCTCCCGCCGGAATTTTGCCAGGCCAGCGGATGATGAAGGGGACGCGCAGCGACCCTTCCATATGCGTGAAGTAATAGCCGCGCCATGGACCCGAGGAGCCTTGCCAGGGCCAGGTGGGATCGGGTCCGTTATCGCTGGTGAACACGACTATCGTGTTGTCCGCAATCCCGAGTTCATCGAGCGCGTCCAGCATCTGCCCGAGACGATGATCCGTCTCGGCAACGGAGTCGGCGAAATCGCCAGCGCCTGTCTTGCCCGCAAACTCTGGATGGGGAAGCGTCGGCAAATGAACCTGCGTCAACGGTACGTAAGCGTAGAACGGCCTTCCTTGCGCCACGCTTTCTTCCATGAAAGCAATCGTGCGCTTTGTGATTTCGGAATCAAGCAGTGGCCGTTGTTCCAGGTCGTAGACGGCGACCTTGCGGGATTTTTCTCCCTTGCGTCCTTCCATGATGTATTGAGGCTCAACGCCTGACGCCTCGAACGCCGGATTGCCTGGCCAGAAAACCTCGTCGGTTGTACGTGGGATGCCCCACCATTCGTCAAAGCCCTGATCGTTCGGCAGACGACCGTCCACGCTTCCCAGATGCCATTTTCCGTAATGGGCCGTCCCGTAGCCGGCGGCGGACAGAAGGTTGGCAAGGGTGATTTCCCATTGCACCATACCCTGCACATTCGGATCACCCACCGCAGGATTGCCGATCGGAACTGTGAGTGTGCCGGAACGCATCGCGTAGCGGCCTGTGAGGATCGCCGATCGACTCGGCGTACACTGCGCCTCAACGTTGAAGTTTGTCAGACGCAGCCCTTCCTCGGCCAACTTGTCGGCGCGCGGCGTCGGCGCGCCGCGAACAATGCCGCCGCCATAGCACCCCAGTTCGCCGTACCCGAGATTGTCAGTGAGGATGAAAACGATATTTGGCTTCTTCATGATTGGCTCCCCTGCCCGGCCGTCAATTCAGTTCCTTGACGCATCGGAATCCGATGTGGTTCGTCGATGAATCGATCATTTGCCCCTGCCGCGCCGATGGTCGGTAGCGCCGGCAGTAATTGGGCGCGCATAGAAACGATCCGCCCTTGACGACCTTACTTCCGACCTGACGCGTCCCCTGCTCATGTGAGGATGGGCTACAACAGGAGAGAGACGGCGATCCGTACCAATCCGACGTCCATTCCCAGACGTTGCCGATCATGTCGAATAGCCCGAAGCCATTCGGCGGGTACGCACCCACTTCCGACGTGCCACCCACCACGGTTGATGCATCGCCCTTGATCGGAAACTCCCCGAACCAGAAATTCGCCATCATCTGTCCGTTCGGAACGAGATCGTCGCCCCAGGCAAACATCTTGTTGTGCAAGCCGCCCCGGGCCGCACACTCCCACTGAGCCTCCGTCGGAAGCCGCTTTCCGGCCCAGGTCGCGTACGCAAGCGCGTCCTCAAATGTCACGTGAACGACCGGATGCCGTTCGAGCCCCTTGATCGCGGTGCCGGGGCCTAGCGGAAATTGCCAAGAGGCTCTTGGTACATAATCCCACCAGTCCAGAATGCCTCGCCACCTGGTCAGGTCGCTTCTTGGCCGAAAGACCAGACTTCCAGGAACAAGCATCTCTGGCACGATTCCGGGGAAGTCCGTTGGGTCGAGCCCGCGCTCTGCCACGGTCACGTATGCCGTTTCCGCGACAAAGCGGGAGAATTGCTCGTTCGTCACAGGAAAGCGATCGATGAGAAATTCCTTCACCTCTACGAACCGGGCGGGTCGTTCCTCGGGATAAGCATGCTCCGATCCCATCAAGAATTCGCCGGCGGGAACGAAAGCCATATCCGCGTCGTCAGACGTCGCGGTGGCCGCGATCTTCCTTGCGTCGCGCATCAGCAGCAGCCTCCGCCGGCGACGACTTGAACCCATTTCACGTCGCTTGCTTCCAACGACAGAGATTTCGCCTGTGCCTTTATCGTGCCTGCGACCTCGACTTGGTCGCCATCCCGCGCCAACGTCGGCAATGCTCTGGCGTCCACGAGCAGCGGTCGCTGTGAAACATCCTGGAGCATGAATCTCTTGTGGCCGATGTCCGCTCCAACGACCAGACCGTAGATCTGCACCTCGCGCCCTTCGAACTCCTGTGGTGCATCGATCACCTGCGCGATGATCGGGCGCAGCGGTCCTTCTTGGGCACCCTCGGCCGCGGCTGCTGCTGCCACACTGGCGCTGAGGGCTATCGCGCCGAGCGCATTTCGCAGAACCTTACGATGCATGGCGCCGCTCGTAGGCTTCTTTGAGATCGGATGTGCGTCCGCTCGTCGCGAACGTTGAGACCGCCTCGGAATAGAGAATATCGAGCGCTTTTCGCCTCACCTCGTTCGCCTGCTCGCTTACAAGCATGCCGAGCGAGCGGGGACGCGGCAGTTCGACCTTCATCTCGCAGGCGACCCTGGTTGGAGCCCGGCCAAGCACGACGAGGCGATCGGCGAGAAGAATGGCTTCGTCCAACTCAGACGTCACGAATACGGTCGTGGTTCTTGTCTTTTCGAAGAGGTCAGCCAGGAACTCCTGCATGAGCTGACGCGTCATTGCATCCAATCCCCGGAATGGTTCATCCATCAAAAGTATCAGAGGAGCGTTGATCAGGGCGCGCGCGAGTTCGGCTCTTCGCTGCATGCCTCCCGATAATTCTCTTGGATATCGGCCGCCGAAATCGCCAAGCCCGACACGTACGAGCAGGTTCGCTGCCTCCTGTCGGATCTCGGCGAGCGGCCTTGTGCGCTGGACCTTGGGTCCGTAAACGACATTCTCCAGTGTCGTCATCCAGGGGAAGAGCGCCGCTTCCTGAAAGACCAGAAGGCGATCCGGGCCAGGCTCTCTTATGCGACGGCCGTCAAGCTCAATGGAGCCCCGATCGGGCTTTAGATAGCCGGCCATCAAATTCATCAGAGTCGTCTTGCCGCAACCGGACGGACCGATCAGAACGGTGAACTCCCCTCGGCGAGCCTTAAAGCTGCAGTCGCTGATGACCGGCGTCAGGTTTCCTTCACGATCAGGAACTGAGAAACTCGCGTTGAGGAGTTCGAGCGAGCCCGCTCCGTTAATGCGATCGGAAGCCTTTTCCGCGAACCAATTGCCCATCGATCAGCGCTCCAGAAGCCAAGGCGTCAGGCGCCGGCCGATAAGGCGGATAATCGTGCTCGAGCCGTAACCGAAGGCGCCTATCACAACCATGCAGACGATGACCTGCGCGCCTGCGTTGATTTCGAACGATTGCCACAAGAGGTACCCGAGGCCTGTGTCGCCTGAAATCATCTCCGCCGCCACCAGCATCTCCCAACTCACGCCCATGCCGATGACCATGCCGGTGATGATCGACGGCAGTGCGGCAGGCAGAATGATGTATCGCAAGAGGTCAATTCGACCCGAACCGAACGACTGCGCCGCTCTCTTGTAAGCGGGATCGATGACCGACGCGCCGCCGATCGCGTTGATGAGAACGATCCAGAAGGCCCCGAGAAAGATGATGAAGATCACGCTCATTTCGCGTGTGGGCCAAAAAATGATCGAGATAGGAATCCAGGCCACCGGCGGTATCGGCCGAAGGATCTCGATGACAGGGAAGATGGTATTGAAGATATTCCGGTTGAGTCCCATGAGAATGCCCAGCGGGACGCCGATCAATTGCGCCAACAGAAAGCCGGCGCAAATTCGGAATGCGCTCAAGTAGCACGCGGTCCAGAACTTCGGCGATCGGAGCAAGTCAATAGAAACCGCAATCACCTCCGAGGGCGGCTGCAGATTCGATAGACCGGGCACGTTGAGAGCGCGCGAGAACTCCCATACCAGCAAGCAACACGTGACGGTAACCACGCCGACGATCGTCTCGATATTTCGCCCGGCAAATTTCATCAATCGTCCGTCACACAGCGGCAGGAATTGGCGGAATCCGTCGTCTGTTGTCACCTGGGAACTCATCTGGCGAGCTCGAGCTCTCCCAGGCGAAACGCCTGCAGCGCTTCGGCATGCAGCGCGTCATTCAGCTGAGCTTTGATGTCGATGAACCTTGATGAAGTGAGAACGTCGTGCATGCGTGGCTTTGGAATGTCGACGGATACCGTCTGCCTGATGCGCCCGGGCCGCGAGCTGAACACGCACACGGTATCGGCGAGGACAATCGCCTCATCGAGATCGTGGGTGATGAAGAACACCGTCTTCGGCACCTTCGACAGGAGTTCGCTCAGGTACTCCTGCATGACGCTCTTCGTCAGAGCGTCCATTGCGCGGAAAGGCTCGTCGAGCAGCAGGATCTCGGGGTCGTTGATCAGAGCCCTGACAATTTCAACCCGTCGCTGCTGCCCACCGGAGAGCTCATCAGGAAATTTGGCTTCGATACCTTCGAGTCCAACCCGTTGCAGCAGATCGCGCGCCTTCTCGTCCGCCTCCTTCACCGAGAGCCGGCCCTGCCGAACAGGCCCACAGGTCACGTTCCAGAGAATCGTCCGCCAGGGAAACAGCGCGCCGTTCTGAAATACGACGAGCCGATCCGAGTTCGCTTTTGCGCATCGCGTTCCTGCAGCGATGGTCTTTCCATTGAGCTCGATGCTGCCTTCCGACAAGGTTTCGAAGCCGGCGATGGCGTTCAGCAACGTCGTCTTCCCGCAGCCCGACGGCCCGACGATCGCGCAAAATTCGTTCTGCCGGACGCTCAGGTCGACGCCGTCAAGTGCAACAACGTCTCCGCGCCGCGAATTGTAGACCTTTCGAGCGTTTCTGATAACTAAGCCTGCCCCGCTCATGCGCTCCTCATACTGTTGCTGCGCCACCGGGTGAGGAAATTGCCGAGCGCTCGCACGATCATGCTGGACACGTATCCGCACAGACCGAGCGTGGCCATCATCACGACCATGGTCTCGAACTGGACCTCGTAATAGGCCTCCCACACTTTGTAGCCCAGCCCGTTGACGCCGGCGACGATCTCCGAGGCCACAAGCGAGAACCAGCAAGCAGCTATCGCAATCTGAAGGCCGACGAATACGTAAGGTAAGGCTGCGGGCACGATTATGTGCCTGAGGATCGCCCATTCGGAAAAGCCGAGCGATCGCGCCGCTCGGAAATAGACTTCGTCGATCGATTTCACACCGAGCAGGGTGTTTAGCGTCGTGATGAAGAACGCCGCGAGGAATGTGAGGGTGACGACCGCAAACTCTCGTCCCGGTGTCACCAGGACGACCACCGGAATCCAGGCGAGGACTGGGATAGGACGCACGATCTCCAGCAGGGGAAATATGGCGGCGCGCGCGATGCGGCTCCATCCGCACAGAATGCCGGTGGCAATACCGATCGTGGATGCGGCGGTGAAGGCGAGCAGCACCCGCCGGGTGCTCGCCCACATGTGCACGTAATATTCGTGGCTGAATATGGATATGCCATAGACCGGATTCGGACTCAGCCATTCTCGGACACTGGGAACGAGCTTCGGCAATTGTTTGAACCGCCATAGTTCCAGCCGGTCCACCAGCAGATACCAGAGTAGAAAGAAGCACGCGATACCGAGCAATCCTTGCAGAAGGGCTCGCCTTCTCGACGAAGATGCGTTGGTCAGCGCGGTGGCCACAGGCATGCCGGATCTCCTGATCCCAGGCGTCGTCAGGCAAACAGCTCGGCGTATTTTTCGACCTGCTTCGGGTCCTGAAGGAGCGGATATCCCTTTTCGATCGGCACGGCCTTGAGCCGAACGAGCGGAGAGGACAGCCCCATTTCCTTCATTGCCTGCCGCGCCAACGAGTCATCGATCGCGCCTGGCAGCAATTGAGCCGACGGCACCACTTTGTCCTGCGCGAGAAATTCCAAGACCCGCTTCTGCAGATCCGTCACCGCGTCGTTCCATACGAACAGCTTTTCGTCGCGGATGGCGCCGCCGTAGTAGGGCTCCGGCAAGAGTCCTGCGAGCGAGAACCACAGAGCTTTCTGCTGGAAACCCGTAACGTACTTCTGCGCGATACGAAGGACCTCGGCATGATTGCGGGGATCACAGTACCAAAGCTGAGCTTCAATCTCGGATTTCAGCCACGCTTTAACGACATCCGGGTTCTGATCGATGAAGTCCTTTCTTGCCACGATGGTACCCGAGTCGCGCTCGTGCCACGGCTCACCCGTAGCGACGATGCGGGCAGCCCCCTCGCCGGCGATCGTGCTGACGACCGCGCCTTGAGGGTCCCACGTGCACGCGCCATCAAGACGCCCAGAGCGCAGATCCGACGTGATCACGCCGATCGACAAATTGAGGTATTCGGACGGCTTGACGCCTTCCTTCTGGAACACGCTCTGAAAGAACCTGTCCGAACAACTCCCTTTCGGGCTCGCGACGCGTTTGCCATCCATCCATTTGATTGCCTCTTTCGAGCTGGCGAATTCGGGCGCGTCCTTCCGCACCAGTACCTGGTAACAGGAATAGCCGGACGGCGACGAGCCGATCAGTGCGACCGCGCGGATGTCGACTCGCTCTCGCTGGAATGTCGCTATCAAGCCAGGAGCGTCGCCATTGTGGCCAATCTGGCTCTTGCCCGCGATCAGTTCATTGGTAACGATCCCGCCTTGAATCGGATGAGAGAACGTAACTTCACTTCCGGGAGGAAGATACTTTTTCCAGATCTGCTTTTCCTCGTTGATCATCCCGAACCATCCTTGCGTCCAATCAGGACGGATCGCGACGTTGAAACTTACGGGCTTCCCGGAAAGTTGTTGCCCGTAGGCCAAGTCGCCCCAGGCCATGCCCGTGGAACCAATCGCCGCACCTGCAAGGCCCGCTGCAGTACGCACCATGAATTGCCGCCGCGAGAGATCCTTCGTCTTGCGGCTACGAGTGCTGGTCTCGTCAGAGCGGTGGGCGGCCATTTCTCGATCCCTTGAAGGCTTTCGATAAAGGAAGAAGTTGTGCCTGTGAGTTAAATCCTCTCTTTTCGTCGGCTCAACACCAATTCCGTCGTTTCGCAAGTAATTGCCTAATGGGACGGCGCGGCCCTTTGCCGGAAGGCACTTTGCCCAGCGACGCGGCACAGTCCGTCTTGATTTTGAGCATCTTCCAGATCGCGCCTCGCGGACGCCTCAATCCACTTCGCCGATCCCCTAAATTGACACGCGCGCAGCGCGACTTTATCCTGACGTGACACATTTATTCCTGTCAGGAACTCTGGTGTGGCGTTTCCTCGATGATGGAATCCCCTCTTCAGGTAACGACGGAGGCTTCTGTGACGTTGTCTCAAGAAGGCCAACTGCTTTCCGCCACGATCTCTCCGGAGCACAGGACGAACACCTCCCCTCGCAATCCTGGTCCGCAGAGTTTTCAGAAGTTCCTTCATCCATTGAACAAGCTGGAAACACTCCTCGTCACATCGATTGGAAAGCCGGTGGCTTTTCGGAAAGGCGAAGTTGTCTTTCGGCAAGGCCGGATGCACTCGGGCATCTACATCATCATGCGGGGTGGGGTCCGAACATACTTCTGCTCGAAAGGCGGCCGCGAAATAACGCTGGCCTATTGGGGGGCCGGCGATTTCGTGGGAACACCCGAATTGTTCGGGCGAGGAACCCACCTCTGGTCAGGCGTCGCCACTGAGAATACAGACACCTATTATCTCACTGGCGAGCAATTGCGCGATCTTGCCACCCAGATTCCGAACTTCGCATTGGTGCTGATTGAAGTCTTGATCGCGAAAGGGAAGTGCTTTTCGCTCTTGGTTCACGCGCTCGGCACCAAGAGCGCTACCGCGCGCCTCGCCCACACTTTGCTTCAGATATCCACCTCTGACGATCAGACGAGAAATGCAACGCACAGGCTTTGCCGGCTGACGCATGACCAGCTCGCGAGCACGATCGGAGTTTCACGGCAGTGGGTGAGTGCGTCTCTCAAGGAATTCGAGGCCGAAGGCCTCATCAAGCTCGAAAAGAAGAAGATCGCCATCATCGACGATGACGGCCTGAGACAGCGATCCATCTAGACCAAGCGGTCCGCTTACCAGCCCGGGGAATACGAGTCTCCTCGCCGAACGAATCGGCGGGCGGCCGTCCATCACGACAGCCCGGGGGACTCTCTTAAATGACCATTCCCTAGAGGACCTGATCGTCCCCCAGCCGTGAACGGACCGACGCAACTTTCCTCTCGCGAGCGGGGGCAGTTCCAAAATGTCGCCGGTAGCTCCTTGAAAACTGTGTCGGTGCGGCGAAGCCAGTCGCGAGGGCGATTTCACTGATTGACTTCGTTGTCTGCCGCAACAGGATTCTGGCGTGTTCAAGTCGGGTCCGTTGGTAGTGTCGGTGAATCGTAGTGCCGAGGTAGCGTGCAAACAGGCGCTCGAGTTGGCGCAGCGAAACACCTGCTTTCTCGGCCAGTTCGCCCGGCGGCAAGGGATTTTCGATCTCCCTTTCCATCCGCAGTAATGTTTGGACCAGTTTGGGATGATGGACACCGAAGCGCTCGGTGGGCGACAGTCGTTGGGCGACCTCGCCACGGCGCACTTCCGTCTGAAGAAACCAATCGCTCACCGCCGAGGCCAACATCGCGCCATGATCGATTCGGATCATGGCGTGCATCATGTCGAGCGCCGCGATGCCGCCTGCACAAGTGAAGCGGTCACGGTCGATCTCGAACAACGAGCGACTGAGATGCAGAAATGGAAACGTCTCGGTGAACGCCGGGATGTGCTCCCAATGCACCGTGCAACGATATCCCTCTAGCAGCCCGGCCTGCGCGAGGAGATAGGGCCCCGCCGATACGCCACCCAATTGCACCCCGTGGCGGGCGGCCTTCCGCAGGAAGGCGAATGTCGGCGAGTGATCAAAGGCTTGCGGATTGCCGCCGGCACAAACCACGATCGCATCGAGCCGGCCGGCGTTGCTGATATTGGCATCAGCCTGAATCCGGACGCCGTTCGAGGCGGCAATATCGTTGCCGCGGATTGCGATGTGCCGCCAGCGGTAGAGGTTCTTGCCCGCCAGCACGTTGGCGGCGCGCAGTGGCTCGACCGCCGACGCATATGACATCAGAGCAAAGCCCGGAATCAGCAGAAAGCCTATCCGGCGCGGCCGAGCGGTGTCGCCCATAGCTATCTTTTGGTCGTTTTTCGTCATATGGCAGGATCAATAGCAGGGCATGATGCTTCTCACAAGTTCGGCTCGAAACGGCTCTGCTCCATATGCGCTATTCGTTCCTCACCCTTGCTTTGCAGGCGCTCCGCGGACATCGCGATTGGGAGCCGGTGTGGCGGGATGCCGCTCCCCGCTCGAGTTACGACGTCGTCATCGTTGGCGGCGGGGGGCACGGACTTGCCACCGCCTATTACCTCGCCAAGGAGCACGGCCTCAGAAACGTTGCGGTGGTCGAGAAGGGATATATCGGCTCCGGCAATGCCGGGCGGAACACCACGATCATCCGCTCAAACTATCTCCTGCCCGGCAACGAACCCTTCTACGAATGGTCAATGAAACTGTGGGAAGGGCTCGAGCAGGACCTCAATTATAATGCGATGGTCAGCCAGCGCGGCGTGCTCAACCTCTATCATTCCGACGCGCAGCGCGACGCATTCGCCCGGCGCGGCAATGCGATGATCCTTGCCGGCGCAGATGCCGAGCTGCTCGATGCAGAAGCCGTGCGCCGCATGCTCCCGATGCTCGATTTCGACAACGCGCGCTTTCCGATCAAGGGCGGCCTGTTGCAGCGACGGGGCGGCACGGCACGGCATGACGCGGTCGTGTGGGGTTACGCCCGGGGCGCCAGCGATCGCGGAGTCGACATCGTCCAGAACTGCGAAGTCACCGGATTCCTGCGCAAGGGTGGCCGCGTCGTCGGGGTCGAGACGACCAGAGGCCCGATCCGCGCCGGGAAAGTCGGGCTGTCCGTTGCCGGCAGCAGTTCGCGCGTCGCCGCACTTGCGGACCTGAGACTGCCGATCGAAAGCCATGTGCTGCAGGCCTTCGTCTCGGAAGCGATCAAACCCTTCGTTCCGGGCGTGGTCACCTTCGGCGCGGGCCATTTCTATATCAGCCAGTCAGACAAGGGCGGGCTCGTGTTCGGCGGCGATATCGACGGTTACAACTCCTACGCTCAGCGCGGCAACCTGCCGACGGTCGAGGACGTTTGCGAAGGCGGTATGGCGTTGATGCCGGCGATCGGACGGCTGCGCCTCCTGCGCTCATGGGGCGGATTGGTCGATATGTCGATGGACGGCTCGCCGATCATGGACAAGACGCCGGTCAACGGTCTCTATCTCAATGCCGGCTGGTGCTATGGCGGCTTCAAGGCAACGCCTGCTTCCGGCTGGTGCTTCGCGCACCTGCTCGCACGCGACGAGCCGCATCCGCTCGCTGCCGCCTATCGCCTTGATCGCTTCGAAACCGGCCATCTGATTGATGAAAAGGGCCAGGGCGCCCAACCGAACCTGCATTGAGAACAGCATGCGCATCCAATGTCCCTTTTGCGGCTCACGAGATCTGAGCGAGTTCGCGTACTATGGCGATGCCAAGCGCCGACCGGAGGCATCAGCGTCGGATACGCCGCAGCAGTTCTATGAGGCAGTCTATCTGCGCGACAATCCGGCCGGCCGTCATGAAGAACTCTGGTATCACGCCAATGGATGCCGAAGCTGGCTGTGCCTCACCCGCGACACGCGTACACACGAAATGTTCGGCGCTACGTTCGCCGGTGGAGACCGGTCATGAACGGAGCGGCGTCCCGGCCCAACCGGCTTGCGAAAGGCGGGCTGATCGATCGCGGCAAGTCGCTGCACTTCTCCTTCGACGGCAAGCAGTATTCCGGCTATGCCGGAGACACTCTCGCCTCTGCCCTGCTCGGCAGCGGAGTCAAGCTCGTCGGCCGCTCCTTCAAGTATCATCGGCCGCGCGGCATCCTGACTGCGGGTAGCGAGGAACCAAATGCGTTGGTTGAATTGCGGGGCGGCGCGCGGCGCGAGCCGAACACACGCGCAACGGTCGTCGAACTGTTCGAGGGTCTTGAAGCGCAAAGTCAGAATCGCTGGCCTTCGCTGAGATTCGATGTCGGCGCGGTCAACTCCTTGTTCTCGCCGTGGTTCACCGCGGGATTCTACTACAAGACCTTCATGTGGCCCGCCTCTTTCTGGGAGCGGGTCTACGAACCGGCGATCCGCCGCGCCGCCGGCCTCGGTCGCGCCAGCCGCGAAGCCGACCCGGACAGCTACGATAAAATGCACGTCTTCTGCGACGTACTCGTCATCGGCGGCGGTGCGGCGGGGCTCGCTGCAGCGCTGAGCGCGGGCCGATCGGGCGCGCGGGTTATCCTGTGCGACGAGGATTATGTCCTCGGAGGGCGCCTCAATGGAGATAGCAGGGAAATCAAGGCCGAGAGTGGTTCGAAGTGGGCGCAAGATGCGGGCCTCTACCTTGATGCCGCGTCGAACGTCCGCGTATTGCGCCGGACGACAGTGTTTGGTGTCTACGACGACGGAACCTACGGCGCGGTTGAGCGCGTCTCCGACCATCTTCCGGGCCCGTTGCCACATCGACCCCGGCAGCGGCTGTGGAAAATCGTTGCCAGACGTACGGTGCTCGCGACCGGTGCGATCGAGCGGCCCGTCGTGTTCGGCGGCAACGACCGGCCCGGTGTGATGATGGCCTCGGCGGTCCGCACCTATCTGAACCGGTTTGCCGTAGCGGCCGGCCGCCGCGCGGCGGTATTCACAAGTTGCGATGACGCATGGACGACCGCCTTCGATCTGCTCGGAAGCGGGATTCCGGTTGAAGCCATTATCGATCCGCGAGCGGAGATTGATCCACGTCTCATCGATAAGGCTCGCCAATTTGGAATTCGGGTCTTCGCCGGCGGGAAAGTTCTAGAAACGCGCGGGAGCACAGACCTGAAAGCCATCTCGGTCCGCACCGCCGATGGACAAACCGGCGAGCTTGCGGTCGATCTTCTGGCGATGTCTGGCGGATGGAGTCCCAATCTCGCCCTTACGACCCACCTCGGCGGCCGGCCAAGCTGGTCGGAAACGCAGGCGGCGTTCATCCCAGGCACACCTCCCGCCGGCATGACAGTCGTTGGCGCCGCACGCGGATCCTTCGGGCTTGCGAGCGCACTGCGCGAAGGCGACACAGCCGGCGCGGCGGCCGCCGAGGCGACTGGATTTCCCGCGCAAAATGAGCCGATACCCGAAGCAGACGATGAGGCCATCGAGCCCAAATCTTTCTGGCATGTCGGCGAAAGCCGATCAAAGGCATTCGTCGACTTCCAGAACGACGTTACGAGCGACGATGTCGCACTCGCCGCCCGCGAGGGCTTCCGGTCGGTGGAATTGCTGAAGCGATATACCACTCTCGGCATGGCCACCGACCAGGGCAAGACATCGAACGTTAACGGTCATGCCTTGATGGCACAACTGATCGGTCGTCCGATGTCGCAAGTCGGCACAACGGTGTTTCGCCCGCCTTATACGCCGGTGGCCATTGGCGCGTTCGCCGGTCATCATCGCGGCCCGGACTTCAGGCCGACGCGCCTCACTGCGGGCCACCGTTGGGCCGAAGAGGCGGGTGCGGCTTTTGTGGAGGCCGGGCAGTGGCTCCGCGCGCAGTGGTTCGCTCAGCCTGGCGAAACCG
This sequence comes from uncultured Bradyrhizobium sp., assembly GCA_964454955.1. Lineage (GTDB taxonomy): Bacteria > Pseudomonadota > Alphaproteobacteria > Rhizobiales > Xanthobacteraceae > Bradyrhizobium. The sequence continues at coordinate 7,221 of CAYVVB010000050.1, read as the reverse complement.
ACTGGCTGACGACGGTATCGCGCGAGGTCAGAGCGGTCCGCAGCAAAGTCGGCGTCTGCGACGTCTCCACTCTCGGCAAGATCGATATCCAGGGTAATGACGCGGGTGCTTTCCTGGACAGGATCTACATCAATACGTTCTCGACGCTCCCAATCGGCAAAGTCCGCTACGGCCTGATGCTGCGTGAAGACGGGATCGCCATGGACGACGGCACCACAGCCCGCTTCGCGGCCGACCATTATGTGATGTCGACTACGACGGCGAATGCCGGCAAAGTCATGCAACACCTCGAGCATGCACGCCAGGTATTGTGGCCTCAGCTCGATGTCCAGCTCGTGTCCGTCACCGAGCAGTGGTCGCAATATTCGATCGCGGGACCAAGCTCCCGAATGCTCCTGGAGCGGCTACTCGGCGGAGCCGTCGACGTCTCAGATGTCGCCCTTCCCTATCTCGGCTGCATCGAATTCCGCTGGCGCAACGTTACGGCTCGTCTGTTCCGTGTCTCCTTTTCCGGCGAGCTTGCCTATGAGCTGGCAGTACCGGCGCAATTCGGCGACGCCGCGATCCGGGCGATCATGGAAGCTGGCCGCGAGTTCGGCATCATACCTTACGGTACCGAAGCGCTGGGCGTCATGCGCATCGAGAAAGGCCACGTTGCCGGCAACGAACTCAACGGAATGACCACGGCAGCCGATCTCGGCCTCGGACGTATGATGTCGCGGAAGAAAGACTTTATTGGCCGCATGCTCGCGATGCGGCCGGGACTCGTCGCCTCCGAGCGGCCGACGCTGGTCGGCATCAAGCCGGTCGTCGGGACCGAGCGACTGCGTGCAGGGGCGCATATTCTGGCCATCGGCGCGGCACCTACCATGGAGAACGACGAAGGCTACGTCACTTCCGTCGCCTTCTCACCAACGCTGGAGCAGTGGATCGGTCTCGCCCTGATCAGGAACGGCCCGTCGCGAATCGGAGAAAAAGTCCGTGCTTACGATCCGATCCGCAAAGGCGACACCGAGCTCGCAATCGTCTCGCCGATCTTTCTTGATCCCGAAGGGACACGTCTGCATGGCTGATCCTGCGCTATCCCCTCGCCCCGCCTTATCGGACGTCGGCCAACCGCAACCCGGCGGCGGCGTCACCATTTGCGAGCTCCGCGGACTTGGCATGGCCACGATGCAGGCCCGCAAGGGGCAGTATGCATTCCTGCGTGAGCGCATCAGGCAACATTTTCTTCTCGAGCTTCCCGATCGTCCGGCGATCGCGCGTGCCGGCGAAATCGCCTTCGCCGCCATTGGTCCAAACCTTTGGCTTGCCTTGAGCGAAAGCGCCGGCCCCCTTTTCGGGATGTCGCTCAAACAGATCGTCGCGCCGCTCGCGTCCGTCGCGGATCAGAGCGGCGGCTATGCGATTTTCCGCGTCGGCGGCTACGCAATCAGGGACGTACTTGCCAAGGGCTTTCAGATCGATCTTCACCCCCGTACGTTCGAGCCCGGGGCCGCAGCGACCACGATTGTCGCTCATATTGGAGCCACCATCTGGCGATGCGAAGACGACGTGGACGGCAGCCCCTGCTTCGAGATCGCCCTGTTCCGTAGCCTCGCCAAGAGCTTCTCGACCTGGTTTTCGCACAGCGCCGCCGAGTTCGGCTGCGAATGGCAGACGTCTGCCGATCGGTAACCTGCAAATGCTGCTTTCGTGAGACCTCAATGCCCACCGACAGTTACATCCTGACCTTCTCTTGTCCCAACAAACCCGGAATCGTCGCCGCCGTCGCTCGGACGCTGTTCGAGACCGGCGGCAATATCCAGGAGGCACATCAGTACGACGACGTCGCGACCAATGTCTTTTTCGCCCGCATTCGTTTTAATCTCATTGGGAACGACGGCATTGGACCTTTCGGCAAGGCCTTCGCGATCCTCGCCACCGACTTGCATATGAAATGGACCATCCGCGCCCGCGCCGAGCGCCCACGGCTGCTCATCCTGGTGTCGCGATTCGACCATTGTCTGGCAGACCTGCTGTACAGATGGCGGATCGGCGAGCTTGCGGTCGACATCGCCGGCATCGTGTCCAACCATCCGATCGAGACCTACCGGCACCACGATCTCAGCACCATCCGGTTCGACCACCTGCCGGTCACACCGCAGACCAAGCCTCAACAGGAAGCCGCAATCTGGAAGATCGTCGAAGAACGGAAAGTCGATCTCGTCGTCCTCGCCCGCTACATGCAGATCCTGTCCGACGCGCTTTCGGCGAAACTCGCCGGACGCTGCATCAACATTCACCATTCCTTCCTTCCCGGCTTCAAGGGAGCAAAGCCCTACCACCAGGCTCACGATCGCGGCGTCAAACTCATCGGCGCAACGGCGCACTATGTGACGCCGGATCTCGATGAGGGGCCGATCATAGAACAAGACGTCGAGCGCGTCTCGCACCAGGACCAGCCCGATGATCTCGTGCGCAAGGGTCGCGACATTGAACGGCGGGTGCTGTCGCGTGCCGTGTTCTGGCATATTGAAGGCCGCGTCATTCTGAACGGCTCGAAAACCGTCGTTTTCAAGGACTGAGCCATGGCGGCAAGGATCATCGACGGCAAAGCCATCGCCGAACAGGAGCGTCTCCAAATCGCAGCCGAGGTCGCACGGCTGAAACAGCGCCATGACCGGACGCCAGGACTTGCAGTCGTCCTCGTCGGCAATGACCCGGCAAGTGAAGTCTATGTTGCTTCCAAGGCGCGCCAGACCATTGCCGTGGGCATGCGCTCGTTTGAGCATCGGCTGCCCGCTGAGACGTCGGAGGAGGCGCTGCTCTCCCTGATCTCGCAATTGAACGCCAACGATGAGGTCGATGGCGTTTTGGTGCAGCTTCCGCTGCCGCCGCACATCGATACCGATGTCATCATCCGAGCAGTCGATCCAGCCAAGGATGTCGATGGCTTCCACCCAGAGAATGCCGGGCGCTTGGTTCGCGGGCTTGCCAGCCTTGTGCCCTGTACCCCGCTCGGCTGCATGCTACTGCTCCGCGCAGTTTGTGCAAAACCGGCGGGGCTTCACGCAGTGGTGGTCGGGCGTTCGAACATCGTCGGAAAACCGATCGCTCAGCTCCTCCTGCAGGCCGATTGCACGGTGACGATGACGCACTCGCGCAGTCACGATTTGCCGGCACTTTGCCGCCAGGCCGATATTCTGGTCGCCGCAGTGGGCCGACCCGAGATGATCCGCGGCAGCTGGATCAAGCCTGGTGCAGTCGTTATTGACGTCGGCATCAACCGTTTACCAGGCGATGCTGGGGCCAGGGGTCGGCTGGTCGGAGATGTTGCGTTTGAAGAAGCCCGGGACGTAGCCGGCGCCATTACTCCCGTTCCCGGCGGAGTTGGTCCGATGACGATCGCCTGCCTGCTGCGAAATACCTTGCAGGCTGCCGTCGGACGATGGGGCAAGAGCTGAGCAGATCGGACATCGACCGGGCCGGCCTCTTGCGACGTTTGCCCCGAGTCCGGAACGCCGGCCATGCGCCGGCAAGCGCAGTGGACCCGCGCTCCCCGGCTTGCCTGCCGCTGCTCAGCAATCGAGCGTGGTCTCGTGTTCCCATGCCGTCAGATGCCGTGAGTACGAATTCCACTCGTCGGTCTTCAGCTTGACGTAGCACGGAACGAACTCGCCCAACTTGTCGGACAATACCGATGACGAACGCAGCGCCCGGATCGCATCGAGCAGATTCAGCGGCAGCTTCTTGCCGGCCTCGACGGAGTGGCCATCCGTGTACATATTGATGTCGAGGCGCTGGCCGGGATCGCGTTCATTGTCGACGCCATCGAGCCCCGCAGCGAGCAATCCCGCCTGCAGCAGATAGGGGTTCACCGCGCCGTCGGCCAGGCGGACCTCGAAGCGGCCGCCCTCGGGAATACGGATAAGGTGGGTCCGGTTGTTTCCCGAATAGGTCACCGAGTTCGGCGCCCAGGTCGCTCCAGACGTCGTGCGCGGCGCATTGATGCGCTTGTACGAATTGACGGTCGGATTGAGCAGGGCTGCCAGCGCGTCGGCCGAGTGCATGATGCCGCCCAGGAAGTGATAGCCGAGCTTTGAGACGCCAAGCTCGCCGGCTTCGTCCTCGAAGAGGTTCCGACCGTCGCGCCACACCGAGACGTGGGCGTGGCAGCCATTGCCGGTGAGGTCGACAAACGGCTTCGGCATAAAGGTCGCACGCAATCCGTGCTTCTCGGCGATCGATCGCGCCATGTATTTGAAGAAGGCGTGACGGTCCGCGGTCTTCAGAGCCGCGTCGAACTCCCAGTTCATTTCGAACTGGCCGTTCGCGTCTTCATGATCGTTCTGGTAGGGCTTCCAGCCGAGTGACAACATGGAGTCGCAGATCTCGGCAATGACGTCGTATCGCCGCATCAATGCCTGCTGATCGTAGCAGGGCTTTGACTGGCGGTCGGCACGATCGGATATCCCGGTACCGTCGGGCGAGATCAGAAAGAACTCGCATTCGACGCCCGATTTGAGCTCATAGCCCTTGCTTGCGGCGTCGGCGATCAGCCGCTTCAAGAGATTGCGCGGTGCTTGCGCAACTGGCTTTCCATTCATCCAGGGATCGGCGGCAAGCCAACCGACCTCGGGCTTCCATGGCAACTGGATCAGGCTTTCCGGATCAGGCATTGCGAACACATCAGGGTCGGCCGGTGTCATGTCGAGCCATGTCGCAAAGCCGGCAAAGCCCGCGCCGTTCTTCACCATGCCGTCGATCGCGGCGGCTGGGACGAGCTTGGCGCGCTGCACGCCAAACAGGTCCGTATAGGAGATCAGGAAATACTTGATGCCTCTCTCTTGCGCGGTGGCATGAAGACTGTTGGCCATAACTACCTCTTTGATGCTTCGATACCCCGGCATCGGAAACTTGCAATTCACTGGGAGCCGCGACGCGCGAATCCCGCTTATTTCACCAGTCCCGGAATCCAACTGGTGCCGGCGAGCGGTACGCCGGCCATCGCTGCGGCCTCGATCGTCAGTGCGACTAGGTCTTCCGGTTCAAGATTATGCAGGTGACTTTTTCCACAGGCGCGTGCGATCGTCTGGGCCTCCAGGGTCAGGACCGAGAGATAATTTGCCAGTCGCCGTCCAGCCTTCACCGGGTCCAGTCGAGCCGCAAGCACAGGATCCTGCGTGGTGATCCCGGCAGGGTCCAAGCCCTCCTGCCAATCGTCATAAGCCCCCGCAACGGTACCCAGCTTTTCATATTCCCCCTGCAAGTGCGGATCGTTGTCGCCGAGCGCAACCAGCGCCGCCGTGCCGATCGCAACGGCGTCCGCGCCAAGCGCCAGCGCCTTCGCAACATCAGCGCCGGTGCGGATTCCGCCCGAGACGATCAGTTGCAGCTTGCGGTGCAGGCCGAGGTCCTGCAGTGCCTGTACGGCAGGTCGAATCGCGGCCAGGATCGGCAGGCCTACGTGCTCGATGAAAACTTCCTGGGTTGCGGCGGTGCCGCCCTGCATGCCGTCGAGCACGATCACGTCAGCACCGGATTTTGCCGCAAGTGCTGTGTCATAATAGGGACGGCTGGCGCCGACCTTGACATAGATCGGCTTTTCCCAGTCGGTCAGCTCGCGCAGTTCCTCGATCTTGATCTCCAGATCGTCGGGTCCGGTCCAGTCGGGATGCCGGCAGGCGGAGCGCTGGTCGATGCCTTCCGGCAGCGTGCGCATCTCAGCAACCCTCGCCGAAATCTTTTGTCCCAGCAGCATGCCGCCGCCGCCCGGTTTTGCGCCCTGCCCGATCACGATCTCGATTGCGTCGGCTTTCCTCAGGTCATCCGGGTTCATGCCGTAGCGCGATGGCAGGTATTGATAGACCAGGATGGACGAATGTCCGCGCTCTTCGGGCGTCATCCCACCGTCACCGGTGGTCGTCGACGTTCCAACGGCGGAGGCGCCACGCCCCAAGGCCTCCTTGGCCGGCGCGGACAGCGCGCCGAAGCTCATGCCGGCGATGGTGACGGGTATCTTCAGCTTGATCGGTTTCTTGGCAAAGCGGGCACCCAACGTAACGTCGGTGCCACATTTTTCCCTGTAGCCTTCAAGCGGGTATCGCGAGATCGAGGCACCCAGGAACAAGAGGTCATCGAAATGCGGCACCGCCCGTTTTGCGCCGCCGCCGCGGATGTCGTAGATGCCTGTCGCGGCTGCGCGGTGAATTTCGGCGATTGCCTGCGGGCTGAAGGTGGCGGAAAAGCGTGGTGGAGTGCGATGAGGCGTCGGGGCGGTCATCAAAAATCCTGCTCAGTAGGCGTCAACGTTGTCGATATGGAAGTGATAGAGCCGGCGCGCGGACCCGAACATCTTGAACTCCTCGGGTTTCACCGAGCCGTCCAAATCCGCGCGTTTCAGCACTGACTTGAGAATCGCCTTGTCCTCGGCCGACATCGGCTTCTCGATGCAGTCCGCTCCCAGGCTCGCGACGTTGCCGCGCACGAACAAGCGGGCTTCGTAGATGGAATCGCCGAGCGCGTCGCCGGCATCTCCGAGTACGACGAGATTGCCGGCCTGCGCCATGAACGCACTCATCGGCCCAATCGACCCTTTGACGACGATATCGATACCCTTCATAGAGATGCCGCAGCGCGCAGAAGCGTTGCCGTCGATCACGAGCAGGCCACCGCAACCGGTCGCGCCGGCCGCCTGGCTGGCGTCGCCCCTGACACGTACCTCGCCCGACATCATGTTCTCGGCAACGCCGACGCCGGCATTGCCCGAGACGGTGATCGTCGCGTGTTTGTTCATGCCGCCGCAGTAGTAGCCGACATGGCCGTCGATATCGATCGTGACGGGCGCATCGACACCGCAGGCGATCGCATGCTTGCCGCCGGGATTTGTCACGATCCAATGCGTCTCGTTGGTGGCACGTGCCAGCGCATGAAGGCTGGCGTTCAATTCGCGGAGCGGCGCCTTGCCAAGATCAAAGTTCGGCATCAGCAGCGCTCCCAAGCGTACACGGTTGCGGGCTTCGGCTCGAAAATGTGCGCCTTGTCCACACCCGGCAGCATCGCAAGCGCGCGATATTCAGAGCCGAATGCCACATAGTCGTCGGTCTCGGCCATCACCGCCGGCTTGCAGGAGATGGGATCGCGCAACACAGCAAATCCGCTCTCCGTCCCCACGACAAAGGTGTAGAAACCGTCGAGGTCGGCAAGGCTCTGCGTCAACGCCTCTTTCAGCGAAGCGCC
>CAYVVB010000049.1:0-2206 GCA_964454955.1 uncultured Bradyrhizobium sp. | reverse complement strand
TCGCATAGTCTCCGATGGGCTTTGCTTCGTCATTCCGGGGCGCCCGAAGGGCGAACCCGGAATCTCGAGATTCCGGGTCTGGTCCTTCGGACCACCCCGGAATGACGGTGCCAAAGGTGACGCGCAGATGCCCGGCACAGCGTGATCCGCAGATGCAATCGCCCCGTCAGCGCGGCCCGATTGGGTGACAGCCCTACGGGCGAACGCGGCGGTGGTTGTGGTTTTCCGCTGCAAGCTGATTTGCCCGACGGGTGCTCGTCGCAAATTCCCGTCAATACCCGTTCGCAAAAATATTTCTGTTTTTCCGAAGGTGGAATCAGTCGTATGGTTCAGCCATCCCGTCTCATTGCAGAGGGCGTGTCGCGAACGTCACGAAACGCGAGGTGGGGATGCGGTGGACGCGAAGAAGCCGACTGACGAGCGGCGTTATTTGCGGACGGTGAAGTCGTGTGGTCCTGGCACGCCCATGCAGGTGCTAAGTTCTCGCGAGGTCCGATGCTCGCGAAAACGACGGTGGCAAATGCTGGTTCACCGGGGAGAGTACGAAGTAAGCCGTAAACCATCGCGCAGGGAAGGCCGGTTGTCACCGCCTGTACCTGTGGTCAACGCGCTCGCGCAAATTTCCTTTGCGCGGGGGCCCCGGGTGCAGCGGCCACCCGGTCTTCCCTGCGCCCTCTTGCATTCTCGAGAGGGACAAGCTGATGCAAAACTCGGGCGCGAATACGCCGCGAGAATGCGGACATATGTGTCGAGAGGGCACCGTCATTCCGGGGCACGCGAAGCGTGAACTATGGTGCGCAATAGCGCACCTGAGAATCTCGAGATTTTCAGGTGCGCAATTGCAATGGAAACCAGCACCGATTGTGGTTCAGGTCAGCTATCCTGACCCTCTTTTGGCGTTGCGGCTGCGGTCCATTCTCGTTTAGAAACGATGCCACCAGGGCAGATGCTGGCAACCAACCGTCAACGGTTTTGGCCGACCATTCCTGCCCCAAAGGGTCTGGCAATGATGATTCGCGGCCAAATGGACGGAGTTGTGGGGGAGGCGGCCCGGGCCGCCGGTCCCGGCACGATTCCGGCTGCGTCGCTGCCCACTCTCCTTCTTGGCGGGCTGCTGCTCCTTATCTGCCCCTGAGGGCCGACTGGGCGGTTTGCGCCTGGGCACTCAGGGGTTGTCGAAATCAGGACCCTTCAGCGCTCAGGACAGACGGCGCACCACCCAAAAGGAATTTTTGAAATGACCAAAGTGAACAAGTCCGAAAAGGACCGCGTCATCATTTTCGACACCACGCTGCGCGACGGCGAGCAGTGCCCCGGCGCCACCATGAGCTTCGAGGAGAAGCTCGAAGTTGCCGAAATGCTCGACGATTTGGGCGTCGACGTCATCGAGGCCGGCTTCCCCATCGCCTCCGAAGGCGACTTTCAGGCGGTGAGCGAGATCGCCCGTCGCTCGAAAAACGCCGTCATCGCCGGCCTGTCGCGCGGGCAGCCGAAGGACATCGACCGCTGCGCCGAGGCGGTGAAGTTCGCAAAGCGTAGCCGCGTCCATACCTTCATCGCCACCTCGCCGCTGCACATGCGGGTCAAGCTCGGCATGTCGCCGGAGCAGGTGATCGAAGCCTCGATCGCCAGCGTCACCCGCGCGCGCAACCAGGTCGACGATGTCGAATGGTCGGCCGAGGACGGCACCCGCAGCGAGATGGACTTCCTCTGCCGCATCGTCGAGGCGGTGATCAAGGCCGGCGCCACCACGGTCAACATCCCCGATACCGTCGGCTATGCGGTGCCCGAGGAATATGCGCAGTTCATACGAACGGTGATCGAGCGCGTGCCGAATTCCGACAAGGCCGTATTCTCGGTTCACTGCCACAACGACCTCGGCCTGGCGGTGGCGAATTCGCTGGCGGGCGTCGGCGGCGGCGCGCGGCAGATCGAATGCACCATCAACGGCATCGGCGAGCGGGCGGGCAACGCCGCGCTCGAGGAAATCGTGATGGCGATGAACGTGCGGAAGGACAAATACCCGTACTGGAACAAGATCGACACCACCAAGCTGACGAGTGCGTCGAAGCTGGTGTCGGCCGCGACCTCCTTCCCGGTGCAGTACAACAAGGCGATCGTCGGCAGGAACGCATTCGCGCATGAGAGCGGCATCCACCAGGACGGCATGCTGAAGGACGCCTCCACCTACGAGATCATGCGGCCC
>CAYVVB010000048.1:0-7185 GCA_964454955.1 uncultured Bradyrhizobium sp. | reverse complement strand
TCTTCTTCGGCTTTGCAGTCTTCAACGATGATCCGCTTGGCGGCGAGCCGGTTGCGCATGTCGCACTGGGCCCGGCCGGGGACGGCAAGGTCGAAGGGAAGCCCGCGACTCCGCCTTCCGAACAGGTTGCGGGAGCGAAGCGGGGCGGGGCCACCGACCAGAAGACCGTCACCATCATCGATGGATCGAGCGGCGCCCGGCAGAACGTGGTAATTTCGGGCGAAGCGCCGGACAAGGCCGAGAGTAACGCCGCGGATGTCGTCCCGCCCGCCGTCATGGCCGGGATCGATCAGCGGCTCCTTGAAAAGTCCCGCTACGGCATGATCCCGGTGGTCGCTGGCGGCTTGAAACCGTTCACGCTCTACGCGGCCGACGCCGATCGGGCGAAGGCGGCCAGGATGCCGGTCGTTTCCATCGTTATCGGCGGGCTCGGCGTCGGCGCCGCCCAGACCACGGACGCGATCATGAGACTGCCGCCGGCGGTGACGTTGGCGTTCACGCCCTATGGCGCCGATCCCGCCAAACTCGCCGAGCACGCCCGGGCGCAGCGCCACGAAATCCTGCTGCAGGTTCCAATGGAGCCCTACGATTATCCGGACAATGATCCGGGACCGCAAACCCTGCTCACGACGCTTCCGCCCGAACAGAACCTCGACCGCCTCTACTGGCATATGAGCCGCCTGCAGGGTTATGCCGGAATCACCAACTTCATGGGTGCGCGCTTTGTCGCGACGGAGCCGGCGATGCAGGGGATCGTGCGGGAAGCGGCCAAACGGGGCCTCGGCTTCTTCGACGACGGCTCGGCGCCGCGCAGCGTCGCAGGCTCGCTGGCAACGGCACAGGCCATGCCTTACGCCAGAGGCGACATCGCCATCGATGCCGTGCCGACGCCTGCGGAAATCGACCACGCCCTGGCCAAGCTGGAGGATCTGGCGAAGGAACGCGGTTATGCCATCGGCACCGCTTCAGCGCTGCCGGTTTCGATCGAGCGGATCGGCAACTGGATCAAGGGGCTTGAGGCCCACGGCGTGATGCTTGTGCCATTGACAACCGCGATGCTGAAATCAAAATCGGCCTAGCGGTGGCAGCACCCGTCCCACCCTATCTTCCTGTTTGAGCATGATCTTTTCGGAAAACCGCCTTCCCTTCTCCGGATCAGGCTCTCGGATCAATCAACTGGCGGCCTGCGGCCGCCCGACCGGCTTTCCCGAGCCGATCGCGGCAGAGAGGTGACCGACCGCATGACGCGCTACGAGGAACTGCCCTACCGGACCTGCGTCGGCATGATGCTGATCAACAAAGATGGGCTGGTCTTCATCGGTCGTCGCACCGGCGGCATCGAGCATGTCGACGAGACCCATGTCTGGCAGATGCCGCAAGGCGGTGTCGATCCCGGCGAGGACACCTGGGTAGCCGCCAAGCGCGAGCTTTACGAAGAGACCAGCGTCCAGTCGGTCGAAAAACTCGGAGAAGTCGGAGACTGGCTCACTTACGATATTCCGCGTACCGTCGCAGGGCGCGCCTGGAAGGGACGCTATCGCGGTCAGCGACAGAAGTGGTTCGCCATGCGCTTCACCGGCAAGGACAGCGAAATCAATGTCGAACATCCCGGAGGCGGTGCGCACAAGGCGGAGTTTGTGACCTGGCGTTGGGAACCGATGCAAAACCTTCCCCAACTGATCATTCCATTCAAGCGCCCCGTCTATGAGCGCGTGGTAAAGGAATTTTCCCGGTTCATAAGCAACTGAATTCGCAGGTCCCGAACTGACAGTGTGAGCGAGTGGAACTGTGTCGAACGACGACCACCCCTACCGTCTCAATGTCGGAATTGCCCTGTTCAATCCGGAAGGTCACGTCCTGATCGGCAGGCGCTTCCGCGACGACGGGCCCGAGATCATTCTTCCCGGCCTGGAATGGCAGATGCCGCAGGGCGGCGTCGATCAGGGAGAAGACCATCGGGCCGCCGCCTTTCGCGAATTATGGGAAGAAACCAGCGTTCGCAGCGCGGACTATCTCGGGGAGACCGATTGGCTGGCCTATGACTTTCCGCCTTATGACGGACCGCCGCACCGGCTCGGCAAATTCCGTGGCCAGCGGCAAAAATGGTTCGCGCTGCGCTTCACCGGGAAGGACAGCGAGATCGATCCGCTGACACCGCGGAATGGCCAGCCGGCCGAATTCGATTCCTGGCGCTGGGAGCGGCTTGACCGCGTCGCCGATCTGGTCGTGCCGTTCAGGCGCGAAGTCTATCGGGAAGTGGCGCGGCAGTTCGCCAGATTCGCGGCGTGAGCTGCGCGCCGCTCAGGGCGGCAACGCCCCTTAATGCATCGCGGTGGTATTGAGCTCGTTCTGGATGCTTCTGAAGTGGTCCAGCCGTTCGATCGCGTGGTCGAGCTCGGAGCCTTCCTTCTCCTTCAGCTTCTCCTCCATCTCCGCGATGTTTTCGGCGAACTGGGCTCGATCGAGTTCCTCGAGCGAGGTCGCGACTTCGGCAAGCACGGTGAGGCCCTTCTCGGAAACCTCGGCGATGCCGCCATGCACGATGATCTTCTGGGACTCCGTCCCGGTCTTGACCGTGACAATGCCCGGCCGCATGGCCGCAATGATCGGCGCGTGTCCGGCGAGAACGCCGAAATCACCCTCGGTGCCGGGAATATCGACCTGATCGACCTCGCCCGTGAAAGCGAGCTTTTCCGGCGAAACGAGATCGAAGTGGAAGGTGGCCATGGGTTACCTGGTGAAGTGTGAGTAGCGAATAAAGGCGAGTGGCGAACAGCGAGCAGCGAATAGTTTTCTATTCGCGATTCCCTATTCGCTCTTCGCGCCTCAGGCCGCTTCAGCGGCCAGCTTCTTGCCCTTCTCGACCGCCTCTTCGATGGTGCCGACCATGTAGAAGGCCGCTTCCGGCAGGTGGTCGTACTTGCCTTCGCAGAGTCCGCGGAAGCCCTTGATGGTGTCGGCGAGCTCGACGAACTTGCCCGGCGAGCCGGTGAAGACTTCGGCGACGTGGAACGGCTGCGACAGGAAGCGCTCGATCTTGCGGGCGCGCGCCACCGTCAGCTTGTCCTCTTCGGACAGTTCGTCCATGCCGAGGATGGCGATGATGTCCTGCAGCGACTTGTAGCGCTGCAGGATCTGCTGGACCATGCGCGCGGTGGTGTAATGCTCGTCGCCGACGACGAGCGGCGAGAGCATGCGCGAGGTCGAATCGAGCGGGTCCACCGCAGGATAGATGCCCTTTTCCGAGATCGCGCGCGACAGCACCGTGGTGGCGTCGAGGTGCGCGAAGGACGTCGCGGGAGCCGGGTCGGTCAAGTCGTCGGCCGGCACGTAGATCGCCTGCACCGAGGTAATCGAACCCTTGGTGGTGGTGGTGATACGCTCCTGCAGCGCGCCCATGTCGGTGGCAAGCGTCGGCTGATAACCCACCGCGGATGGAATACGGCCGAGCAGCGCCGACACTTCCGAACCGGCTTGCGTGAAGCGGAAGATGTTGTCGACGAAGAACAGCACGTCCTGGCCCTGGTCGCGGAAATATTCGGCGACCGTCAGGCCCGAGAGACCGACGCGGGCGCGCGCGCCCGGCGGCTCGTTCATTTGGCCATACACCAGCGCGCCTTTCGACTTCACATTGGGATCGGGATGGCGCGGATCGGCATTGACCTTCGATTCGATGAACTCGTGATAGAGGTCGTTGCCCTCGCGGGTGCGCTCGCCGACGCCGGCGAACACCGAGTAACCGCCGTGCGCCTTGGCGACGTTGTTGATCAGCTCCTGAATCAGCACGGTCTTCCCGACGCCGGCGCCGCCGAACAGGCCGATCTTGCCGCCCTTGGCGTAAGGTGCGAGCAGGTCCACCACCTTGATGCCGGTGACGAGGATCTCAGCTTCGGTGGACTGGTCGGTGTACTCGGGCGCCGGCTGATGTATGGCGCGCAGTTCGGTCGCCTTGATGGGGCCGGCTTCATCGACGGGCTCGCCGACGACGTTCATGATGCGGCCGAGGGTCCCCTCGCCGACGGGCACCGCGATCGGCTGGCCGGTATCGGCGACTTCCTGGCCGCGGACCAGACCTTCCGTCGCATCCATCGCAATGGTGCGCACGGTGGATTCGCCGAGATGCTGCGCGACCTCGAGCACCAGGCGGTGGCCGCCATTCTTGGTTTCCAGCGAATTGAGAATCGCCGGCAGGTGGCCTTCGAACTGGACGTCGACAACCGCGCCCATGACCTGCGTGATGCGACCGACCTGGTTGGCTGGTGTAGCCATTTAACTATCTCCTTCGATCAGAACTAGACCACGGTCAGCTTGACCGGGATATTGCCTTTGGTTGCCTTGGAATAGGGGCAGATGGTGTGGGCTTCATCGACCAGCGCTTGCACCTTGGTCTTGTCGGCGCCGGGAATGGAAACCTTTAGCTCGACCGCGAGTGAAAAGCCGCCGTCGGTATTCAATGTGACGTCAGCCGTGACCTTGGCGGCCTGGCCATCGACGTCATGTTTCTTGGCAAGGACAAGGATGGCCTGGCCGAAGCAGGCGGAATAGCCAAGCGCGAAGAGCTGCTCCGGGTTGTGGCCGTCGCCGGCGCCGCCGAGTTCCTTCGGCAGAGCCATGGCGAGCGCCAAGCCGCCGGAATCGAGCATGGAACGGCCGTTGCGTCCGCCCTTGGTGGTAGCCGATGTGACGTATGCCATGTCGTGCTCCCTTTGCGAGTACAGCCCCTTGTTAAACAGCCTCGGCGCCGGAAATGATCTCGATCAGTTCCTTGGTGATCATGGCCTGACGCGTGCGGTTGTAGATCAGCGTCTGCTTGCGGATCATCTCGCCGGCATTGCGGGTGGCGTTGTCCATCGCCGTCATCTGGGCGCCGTAGAACGAGGCGTTATTCTCGAGCAGGGCGCGGAAAACCTGGACCGCCAGATTGCGCGGCAACAGGCGCGGCAGGATCACGTCCTCTTCCGGCTCGTATTCGTAAGCCGTGGCCGCCGCGCCATTGGCGGGCGCTTCGACTTCCAGCGGAATGATCTGCTGGGCGGTCGGGATCTGAGCGATGACCGATTTGAAAGCCGAATAGAACAGCGTGCAGACGTCGAACTCGCCGGCCTCGAAGCGGGCGATCACCTTCCTGGCGATGTCGTCGGCATTGGCGAAGCCGAGCTGCCGCACGCTGCGCAGGTCCGTATGCTCGATGATCTGCTTTTCAAATTGCCGGCGGAGCTGCTCGTAACCCTTGCGGCCGACGCAGAAGAATTTGACGTCCTTGCCCTCGGCCATCAGCGCCTGCGCCCGCTCGCGCGCGAGCCGCACGATCGAGGAGTTGAATGCGCCGGACAGCCCGCGCTCGCCGGTGCAGACCAGCAGCAGGTGAACCTGGTCCTTGCCGGTGCCGGCGAGCAGCGCCGGCGCGCCGGGCGAGCCGGCCGCCGCGCTCGCAATATTCGCGATCACCGCAGCCATCTTTTCCGCATAGGGGCGCGCAGCTTCAGCCGCGCTCTGGGCGCGCCGCAGCTTCGACGCGGCGACCATCTGCATGGCCTTGGTGATCTTCTGCGTCGCCTTGGTGGAGGCGATGCGCACCCGCATGTCTTTCAGTGACGCCATTCTCAGCTCTCACCCGGCGATCCGATTTTCGACCGGATCGCTAGCCTGCCCCAATCGTCATGCCCGGCCTCGTGCCGGGCACCGACATGTTGTCTCTTGCCGTTCCGCGGGACGGCGTTATGCGAATGTCTTCGCGTAGCCTTCAACGACCGCCTTCAGCTTGCCCGCGGTGTCATCGCTGAGGTCCCGGGTGTCGCGAATGGTGTTGAGGATGTCGGCATTCTTGCTGCGCAGGAGCGACAACAGGCCGTCCTCGAAGGCGCGCACCTTGTTCAGCGGCAGCGGATCGAGATAGCCGTTGGTGCCGGCCCAGATCACGCACACCTGCTCTTCCATCTTCAGCGGCGAGAATTGCGGCTGCTTCAGAAGTTCGGTCAGGCGCGAGCCGCGGTTGAGCAGGCGCTGCGTCGTGGCGTCGAGATCGCTGCCGAACTGCGCGAACGCCGCCATCTCGCGATACTGAGCGAGCTCGCCCTTGATCTTGCCTGCGACCTTCTTCATCGCCTTGGTCTGCGCCGACGAACCGACGCGCGACACCGACAGACCGACGTTCACCGCGGGCCGGATGCCCTGGAAGAACAGGTCGGTCTCCAGGAAGATCTGGCCGTCGGTGATCGAAATGACGTTGGTCGGAATATAGGCCGAGACGTCGTTGGCCTGGGTTTCGATGACCGGCAACGCGGTCAGCGAGCCCGAGCCGTTGTCGTCGTTGAGCTTGGCGGCGCGCTCGAGCAGGCGCGAATGCAGGTAGAACACGTCGCCCGGATAGGCTTCGCGGCCCGGCGGGCGGCGCAGCAACAGCGACATCTGGCGATAGGCGACGGCCTGCTTGGACAAGTCGTCGTAAATGATCACCGCGTGCATTCCGTTGTCGCGGAAATATTCACCCATGGTGCAGCCGGTGAACGGCGCGATGTACTGCATCGGCGCGGGGTCGGAGGCGGTGGCCGCGACGATGACCGAGTATTCCAGCGCACCCTGCTCTTCCAGAACCTTCACGAACTGCGCCACGGTGGAGCGCTTCTGGCCGATCGCAACGTAGACGCAGTAAAGCTTGATCTTTTCGTCGCCGGTGGCGTTCAGCGGCTTCTGGTTCAGGATGGCGTCGAGCGCAATCGCGGTCTTGCCGGTCTGGCGGTCGCCGATGATCAGCTCACGCTGGCCGCGACCGATCGGGATCAGCGCATCGATCGCCTTCAGGCCGGTGGCCATCGGCTCGTTGACCGACTTGCGCGGAATGATACCGGGCGCCTTGACGTCGACGCGGCGACGCTCGGTCGCGTCGATCGGGCCCTTGCCGTCGATCGGGTTGCCGAGGGCGTCGACGACGCGGCCCAAGAGGCCCTTGCCGACCGGCGTATCGACGATGGCGCGGGTGCGCTTCACCGTCTGGCCTTCCTTGATTTCGCGGTCGGCGCCGAAGATCACGACGCCGACATTGTCGGTTTCGAGGTTGAGCGCCATGCCGCGGGTGCCGTTCTCGAACTCGACCATCTCACCGGCCTGGACGTTGTCCAGCCCGTAGATGCGGGCGATACCGTCGCCGACGGACAACACCTGTCCGACTTCGGAGACCTCGGCCTC
>CAYVVB010000047.1:0-5169 GCA_964454955.1 uncultured Bradyrhizobium sp. | reverse complement strand
CTGGAGGGCGGCGACGTGATGCCGATCGGCAAAGGCAATGTTCTGATCGGCCTCAGCGAACGCACGTCACGACAGGCGATCGGCCAATTGGCCGCGGCTCTGTTCAAGAAGAATGCGGCCGAGCGAGTGATCGTGGCGGCCATGCCGAAACTTCGCGCAGCGATGCATCTCGACACGGTGTTCACCTTCGCGGACAGGGACTGCGTCCTGCTCTATCCGGACATCGTCAACAATATCACGGCGTTTTCCTATCGTCCGGCGAACAATGCGGCGGGCATCGAGCTGCGGAAAGACGACAAGCCGTTCGTCGATGTCGTCGCTGAGGCGCTCGGCCTGAAGAAGTTGCGCGTCGTCGAGACGGGCGGCAACGCCTATATGCGCGAGCGCACGCAGTGGGACAGCGGCGCCAATCTGGTCTGCGCTTCTCCCGGCGTCGTCTTTGCGTATGACCGCAACACTTATACCAACACGCTCTTGCGCAAGGCTGGAATCGAAGTGATCACGATAGTCGGGGCCGAACTTGGTCGCGGGCGCGGTGGCGGCCATTGCATGACCTGTCCGATCATCAGAGATGCGGTAGACTACTAGGAGCTAAGCGTTCTCCGCCAGCAGTGACGGGGCCTCGCCTATGCTGGGTATGCAGATCAGGCAATCGGCGACGACCGATGCCGCTCATCGAGCGGGCCACAACGGCCAAGCGGAAACCCTGCGCTCGAAATGGCAGTGGTTTCTTGCGCTGGGCGCGGTCCTCATCCTGGCGGGTATGGCGGCCGTGGCGCTGCCGTCGGTGTCTACGTTCGCGACAGGCGTCATTCTCGGCATGATCCTGGCGCTGGTCGGCATTGCGAAGATGATCCAGTCCCTGCAGATCAAGGAGTGGAGCGGCTTCATCTGGCAAGAACTGACTGGAGCCGTGGAGCTCGTCGGCGGAGTCCTCATCTATTTCAATCCTTTGAAGGGAGCGCTTTCGATAACCCTGCTGATCGCGCTGGTGTTTCTCGTTCAGGGCTGTCTGCAGATTGCGCTCGCCGTCCGGGTGCGGCAGCAGGACGGCTGGCAATGGCTCACCGTATCGGGGGTAGTTGCGCTGGCCGCCAGCGTGGCGCTCACGCTGAAGCTTCCTTACACAAGCAGCTACACGCCCGGCACGATCGTCGGCATTTCTCTTCTCGTCGCAGGGCTCGCCTACATCGCGATTGCTCTCGCCTTGCGCCGGACCGGATCATGACGATGGAACGGGCGAGCGGGCATTGCATTCAAGTGTGTCTCGCGGCTTGCGTAGTTGCCGCGGTCGCTTCCAGTGATCCACGTTTTGGCGCGCGAGCGTCAACGGCAAGGCCAGCGACGCCGCCTCCGGCCGTAGTTGTCGAAAGCGTGGATATGCAGCCGGTCAGTCGTCCCGACAAGTTCACGGGGCGGGTAGAGGCGATCGAGGCCGTCGACATCCGCGCACGTGTCACCGGCTTTGTGCACGCCGTCGATTTCAAGGATGGCCAAGACGTGAAGGCTGGCGATACGCTGTTCGAAATCGAGCCAGACCAGCTGCAGGCATCAGTCAACTCGGCACGCGCCCAGGCCGTCCGGGCGGAAGCGACGCGGTCGTCGGCGGAGCGGGCGCTTGCTCGCAACAAGGTGCTGTTCGCCAGGGAAACCGTGTCCCAGGTCACTCTCGACGATGCGCAGGCGGCATTCGATATCGCCGTTGCCGACTTGCAGGTGGCGGAGGCGGCGCTGAAGACCGCCGAACTCAATCTGTCGTACGCTCGCATTGTGGCGCCCACCTCGGGCAGTATCGGACGGACCACATTCACGACCGGCAATCTGGTCGGGCCGGACTCGGGTTCCCTGGTGCGCATCGTCAACCTGGATCCGGTGCGTGTTGCGTTTTCGATCACCGAAGGACTGCTCGTAACGATTCGCCAGAAGCAAGCGCGCGGCACGACCATCGATCCGAATTCATTGCAGATTTCGCTGAGGCTCGCCAACGAAAGCAAATATGCCAAGACGGGTCGGCTGGAATTCGTCGAGAACGAGGTCGATCCACAGACCGGAACCGTGGTTGCTCGCGCGATCTTTCCCAATCCCAATCACATCCTGATCCCCGGGCAGTTCGTTACGGTCTACGTGGGAGAGAGCGAGACGCCCAGCATGCCGGTGGTGCCGCAGACTGCGGTACTACAGGATCGCGAGGGCCGCTTTGTTTATCTGCTCGGCAAAGACAATACCGTCCAGCAGCGTCGCATCGAGACCGGTGCGCGTGCCGGCCGCGGATGGGCGGTCACCACTGGGCTGAAGGCCGGCGACCAGGTTGTCATCGAGGGAGTTCAGCGGCTGTCCGAAGGTATGACGGTCAATCCGACCGGAGATCAATCCACCGGTAACAGCCGATGATTTCTGACCTCTTCATTACCAGGACGCGGCTGGCAATCGTTATTTCAGTCGTCATTTCGATCGCCGGAGGGATCGCAATATTCGCGCTGCCGATCCAACAGTATCCCCAAGTCACGCCACCGACCGTTACGGTCAGCGCCAGCTATCCCGGTGCCAGCGCCGAGGTCATCGCCGATGTCGTGGGCGGTCCGCTGGAGACGGCGATCAATGGCGTTCCGAACATGATGTACATGTCGTCGACGAGCTCGAGCGCCGGACAATACACGCTCTCCGTAACGTTTGAAGTCGGCACTGACCCCGATGTCGCGCAGGTCAATGTTCAGAATCGCGCCCAATTGGCCATTTCGCAGCTGCCGGCGGCAGTAACCCAGCAAGGCGTGGCCATTCGGTTGCGGTCGCCGGACTTCGTGCTCGCGATCGCCTTCTATTCGCCGGATGACAGGCTCGGGGGGCTGGAGATCACAAACTTCGCCGCGACAACGATCGTCGACGCCATCTCGCGCGTGCGAGGCGTCGGCGAGGCCTCCGTCGTGGGTGCGTCTGAGTACTCGATGCGCGTGTGGCTTAACCGCACTCGCATGGATGCGCTCGGCATCACCGCCGACGATGTGGCGAACGCCATCCAACAACAGAATATCCAGGCGTCGCTTGGCCAAGTCGGTGCCGCACCGGCGCAGCAAGGAACCGAACTGCAGTTCACCCTCGTGGCGCGAGGCCGGCTCGTAAATCCGGATGAATTCGGCGACATCGTGGTTCGCACAGGTTCGGCTGGAGCAATGGTGCATCTTCGCGATATCGCCCGCATCGAGCTCGGCGCCAGGACTTACACCTCGAGCGCGCATTTCGACGGACGCGACGCAGCGATGCTGCAGATCAATCAGGCGCCAAGAGCCAATGCCATACAAACGGCGAATGCGGTGATGGCGGAACTCCAGCACTTGTCCCCCCAGTTCCCGCCGGGGCTTCAGTACCGGGTCGTCTACGACGCGACACGGTTTGTGCGGGCGAGCCTCGCGCTGATACTGCGAATACTAGCTGAGGCCTTCGCGATCGGCATGGCCGTGACTTACCTGTTCCTTCAGGAGTGGCGGACGACCCTCATTTCGGCTGTCGCTATCCCCGTGTCGATGCTCGGCGCCGTGGCCGTGTTGCTGGCCTTCGGCTATTCGATCAATATGATTTCGCTCTTGGCGCTGGTGCTGGCGATCGGTCTGGTGGTCGACGACGCAATCCTGGTCGTCGAGAACGTCAAGCACGTCATGGAGGACGATCCCGCGATCGATCCGGTGGGAGCTGCCCAAAAAGCTATGGGGCAGATCACTGGACCGATCATTTCAACGACCCTCGTGTTGCTCGCGGTGGTTACGCCGACCGCGTTCCTGCCGGGCATCAATGGTCAGCTTTACCGCCAGTTCGCCGTCACACTCTCGGCCGCGTTGGTTTTCTCGTCCATTGTCGGCCTGACCCTAAGCCCGGCGTTGAGCGCAAGTCTGTTGCGGCGCGGTCAGACCAAGCCTCGCGCCGGACTGCTCGGATGGTTTGCGCGTGCCGTCGGTGCGACGCGCACCGCCTATGGGCGGGCGGTCGGGTTTCTGCTGCGCGCGTGGGTCGTTCCGCTGGGCGCGCTTGCCACCTGCTTCGGAGCAGCGCTCCTGCTGTTTACCGGTTTGCCGACGACCTTTCTTCCCGACGAGGATCAAGGCACTTTGTTCCTGGACATCCAGCTGCCGGATGCGGCGTCGCTCGATCGCACGCGCGCGGTTCTGGCCAGAGTCGAGCAGGTTCTGGCGGCCACCGAAGGCGTCGAAGGCGTCGTCTCAGTCGCCGGCTTCAGCTTTCTGCAGGGGACCAGTGCTCCCAACAGCGCGATGGCGGTCGCAGCACTGAAGCCGTGGGAGCAGCGCACCGCCCCGGCACTGCAGCTGAACGCGATTCTGGCCCAACTGCGGGCGCAGTTCGCGGCGTTGGCGGGTGCAAATGTCACCGCGTTTGCACCGCCGGCAATTTCCGGGATCGGTACGGTCGGCGGTCTTGACCTGCGCCTGCGGGCGCTGAAGGGGCAGCAGCCGGAAGAGATCGCCCAAGTGCTGCGCGGCTTTCTTGCCGCGGTCAACCGGCAGCCGGAGATTGGCGGCGCGGCATCGACCTTCAGCGCGGACGTGCCGCAAATCTATGTTGACGTCGACCGCGTCAGGGCGGAGGCCCTCGGCGTGAGCGTTTCCAACATCTTTTCTACCATCGGTGCCAATTTCGGCACCCGCTATGTGAACGACTTCACGCTGCAGGGCCGGGTCTTCCAGGTCAATCTCCAGGCCGACGCCGAGCATCGGGCCGATCCGGAGGATATTCTTAACCTGCATGTGCGCAGCCGTACCGGTGCGACCGTGCCGTTGCGGACGGTCGTGTCGACGACCACCGTGCTCGCGCCCTTCATTGTGTCACGCTACAATCTTTCCGTCTCCGCCCAGATCAACGGTCAGACCGCGGGCGGCGGCAGTACGGGAGCCGCCATGAACGCGATCGAGCGCGTGGCGGCAAAGGACCTCCCCGCTGGCTACGACTACGAGTGGTCCGGGCTATCGTATCAGGAGAGACGAAGCGGCGGGCAGGAGCCCATCATATTTGGATTGGCCTTTCTGTTCGCCTATCTGTTTTTGGTGGCGCAATACGAAAGCTGGGCGCTGCCTGTTGCCGTCGTTCTCTCGCTCGGCGCTGCGCTGTTCGGCGCATCCGCCGCTCTGTCATTGTTCGGATTACAGAACAGCCTCTATGCCCAGA
>CAYVVB010000046.1:0-21554 GCA_964454955.1 uncultured Bradyrhizobium sp. | reverse complement strand
AGGCGCTGCGTGCCGCCGGCGCCGGGAAGAAGTCCGAGCTTCACTTCGGGCAGACCAAGCCTGGCGTCCTTGGTGGCGACGCGGAAATGGCAGGCCAGCGCCACCTCGAATCCCCCGCCAAGCGCGGTGCCGTGAATGGCGGCGATGACGGGCTTCGGCGAATTCTCGATCACCGCGAGCACATCGTTCAGCGCGGGCGGTTTCGGCGGCTTGCCGAATTCGGTGATGTCGGCACCGGCGATGAAAGTACGGCCCGCGCAGGTCAAGACGATGGCCTTCACGTCCGCATCGGCAATTGCGCTGTTCACGCATTCCAGGATGCCGCCGCGCACCGCGGCGCTCAGCGCGTTCACGGGAGGGTTGTTAACCGTGACGACGGCAACGGCGTCATGACGTTCGAGCTTGACCACTTCGCTCACGCTACGCTCCTTGGCTTGGGCTTATTGCTGGATTATTTGAGTTATTTTCTGCTTGTTCCGCACTGCGGAATTTAATTCCACATCTTGACAGGGAGGGTTATTTTGAAGCACGTCCGTTGTCAACGACTCCGCGCAAGCAGCAGCCATACATGAAGCGTACAGGGAAGAAACCAGCGACCGATCGCAATTTCGTCGTCGCGCTCTCCCGTGGGCTCGAAGTCTTGCGCGCATTCCAACCCAACGACGGGCTTCTCGGCAACCAGGAGATCGCAGCCCGTACGAAGCTGCCGAAAGCGACTGTTTCCCGGCTGACCTATACCTTGACCAGGCTCGGCTACCTTACGCCAGTTCCGCGGTTCGAGAAATATCAGCTTGCACCGGCCGTGATGGCACTTGGCTATGCGGCGCTCGCCAATCTCGGTGTCGGACGTTTGTCCGAACCCTACCGCGAGGAGCTGATGCGCCAGACCGGCGGCGCGGTCGCGGTCGGCGGGCGCGACCGGCACAGCATGATCTATTTCGGCCAGTGCCGAAGCGGATTGGCGCTCGGAGTTCAACTTGACGTCGGCTCCCGCATTCCGATTGCAACCACAGCGATGGGTCGCGCCTATATCTGGGCGCTGCCGGATGACGAGCGCGCCACTTTATTGCGGGAGCTGCGCGAGCATTACGGCAGCCGCTGGCCCAAGATGCGCGAAGGCATCGAGCGCTGCGGCGAAACGATCGCAAAGCACGGCTTTGCGATCTCGGCCGGCGAATGGCAGGACGACGTGCACGCGGTCGGCGTTGCACTAAAGTTAAATGACGGAACGGGCCCTTATGCTTTTAACTGTGGAGCGCCGGCATTCCGCTTCACGGAAGACCGGCTGCGTAACGACATTGGACCGAGTCTTGTAGCGATGGTAAGGAACATCGAAACGGCCTTGGGCGGCGTGGCCCCCCGGCCGGAACAATCAAAATCAAAAAAAGCGGACAGCAGGCGAGCGAAACCAGGAGGAGGGAAAGTTGCACGCGTGGCTGAAGGGATCAGGTAGACACAGTCAGGGTGCGCGAAGGTTTTCGCCCGCCTTTCCCGACCCGGCAAGTCAGGCGGCCGGGACGACATGACGCAGGCACAGTTCGCACAGGGGCAGAGCCCCCTGCTCGCGGTTCGCGATGTAAGCGTCGAGTTCGGCGGCATCGTCGCGCTGAACGGCGTCTCCTTCGACATGCGCAGGGGCCATATCCTTGGGCTGATCGGCCCCAACGGCGCCGGCAAGACCACGCTGTTCAACTGCCTCAGCCGGCTCTATCAGCCGAGCTCCGGTGACATCCTGCTGGAAGGCGTCAGCATCTTGAAGCGGCCGCCGCACCGGATCGCCGAGATCGGCATCGGCCGCACGTTCCAGAATGTCGCGCTGTTTGCCAATCTTTCGGTGCTCGACAATGTCCGTGTCGGCGCCCATGCCCGTACATCGAGCGACATCATCAGCGACTCCTTGAGGCTCACCTGGGTTCGCCGCAGCGAGGCCGCGGTCAACGAGAAGGCGCACGAGCTGCTTGCTTATCTCGACCTCGAAGACGTCGCACACACGATGGTATCCGGCCTGCCGTTCGGCACCCAGAAGCGCGTCGAGCTGGCGCGCGCGCTCGCCGCCGATCCAAAAATCCTCCTGCTCGACGAACCGGCCGGCGGCCTCAACCACGAGGAAGTCCACGTGCTCGGCGAGCTGATACGCCGCATCCGCGACGAGCGTCACGTCACGGTGCTCTTGGTCGAACATCACATGGGGCTCGTGATGTCGATCGCAGATCATGTCGTGGCGCTGAACTTCGGGCGCAAGCTTGCCGAAGGCACCCCGGCCCAGGTCCAGGCCGACCCCGACGTCATCAAGGCCTATCTCGGGAGCAAGGAGCAATGACGGCGCTGCTCGACGTCAAGAATCTGCGCGCCTATTACGGCCAGGTGCAGGCGCTGCACGGGCTGAGCTTCTCGCTCAACGAAGGCAGCCTCACCACGCTGCTGGGCGCCAACGGCGCCGGCAAGACCACGACGCTGCGCGCGATCTGCAACATGGTGCGCTCGACCGGCTCGATCGAATTCGACGGCGCGCCGCTCACCAGCCGCTCGACCGAAAACATCGTGCGGCTGGGCATCGCCCATGTGCCGCAGGGCCGCGGCACCTTCACCTCCATGACGGTGGAGGAAAACCTCCAGCTCGGCGCAATCAGCCGCCGGGATACGGCCGGCATCGTTTCCGATATCGAACGCATGTATGCCTATTTCCCGGTGCTCAAGCAGCGCCACACCCAGCAGGCCGGCACGCTGTCGGGCGGCGAGCAGCAGATGCTCGCGGTGGCCCGCGCCCTGATGCTGCGGCCGCGGCTGATGCTGCTGGATGAACCTTCCTTTGGACTCGCGCCGCTCGTCGTGCGCGACCTTTTCAAGATCCTCGGCCGGGTCAACCGCGAGGAGAAGGTGTCGATCCTTGTGGTCGAGCAGAACGCGCAGCTCGCGCTCGAGCTCGCCGACCGGGCCTATGTGATCGAGACCGGTCGCATCGTGATGGCCGGCGCCGCGAACGAGATCGCCAACAACGAGGACGTCCGCAAATCCTATCTCGGTTACTGAGGTGGGATGAATTGATGGGATCGATCTCTCAACTCGTCATGCTCTAGGGAGCGAGAGGCCAATGGAGCTCTTCACCAATCAAATCCTGGCCGGCATTTCCACCGGGGCGATTTACGCCTGCATGGCGCTTGCGGTGGTCATGATCTATCAGGCGATCGACCATCTCAATTTCGCCCAGGGCGAAATGGCGATGTTCTCGACCTTCGTCTCCTGGCAGCTGATGCAATGGGGCCTGCCCTACTGGTGGGCTTTCATCCTGACCATCGCGTTTTCCTTCGTCGCCGGCATCGCCATCGAGCGGCTGTTGTTCAAGCCGCTCGCCAAGGCGCCGATCCTGACCAACGTCGCCGGCTTCATCGCGCTGTTCTCCATCATCAACTCTTCCGCCGGCCTGATCTGGGATTTCACCATCAAGCAGTACCCGACCCCGTTCGGCTCGGCTCCGTTCCTCGGCAGCCAGCTCATCTCGACGCACCAGGCCGGGATGGTCGGCGTCACCATCCTGCTGCTTCTCGCCCTCTATTTCTTCTTCCAGTACACGAGGGTCGGGCTGGCGATGCGGGCGGCGGCCTCGCTGCCTGAATCGGCACGGCTGGTCGGCATCAACACGAGCTGGATGATCGCGCTCGGCTGGGGCATGGCGGCGGCGATCGGCGCCATCGCCGGCATGCTGATCGCGCCGGTGGTGTTCCTCGAACCCAATATGATGGGCGGCGTCCTGATCTATGGCTTTGCCGCCGCCGTGCTCGGCGGCCTCTCGAGCCCGTTCGGCGTGGTGATCGGCGGTTTTCTGGTCGGCATCTTCGAAAATCTCGCCGGCACCTACATCCCCGGCGTCGGTAATGAGCTGAAGCTGCCGATCGCCCTGGCGCTCATCATCTCCGTCCTGGTCGTCAAACCCGCCGGACTGTTCGGCCGGCCCATCGTGAAGCGAGTTTGATCATGAGCGCAGCCGACGAAGTCGTAGCGGAAGCCCCGAGCGTCGAAGCGGTTCCGAAGCGGGCCATGACACTCGGCGCCGGCACGTCGCTGGCGGTGCTGGGATTGTTGATCCTGGTGCCGCTGTTTGCGAAGAACTTCATCATCTTCCAGATGACGATGCTGCTGGTCTATGGGCTCGCGGTGCTGGCGCTGAACATCCTGACCGGCGGCTCGGGCCAGTTCTCGCTCGGCCAGAGCGCGTTTTATGCGGTCGGGGCCTACACCTCCGCGGTCCTCATGGAGCAGTATAACGTCAACTACGTGCTGACGCTTCCGATCTCCGGCCTGTTGTGCTTTGCGGTCGGGTTTCTGTTCGGCCTCCCCGCCCTGCGGCTCTCCGGCGTCTATCTCGCGCTCGCGACCTTCGCGCTGGCAACCGCGATGCCACAACTGCTCAAGCTCAACTTCCTGGAGCCATGGACCGGCGGCGTGCAGGGCCTCGTCGTAACCAAGCCTGACGCCCCGTTCGGCCTGCCGATGTCCCAGGACATGTGGCTCTATTATTTCACCCTCGCGATCACGATCGCGGTCTATGTCGCATCGGTCAATCTGCTGCGCTCGCGTTCGGGGCGCGCCTTCATGGCGATCCGCGACAACGAGATCGCCGCATCCGCCATGGGCATCAATGTCGCGCTCTACAAGACGCTGGCGTTCGGCGTGAGCGCGGGGATTACCGGGATCGCCGGCTCGCTCGGCGCCATCGTCGTGCAGTTCGTGGCGCCCGACAGCTACACGATCACGCTGGCGATTGCGCTGTTCCTCGGCATGGTGGTCGGCGGGGTCGGCTGGCTGCCGGGCTCGATCGTGGGCTCGGCTTTCATCATCTTCGTTCCGAATATCGCCGAGAGCGTCTCCAAGGGCCTCTCCGGCGCGGTGTTCGGCGTGCTTCTGTTCCTTGTCATCTTCGTGGTCCCGCACGGTGCAAGGCAGGTCGCGATCGTCGGCCAGCAGATCGTCGGTAAACTCAAGCAACGCTAGCCAAACTGAACCTTGTCTTAAGGAGAAATGATGCTTTCTGAAAAACTAAGAGTCGCCGCGCTTGCGACGGCGGCCCTCGTCCTCACCTCCGGCGCAGCACTCGCCGAAAAGAAATACGACACCGGCGCGACCGACACCGAGATCACCATCGGCAACATCATGCCCTATAGCGGTCCGGCGTCCGCTTACGGGGTGATCGGCAAAACCGAGGCCGCCTATTTCGACATGATCAACGCCGAAGGCGGCATCAACGGCCGCAAGATCAAGTTCATCTCGTATGACGACGGCTACAGCCCGCCGAAGACCGTCGAACAGGCCCGCAAGCTGGTCGAAAGCGACGAGGTCCTTCTGATCTTCTCCTCGCTCGGCACCGCGCCGAACTCCGCGATCCAGAAATACCTCAACGGCAAGAAGGTTCCGCAGCTATTCATCTCCACCGGAGCCAGCAAGTGGAATGATCCGAAGACTTTTCCCTGGACCATGGGCTGGCAGCCCAGCTACCAGAGCGACGCGCGCATCTATGGAAAATACATTTTGAAGGAGAAGCCGGACGCCAAGATCGGCGTGCTCTACCAGAATGACGACATGGGCAAGGATCTCCTGAAGGGCCTCAAGGATGGCTTGGGCGCAAAGGCATCGTTGATCATCGCCGAGGAAAGCTATGAAACCTCCGAGCCCTCGATCGACAACCACGTCGCCAAGCTCAAGGCGGCCGGCGCCGACGTGTTCGTCTCCTTCACCACCCCGAAATTTGCGGCGCAGGCGATCAAGAGGCAGGCCGAGATGGACTGGCACCCCATGCACATCCTCGCCAACGTCTCCGCGTCCGTCGGCGGCGTGATCAAGCCGGCGGGCTTCGAGAATGCGCAAGGCCTGCTGTCGTCGGCCTATGCCAAGGACGGCGCCGACTCGCAGTGGGACAATGATCCCGGCATGAAGAAATTCTATGCCTTCCTCGAAAAGTATTTTCCGGAGGCCAACCGACTCGACGGCTCGGTGGTGTATGGCTACGGCGAGGCGCAGACGCTCGTGCAGGTGCTGAAGCAGTGCGGCGACGACCTGACCCGCGCGAACATCATGAAGCAGGCTGCGAACCTGAAGGATTTCGAGCCCGACACGCTGCTGCCCGGCGTCAAGATCAACACCTCGCCGACCGATTTCGCGCCGATCGAGCAATTGCAGATGATACGCTTCAAAGGCGAGAAGTGGGAATTGTTCGGCCCGACGCTCAGCGGCGAGGCCACCGAGTAGACGTCTTCGCCGGCACGACCGAAGCGCGACGGCGATTTCAACTGGTCCATCGCGCTTTGGACTGAATTACGCCCCCTGCGAGCCGCTCGCGGGGGGCTTTTTCTTGCCGGTCTTCGCCGTCGGTTGATTTTGCAGCGCAGCTTGCCGACCAAAGCAGCAGCTCGTGCGCCGTCATGCACGGGCTTTCCGTTTGACCGTTTTCGCAAAATGGTATCGACTATCACCAACAAAAAGAGCTTTCCGCCAAGAAAGCCGCGACACAATCGACATTTTCAAAAAGGGAGGGACGTAATGCCCGTTATCGCCACTCGGCTGGCCATAGCTTCGACAACGCTTGCCCTGCTCGCCGCTTCGATCGGCTCCGCAATGGCGGCTGATAAGAAATACGACATCGGCGCGACCGATACCGAAATCAAGATCGGCAACATCATGCCCTACAGCGGTCCCGCTTCCGCTTACGGCATCATCGGCAGGACGGAAGCCGCCTACTTCAACAAGATCAATGCGGAAGGCGGCGTCAATGGCCGCAAGATCAACTTCATCTCCTATGACGACGGCTACAGCCCGCCGAAAACGGTCGAGCAGGCGCGCAAGCTGGTCGAGAGCGACGAGGTGCTGTTCATCTTCAATTCGCTCGGCACGCCGCCGAACTCCGCGATCCACAAATACATGAACGCCAAGAAGGTGCCGCAACTGTTCGTCGCCACCGGCGCCACCAAGTGGAACGATCCGCAGAACTTCCCCTGGACCATGGGCTGGCAGCCGAGCTACCAGAGCGAGGCCCGTATCTACGCAAAATATCTTCTGAAAGAGAAGCCCGACGCCAAGATCGCGGTGCTGTACCAGAACGACGATTACGGCAAGGACTACCTGAAGGGGCTGAAGGACGGTCTTGGCGCGAAGGCGGCCTCCATGATCATCGCGGAAGAGAGCTACGAGACCACCGAGCCCTCGATCGACAACCACATCGTCAAGCTGAAATCGACCGGCGCCGACGTGTTCTTCGATGTCACCACGCCGAAATTCGCGGCGCAGGCGATCAAGAAGGTCGCCGAGATCGAGTGGAAGCCGCTGCATATCCTCAACAACGTCTCGGCTTCGGTCGGCAGCGTGATCAAGCCGGCGGGATTCGAGAACGCGCAAGGCGTCATCTCGGCACAGTACCTCAAGGATACGACCGACCCGCGGTGGGCGAACGATCCCGGCATGAAGCAGTATCTGGACTTCATGACCAAGGACTTCCCGGAAGGCGACAAGCTCGATAACGGCACCGTCGTCGGCTATGGCGTCGCGCAGACTCTTGTACAGGTGCTCAAGCAGTGCGGCGACAACCTGACCCGCGAGAACGTCATGAAGCAGGCGGCGAACCTGAAGGACTTCCGCACAGAAGTGCTGCTGCCCGGGATCTCCGTCAACACCGGACCTGCCGATTTTGCTCCGATCAGCCAGCTTCAGCTGATGCGATTCAAGGGCGAGCGCTGGGAGCTGTTCGGCGACATCATCTCCGGCGACGTCGGCGGCTGAGATTTCAAGCGCAATTCACCCCCGCAAGGTCCGGATCATGCCCTTGCGGGGGTTTTCTTTTTGGCGAAGTGGAGGGATAAGCGGAGACGCATGCTCTCACCTGTCCTTTCGGAAACGATGACCGACCAACGCCCTCTCCTCCGCGCGATCTTCGATGCGGCGGTCGCCGCCGCGCATCCCGACATCGTGCTGGCGCCGCATTTGCCGGCCACGCCCGAAGGCAGGGTGATTTGCCTGGCCGCCGGCAAGGGCGCCGCCGCCATGGCGGCCGCGGCCGAGCGGCACTATCTCGACACGCTCAAGCTTGATCCGTCGCGGCTTTCCGGTATCGCCACGACGCGCCACGGCCATGGCGTTCCGACGCGGCGCATCAAGGTGGTCGAGGCCGGCCATCCGATGCCCGACGAGGCAGGATTGAGGGGCGCCGAAGAGACGCTGCAACTGGCGCAAACCGCGCGAGCCGACGATCTCCTGCTGGTGCTTCTGTCGGGCGGCGGCTCGGCGAACTGGATCGCGCCGGCGGACGGCATCACCTTTGCGCAGAAACAGCAGCTCACGCGGGCGCTGCTGCGTTCCGGTGCGCCGATCGGCGAGGTCAATACGGTTCGGAAACATCTGTCGCGCATCAAGGGCGGGCGACTAGCGCGCGCCGGCCGGCGCGCCGAGATCGTGACGCTTGCGATCTCCGACGTGCCGCACGACGATCCGTCCGCGATCGCCTCCGGCCCGACGGTGCCCGATCCAACCACGCTTGCCGATGCGCGCGCCATCATCACCAAGTACGGACTTGAAGTCGACGACGCGATCCGCCGTGCGCTGGAGGATCCGCGCAACGAGAGCTGCAAGCCGAACGATCCCGCTTTCGCGCACGCCCATTTCGAATTGATCGCGAGGCCGCGTGCCTCGCTCGACGCCGCAGTCGCTCGCGCGCGCGAAGCTGGCTATGAGATCGTCGATCTCGGAGCCGATCTCGAAGGCGAAGCGCGCGAGATCGCGACCGATCATGCCCGCCTTGCGCGGCAGGCCCGGGAGCAAGGCCGGCGCGTCGCGATCCTCTCCGGCGGCGAACTCACGGTCACCGTGCGCGGCAACGGCCGCGGCGGCCCCAACCAGGAATATGCGCTGGCGCTCGCCGATCTGCTGAAAGATATGCCAGCTATCGCCGCGCTCGCCGGCGACACCGACGGCGCCGATGGCGGCGGCGGCAGCGCCTCCGATCCCGCGGGCGCCATGATCGATGCGCGCAGCTTTGCCGAAATGAAATCGCTCGGGCTCGATCCGCACGCCTATCTCGACAACAACGACGCCACCTCATTCTTCGCCCTGACCGGCGACCTGCTGCAGACCGGCCCGACGCTGACCAATGTCAACGACATCAGGGTGATTTTGGTGGGGTAGCCCGCAGGAGTCATTCCGGGGCGATGCGAAGCATCGAACTATGGTGCGCAATTTCGCACCTGAGAATCTCGAGATTCCGGGTCTGGTCCTTCGGATCATCCCGGAATGACCAAAACGTCCAGCCTTCGCTAGCCGCTGGCCTTCCCCTCGACATGCTGCAGCAGAGCAAGCAGGCCTTTCAGCAGCGCGGTGGGCGACGGCGGGCAGCCGGGAATGTGGAGATCGACCGGGACCGCATCGGAGACGCCGCCGAGGCAGGCGTAACTGCCCTTGAAGATTCCGCCATCGGCGGCGCAACCACCCACCGCCACCACCCATTTCGGATCGGGCGTGGCGTCGTAGGTGCGGAGCAGCGCCTCGCGCATGTTCTTGGTCACGGGCCCCGTCACCATCAGCACGTCGGCGTGACGGGGAGATGCGACAAGGCGCAGACCGAAACGCTCGAGATCGTAGAACGCGTTGGCGAGCGCGTTGATCTCCAGTTCGCAAGCATTGCAGGAACCGGCATCGACCACGCGGATCGAGAGCGAGCGGCCGAGCCTAGCCTGCGCCGCCTTCTCCACGTTCGTTGCCAGCTCCGCGAGCGCCCCTTCGTCCGGCGCGGGCGGCGCTTCGGTCAGGACACCGCGGGACAGGCTGTCGAGCAAGATATTCCGCATCGCGCGCGCCTCTCAATATTGCCTGAGCATGATCTCTTCGGAAAACCGCTGCACACTTTTCCGGATCATGCTCTAGAGATCCGCCCCGGAATAGGAGCAGTTGAAGGATTTGTTGCAGAGCGGGAAGTCAGCGACGATGTTGTTCTCGATCGCGGCTTCCAGCAGCGGCCACTGGAACCAGGAGGCGTCGCGCAGATGGCAGCGCGCGACCCGCGCGTCGCCGTCGAGCCGCAACCAGATCAGGACATCGCCGCGAAACGCTTCGACCACGGCAAGTCCCTCGCCTGCCTCGCCGCCTGCCTTGACCTCGGCCTTCAGTCCGCCGCGCGGCAGGCGGGCCAGGATCTGGTCGATCAACTCAAGACTCTGCTCGACCTCGTGGATGCGGATCCACACCCGCGCATTGACGTCGCCGGCCTCCAGCGCCGGCACCTCGAACGTCAGCTTGTCATAGGGCGCGTATGCGAGATTGCGCCTGGCGTCGAAGGCGCGGCCCGCGGCGCGACCGACATAGCCGCCGGCGCCGAACTGCCGGGCGTATTCGCCCTTGACGATTCCCGTCGTCACGGTGCGGTCCTGCAGCGAAGCGGTGTTGTCGTAGAGATCGACCAGGCGCGGAAACACCTTGCGCGCTTGCGCGCGCAGCGCGCGCACCTGCTCGATTCCGCTCGTGGTGATGTCGCGCGCAACCCCGCCCGGCACGATCGCATCCATCATCAGGCGGTGACCGAACGCGGCGTCGCAGGCGCGCAACACGCGCTCGCGCAGGATGCTGGTATGGGCATGCATCAATGCAAACGAAGCGTCGTTGCAGATCGCGCCGATGTCGCCGAAATGGTTGGCGAGCCGCTCGAGCTCGGCCATCAACGCCCGCAAATAGTGCGCCCGCGGCGGCGCCTCGATCGCCAACGCGGCTTCCGCGGCACGGGCGAACGCAAAGGCATAAGCGACCGTGCTGTCGCCCGAGCCGCGCCCCGCGAGCCTGGCCGCCTGTTCCAGCGTGGCACCCTGCATCAGCTTTTCGATGCCCTTGTGAACATAGCCGAACCGCTGCTCCACGCGCACCACGCGCTCGCCATTGGCGGTGAAGCGAAAATGGCCGGGCTCGATGACGCCGGCATGGACGGGGCCGACCGCGACCTGATGCAGCGCCTCGCCCTCGGCGGGCAGGAATTGATAGGGAACGGTTTCGCCCGCCCCTGCCGTCTTGCCGAGCGGCGTCCGCCGCCCCCACGCGCCATGGTCCAGCCACGGCCGCGTATCGGTGGCCCTGATGGCCTCAAGGCCGAACAGATCGCGGATGGAGCGCTCCAGCCGCAGCGCCGGCGGATGGCGCGCGCTCACGCTCGGGAATGTTCCGCCCGCGCAGTCGAGGCTGAGCACGGCGATGTCGCCCGGCTCGGCAAGCAACGCCATGTGCACCGCATCCGCCTCGCCCCAAAGGCCGAACAGGATCACTTCGCCTGCACCGAGCAGATCGATCGCCTTCAACCAGCCCTCTTCGGCCACGGTCGCGCGCGGCCAGGGCCGGTGCGAGGCCGAGGTGGAGCGATGCGGGATACGGTCGAGCAGGCTCACTTGCGTCACCCCAATAGTCGCGCGACGTTCTGGAAGCCGGTCACCAGCGCCGAGGGCAGGTAGACGCCGGCCATACAGACCAGCGCGAGATGGGTGAACATCGGCACATAGGAGGCCTCCGCCGGCTTGGTCACACCTTTCGGCTCGCCGAACATCACGACATTGATGCGCGAGAACAGCCCGCCGAGCGCGATCAGGATGCCGAGCACCAAAATCGCCGCAAGCCAGGGTTGGCGCGCAAAGGTCGAGCTGACAACCAGGAATTCGCTCATGAAAATGCCGAGCGGCGGCAGCCCAACGATCGCAACGACGCCCAGCATCAGCCCCCAGCCGAGCACCGGATTGGTGACCGTGAGCCCGCCGATATCGGCGATCTTCTGGGTGCCCTTGACCTGCGCGATGTGGCCGACGGCGAAGAAGATCGCGGACTTGGTCAGGGAATGCATGATCATGTGCAACAGCCCTGCGAAATTCGCCAGTGGCCCACCCATGCCGAAGGCGAACACGATGATGCCCATGTGCTCGATCGAGGAATAGGCGAACATGCGCTTGATATCGCGCCGACGGTAGAGCATCAGGCTCGCGAAGATCACCGAGATCAGCCCCATCACCACCATCAGCGGGCCCGGCGCGAAGGCGCCGACCGACACCGCCAGCAACATCTTGAAGCGCAGCAGCGCATAGAGCGCGACGTTCAGCAGCAAGCCGGACAGCACCGCGGAGATCGGCGTCGGACCCTCGGCATGGGCGTCGGGCAGCCAAGCATGCAGCGGCGCCAGCCCGACCTTGGTGCCATAGCCGAGCAGCAGGAAGACGAAGGCGACGTTGAGCAGCGCGGGATCGAACTCCGCGGCGCGCTTCACCAGCACGGTCCATACCATCGCATCCGTCCCCTCGCCGATGACGGGACGCGCGGCCATGTAGACCAGGATGGTGCCGAACAGCGCGAGCGCAATGCCGACGCTGCCGAGAATGAAATATTTCCAGGCCGCTTCCAGCGCTTCATGGGT
Source organism: uncultured Bradyrhizobium sp. (assembly GCA_964454955.1). GTDB lineage: Bacteria > Pseudomonadota > Alphaproteobacteria > Rhizobiales > Xanthobacteraceae > Bradyrhizobium. Next base: position 9,145 of record CAYVVB010000046.1, on the reverse strand, counting down.
GCGATAGATGCCGACCATCAGCACCGTCGTCAGGGTCGCGACCTCCACCGCCACCCACATCAGCCCGATATTGTTGGCGACCAGTGCGAGATTCATCGCGAACATCAGCGTCTGGTACATCGCATGATAGAAGCGCACGAAAGCCGGCGTCAGCCGGCCGATCTCGATCTCGTGTCCGATATAACTCGCGCTGAACACGCTCGTGGTGAACCCGACGAAGGTGGTCAGCACGATGAACACCTTGTTGAGGTCGTCGACCAGGAGATACTGGCCCGATACCGGCTCGACCACGAACAGCGACAGCGCGGTCACGAAGGTGAAGAACGCCGCCACCACGTTGAGCGCGGCGGTGATCCTGTAATCCGGGACGAGCGCGAGGATCGCAGCCGAAAACGCCGGGATCAGCAGGATGGCTGCGAGCGCATCGACGGTCATCGGCGTTCTCCCCGGAAACGATCCAAAGCCTGGATGTCGACGCTGTCAAAACGCTCGCGGATGCGGAACAGGAAGATGCCGATCACGATGAAGGCGATCAGCACCGAGAAGGCGACGCTGATCTCCACGACCAGCGGCATGCCCTTGGCGCCGGTCGCGGCCAGCACGAGGCCGTTCTCCAGCGACATGAATCCGACCACCTGGCTCACCGCATTGCGGCGGGTCACCATGATGAGAAGGCCCAGCAGCACCACGGAGAGTGCAAAGGCGAGATCCTCGCGGGCAAGTGCATCCGCGCCCGGCGTGACGCGCAGCATCACCACCATCGACAGCGCCACAAGGCCGATGCCGGCCATCATGGTCATTCCGACGCCGACTGCCGTCTCGATCTCGCGGTGGATGCCGAGCCGGACGATGATCCGGTGCAGGGCCACCGGAATGATGATGGCCTTGAAAACGAGCGCAATGAGAGCCGTGACATAGAGATGCGGCGCGTCCTGCACATAGGCCTGCCACGCCACCGACAGCGCCAACACAAAGGCATGCAGCGCATAGACGTTGAGCAGCGCGTACAGCCGGTCCTGGTAGAGCATCATGAAACTAGCCAGCACCAGCGAGCCGGCGAGCAGATGAGCGATATCGAATTCAAGCCCGTGCATCTGTCAAAGGCTCCCCGAGACGAAACGCAGCAGGGTCGCGAGCAGCGCCAGCATAAGCGCCGCGCCGAGAAATTCCGGAATCCGGAACACCCGCATCTTGGCGATGGCGGTCTCGAAGACCGCAAGCAGGATGCCGCAGGCCGTGAGCTTGACGATGTAGCCCGCCGCACCGATCGCAAGCGATTGCATGCCGGCTTGCGGCGCAGCGGTCCCCCAGGGCATGAACATGCAGGCGATCAGGGAGAGATAAAGCAGGAGCTTCAATTGCGAGGACAACTCGACCAGCGCGAGATGGCGGCCGGAATATTCCAGCACCATCGCCTCGTGCACCATGGTGAGTTCCAGATGCGTCGCCGGATTGTCGACCGGGATGCGGCCGTTTTCCGCGATCGCCACGATGGTCAGCGCGACCAGCGCCATCCCCAGCGAGACGCGCAGGCCCACGGCATTCGATCCCATGAATTCGGCAATGGTCGAGAGCTGGGTCGAGCCGGCGATCATCGCGACGGCGAACACGGTGATCAGGATCGCGGGTTCGGCAAGCGAGGCGATCATCACCTCGCGGCTGGAGCCGATGCCGCCGAAGGCGGTGCCGACGTCCATGCCGGCGAGTGCCAGAAAGAAGCGGGCGCTGCCGAGCAGCGCGATGAGCGCGATCAGATCGGCCGACCAGGAGAACAACAATCCGGTGCCGAAGGTCGGCACCAGCGACGCGGCGACCCAGGTGCCGGCAAAGATGATGTAGGGAATGACGCGGAACAGCCAGGACGCGCCTTCCGCCAGAACGACATCCTTGCGCATCAGGCGGATCAGGTCGCGATAGGGCTGCACGAGCGGCGGCCCCTGCCGGCGCACGAGCCGCGCCTACACCTTGCGCACGAAGCCGGTCAAGAGCGGTGCAAGCAACAGCACCAGCAGCATCTCGGCGCCCTGCGAGACGAGGTCGTGGATCATCCTCATATCGCAAGCACCAGCAGGAGCAGCACCAGCGCCACGAACACCAGGGTGAGATAGCGGCGGATGGTGAGGAATTGCAGGATGTTGATGCGCTCGGTCGCAAACGCGATGACTTTTCCAATCGGCGCGTAGAGGGCGTCCCAGATCAGGTCGTGCATCTGGACAGTCAGCCGCGCAGGCGCAGTCGAACCCGGCGGCGGCATCTCGCCGACTTCGCGCGCGGCGAAAATGACCGTGCCGAACACGCGCCGGATCGGCTGCGAGAAGCTCGACGCGGTATATTGGATCGCGGGATTCGGATCGGGAAAGCCGCAATCCCAGGCGGGCGCGCGGCGAAACCGGTCGGAGGCGAGCCGATGGATCGCGATCGATGCAATCGAGCCCGACAGCAGCACGAAGGCGAAGAGCAGAAGTCCGTTATAGGAGCTGCGGCTTTCGGCGATGGGCACGATGGTCAGCCATTGCAGCCCTGCCTGCTGCGGCATGCTGTTGCCGACCATGGCCCTGGCGACAGGGGCGAGCGCGTCGATGAAGAGACCCGGGAAAATGCCGGCCACGAGGCAGAACGCCGCCAGAGCGAACAGCGCGGCCAGCGAGAACGGGTCGGTTTCCTGTGCCACGTTCGCGGGGTCGCTGCGCGCGCGGCCAAGGAAGCTGACGCCGAAGAGTTTTACGAAGCAGGCGGCAGCCAGCGCCGCGGCCAGCGCCAACAATCCGCCGACGGCGGGAATGATCAGTTTCAGTCCCCAGGAGGGCAGTTGCGGGCTGAGCAGGATGGCCTGGAACGTCAGCCATTCCGAAACGAAGCCGTTGAAGGGCGGCAGCGCCGAGATCGCGACACAGCCGATCAGCATCGCCAGCGCCGTGTGCGGCATGCGATGGATCAGGCCGCCGAGCTTTTCCATGTCGCGCTCGCCGGTGGCGTTGAGCACCGAACCGGCGCCGAAGAACAGCAGGCTCTTGAAGGCCGCATGGTTGAGCACATGGAGCAGCGCGGCGGTGAACGCCAGCGCGGCGACCCAGTCCATCGCTTCCGCCTTGAAGGCGAGCGCCAGCCCGAGGCCGACAAAAACGATGCCGATATTCTCGATGGTGCTGTAGGCCAGCACGCGCTTGATGTCGCGCTGCATCAGGGCGTAGAGCACGCCCAGCGTCGCCGACGGACCGGCGATCGCGAGCACGACCATGCTCCACCACCATTCCGGTGGACCGAGCAGGTCGAAGACGATGCGGACAAAGCCGTAGACGGCGACCTTGGTCATCACGCCGCTCATCAGGCCCGAGACATGGCTCGGCGCGGCGGGATGCGCCAACGGCAGCCAGGCATGCAGCGGCACCAGGCCCGCCTTCGACCCGGCGCCAAGCAGCGTCAGCAGCAGGACCGCACTCGCCAGCGCCGCGGAGGGGTGGGCGGCGCGGATCGCCGCGAAATCATAGTTGCCGACACCGCCGGCCAGCACGCCGAAGGCGAGCAGCAGCGCCAGCGTGCCGAAACTTGCCATCAGCAGATAGACATAGCCGGCGCGGATATTTTCGCTGTCGCGGTGGTGAGACACCACCAGCGCCCAGGAGGCGAGCGACATGAACTCCCAGGCGACGAGGAAGGTGAAGGCATCATCCGCCAGCACCACGATGTTCATGGCGGCGAGATAGGCGGGATAGAACGGCAGCACCCGCCCCTGTGCATGGGCGTGGCGGCCGTAGCCGAGCGCAAACAGGCTTGCCGCCGAGCCGCCGAAATTGACCACGGCGAGAAAGAACGCCGAGAGCGGATCGAGACGGAAATGCGCGCCCAGCCAGGGCAATCCGACCGGCAGCGTGATGGTCAGGGTCGGATGGGCGGAATTGAGGAGAACGGACAGCGCGATGACGCAGAGCGCAAAGTTCGCAAGCAGGCTCACGCCGTAGACAATGCTGGAGCCACGCGCTCGCATGGCGAGCGCGATCCCCGCAGGCGCCAGCGCCAGCAACACCGCCACGCAAGCCAGCGCCGCTGTGATCATCGCCGCCCCCGAACCTCGATTGCCGCCTGCGCGTTCATGTCGGCTCGCCCGCTCCCGACTTCACCGCCGGCGATTTCATCCTGACGCCCCGGCCGCCGGCCTCGCTCGCCGCGCCGTCGCCGATCAGTTCGATGCCGGCCGCAGCCAGCGCTTCGACCAGCTTCATCAGCGAATCGACATTGCCGCGGATCACGCCCTCGGAACCTTCCATGCGCTGGATGGTCGGCAGCGACAGGGAGCAGCGCTGCGCCAGTTCGCGCTGATCGATCCCAAGCAGTGCACGGGCGGCACGAAGCTGCGCGGCAGTGATCACGGCGGGCCTATCCTTTGTCAGAGGATGCATTTACTAAACATCTATACTGATGTGTCAAGCATCAGTTAGCAGGTTTTTCGCATCATTCCCGACGTCGTCATTCCGGGGCGTGGACAGAAGCCCACGACCCCGAAATTCCAGGGGTGATGGCGCGAGATTCTCAGGCGCGCGATTGTGCACCCTAGGCTCGCTCATTCGCGAGCGCCCCGGAATGACGAACGAAATGGAATCAGAACTCGCCGATGATCTTGTTCAGCATCGACAGCAGCGCGGCGCGGTTCGCTGGACCCAGGAGTTCGTTGAGGCGCCCTTCGTGCTTGTTGGCGACGAGCTTCTTGGCCCGCGCGAGCACCGTCCGGCCCTTGTCGGTGAGAACAAGGATGTGCGAGCGGCGGTCGTTGGTCGAGCGCATCCGTTCGCAAAGGCCGCGGCTTTCCAGGCCATCGACCATGGAGACGAAATTCGGCCTGAGAATGCCGAGCGTATTGGCGATTTCGGTTTGGTTGCGGCCGGGATTTTTCTCCAGCAGCAGCAGCACCGAGAACTGCGCCGGCGTGAGCTGCAGCGGCGCGACGCAGCGCAGAAAATCCTCGAAGATCTTGAGCTGCGCCCGTTTCAGCGTATAGCCGATCAGGTCGGAGAGCTCGCCGAGCTGCAGCGCGGTATTCTCCCCCGGCTCGGCCGGCTCCTTGCGACCTCTCGCAGCATCGGCGACAGCAGTCTTGGAAACAGTCATCGCCTGGCGCCCGCCATCCCGCTAGGTTGGACAAAAGCCGCAGCCTGCGGCCCTTGCGATTATATTTGATAATTGTTATCGATCATATCAAATATCGGCAGGTCATTTCAACTGCCGTGGCGATCCGGGCCGTCCGACGAGGCCGGACTTCAGGGGGAGCGTCCAACTTGAACTCCACGATCATGCTGTTCCTGATCCAGGACGGCATCACCAACGGCGCAATCTATGGCCTGCTCGGGCTGGCGCTGGTGTTGGTATTCGCCGTGACGCGGGTGATCCTGATTCCGCAGGGCGAGTTCGTCACCTATGGCGCGCTGACCTACGCCTCGCTATGCGCCGGACAGATGCCGGGCACGGCCAAGCTTGCCGCGGTGATGGGGATCGCCGCGTTTGCCATGGACCTGTTCGCGGCGCGGCGGCTGTTGCGTGCCTCACGCGTCGCCCGCGCCTTCGCGGTCAACATCGTCCTGCCCTTCGCCGTGCTTGCGCTGGTGTCCTGGCTGGTCGGCCGCCACCCGCCCGTCCTCGTCAACATCGCGGTCGCGCTGGCGATCGTGGCCATGATCGGGGTGTTTCTCTACCGTCTCGCCTTCCAGCCGCTCGCGCACACCTCGGTCCTGGTGCTGCTGATCGCCTCGGTCGGCTGCCATCTGGCGATGCAGGGCCTGGGCCTCCTGTTCTTCGGCGCCGAAGGCCAGCGCGGACCCGTGATTGCCGATGCGGCGGCGACGCTCGGCCCGCTGCGCTTCACCGGACAGACCATCGCCGTCTACGCCATCACCGTCGCCTTCATCGTCGCGCTTTGGCTGTTCTTCGGGCTGACGCGCTACGGCAAGGCGCTGCGCGCCACCGCCGTCAACCGGCTGGGTGCGCGGCTTGTCGGCATCCGGACCACTTTGTCGGGGCAGATCGCCTTCCTGCTGGCCTCCGTCATCGGTGCATTGTCGGGCATCCTGATCGTGCCGATCACTACGCTCTATTACGACACCGGGTTTCTGATCGGCCTGAAAGGCTTCATTGCCGCGATCATCGGCGGCCTCGTCAGCTACCCGCTGACTGCGGTCGCGGCGCTGATCGTCGGCATCGTCGAAGCCTTCTCGTCCTTCTACGCCAGCAACTTCAAGGAGGTCATCGTCTTCACGCTGTTGATCCCGGTGCTGCTGCTGCGCTCGCTCGCCGCACCCGCGGTCGAGGAAGAGAAGGATTGAGCGATGCGCGAGCGCTGGCCCGTTCTCATTTTCGCACTCGTGATGGCGGCGATCCCGTATGTGCCGGAGATCCCGCCGTTCTGGATCGTGCTGCTCGACAATATCGGCCTCTCCGCGCTGGTCGCGATGGGGCTGGTGCTCCTGACCGGCGTCGGCGGCCTCACCTCCTTCGGCCAGGCGGCGTTTTGCGGCTTTGGCGCCTACACCACCGCGGTGCTGACGACGGCCTATGGCGTCTCGCCCTGGCTGGCGCTGCCTGCAGCCCTCCTGGTCAGCGGCATCGCGGCGGTCCTGCTCGGCCTCGTCACCGTGCGGCTGTCGGGCCATTACCTTCCGCTCGGCACGCTGGCCTGGGGATTGGGGTTGTTCTACCTGTTCTCCAAGCTCGAATTCCTCGGCCGCAACGACGGCATCTCCGGCATCCCGCCGCTGTCGGTCGGCTCGCTGAAGATGATCGATCCCGGCACGATCTATTATGCGATCTGGGTCGCCGTGCTGGTTTCAGCCCTGCTCACCATGAACCTGTTGGACTCGCGGACCGGCCGCGCCATCCGCGCGCTGCGGCGCGGGCATATCGCGGCGGAAGCCTTCGGCGTGCAGACACCGCGGGCAAAGCTTCTGGTGTTCATTCATGCCGCGGTACTGGCAGGCCTGTCCGGGTGGCTCTATGCGCATTTCCAGCGCGCGGTGAACCCGACGCCGTTCGGCGCGCAGGCCGGCATCGAATATCTGTTCATCGCGGTGGTCGGCGGCGCCGGCTATGTCTGGGGTGGCGTGCTGGGCGCCGTCATCGTCGTGGTGCTGAAGGAAGTGCTGCAAAGCTACCTGCCGCTGCTCCTGCATGGCGAGGGCCAGCTTGAGATCATCGTGTTCGGCATCCTGCTGGTGGCGCTGTTGCAGCTCGCGCCGTCCGGCGTCTGGCCGCTGCTGGCCTCATGGCTGCCGTTCAAACCGCGGCGCAAGCTTCCCGATCCGTCGCTGAAACCGCCGGCGCGCGCGCAGGTGCCGGATGGCCCCGGTCCATTGCTGCAGCTCGACAAGGCGCGAAAGCAGTTCGGCGGCGTGACCGCGGTGAACAACGTCTCTTTCGACGTGAACGCGCGGGAGATCGTGGCACTGATCGGCCCCAACGGCGCCGGCAAGAGCACGACCTTCAACCTGATCACCGGCGTGCTGACGGCGACCAGCGGCTCGATCTCGGTGCTCGGAACGAAACTCAGCAATCCGCCGCCGCAGGAAGTGGTCAAGCGCGGCATCGCCCGGACCTTCCAGCATGTCAAACTGGTACCTGACATGAGCGTGCTGGAGAACGTGGCGATCGGTGCGCATCTGCGCGGGCACGCGGGTCCGCTTGCCAGCATGCTCCGGCTCGATCGCGCCGATGAAGCAAGGCTGCTTGCGGAGGCCGCGCGCCAGATCGAGCGGGTCGGCCTTTCCGGCCAGATCGATCAGCCTGCCGGATCGCTCTCGCTCGGCCAGCAGCGCATCGTCGAGATTGCGCGGGCGCTGTGCGTCGATCCGATGCTGCTTCTGCTCGACGAGCCGGCCGCCGGCCTTCGCCACATGGAGAAGCAGCGCCTCGCGAGCCTGCTTCGCCAGTTGCGCGACGGCGGCATGTCGGTGCTGCTGGTCGAGCACGACATGGGATTCGTCATGGACCTCGCCAATCGCGTGGTGGTGCTCGATTTCGGCACCAAGATCGCAGAAGGCACGCCGGAGGAGATCAAGACCAATCCCGAGGTGATCAAGGCCTATCTCGGAGCCGCCGCATGAGCGCGTTGTTGTCGGTTGCAGACGCACACGTCGCCTATGGCAAGGTCGAGGCGGTGCGCTCGGTCTCCCTGGAGGTCGGCGAAAACGAAATCGTCACCATCATCGGCGCCAACGGCGCCGGCAAGACCACGCTGCTCAGCGCCATCATGGGCGTGCTGCCGCTCAAGGGCCGCGCCGGCTTTCTGGGCCAGGATCTCGGCCGGCTCGAGATCGAGGATCGCGTGGCGCTTGGCCTCAGCCTGGTGCCGGAACATCGCGAACTGTTCGCGAGCATGACCATCGAGGACAACCTCCTGCTCGGCGCGTTCCGGGCCGCGAAGGCGAGGACCGCCGATTCGTTCGAGCGGGTCTATGGGCTGTTTCCGCGGCTGAAGGAGCGGCGGCGGCAGTTGGCGGGGACGCTGTCAGGCGGCGAGCAGCAGATGCTGGCAATGGGCCGCGCACTGATGGGCGCGCCGAAGCTGCTGATGCTGGACGAGCCGAGCCTCGGGCTCGCGCCGATCATCGTCGCCGATATTTTCCGCATCGTCGGCGAATTGCGCGCGGCCGGCGTCTCGGTGCTGCTCGTCGAGCAGAACGCGCAGGCCGCGCTCAAGATCGCCGACCGCGCCTATGTGATGGAGCTCGGCGAGTTCATCCTGCAAGGCAGCGCAAGCGCGATTGCCGCCAATGAGGGCGTCGCCGCCAGCTATCTCGGCTTCGAGCACGCCGGCGAGAGTAAAGTTTAGCCCCAACTGCAATGCCCCGCTTCAAGCGGGGCATCCAGTATTCCATGACGTCAAGGCGAGTCTAAACCTCAGACGCTGCGGGCTACTGGATCACCCGCCTTCGCGGGTGACGACAGTCGCACTTGCGGAAGACCCGCGGGCGTCACTGCGCAGGCACGTACTTGCCGTCTTTCACCGTGAGCAGGATGCGCGCGCGGTCATCGACGCCGTTGCGATCGGTTTCGGTGAAGTTGTAGACGCCGTGGCTTGCCGGAATTTCCCGCTCGGTCAGGAAGGCCTGACGGATCGCCTCGCGAAATTCCGGCGTGCCGGGCTTGGCCTTCTTCAGCGCGG
>CAYVVB010000045.1:0-1562 GCA_964454955.1 uncultured Bradyrhizobium sp. | reverse complement strand
CCCTTGGCGCGGCCCGTGTTCACCGCCTTTCGCACCGACTCGGTCAGGATCTTTTCCGCGGCTTCACGGGAACCAATGGGGCCGCGGGCTATGCCCAGCCAGCGCTCATTCTTGCCGGTTGGCGCGGGCAGGCCGAAGTGCGGCAGGCCGGGCGAGGTCTGCCAGACGACCGCCTCCCGGTCGCGGTAAACCAGCTTGCCGCCCTGCTGCACCTGCTCGTTGGAGAAGAAGGCCTGCAGTCCCTCCACGCTGTTCCAGTAGTCTATGATCAGCAGCTCGCCGGTGCCTGAAGCCGGCGGCCCGACGGGCACGAAGACAGCGTGGCTCAAGTCGCCAAAGGAACGCGCTATCGCGACACCCTGATCGGAGCCGGCCGCACGGTTGTGCGCCATCCGCCCGGCTTCGAGATTGGCGGCCGCCAGTGGACCGCGAACGGTGAGCAGGAACTGGGTCGGAGCCGGATCGACTGAAAGCTTGAACGGCAGAGTCGTCATGGGAAGCCTCCACTTTGTCGTGCGGCAGCGCAGCCGCATCGGGGTTGGGGGGCCTCCATAGGAATGTCATCCAAAAGATGTTCAAGAACATCTTTTGACGTCAAATTATCATGGCGGGAGCGAAAACCGCGGGGAGATAGCCATGCCCTATACAGCGCAGCACAAGCAGGCGACTCGGAAGCGGATCGTCCAGAGCGCGCGTCGATTGTTCAACCGCAACGGCTTCGCCGATGTAACCATCGGGGAGATCATGGGAGAGGCGGGCCTGACCCATGGCGGCTTTTACAAGCATTTTGCCACCAAGGAAGAGGTCTACCAGGAAGCGGTCCTTGAATTCATCTGCCTGGAGCAGCCGGAGATCTGGCAGGCCCGGCACATCGATCCGGCAGCCCGCGGTCCTGCCCTCGCGCGCATGATCGTCGAGGCCTATCTCTCCGACGATCACTTTCAGGATCGCGACGGCTCATGCCCGATGATCGCATTGCCTTCCGATGTCTCGCGAGGCAATGGAGCCGTCAAAGCCGCCTTCCGGCAGGTCCTCGAGATGATGATCGGTGCCTTTGCGGCCAACTTGCCGGCGGGGGCGCGGCCGGCCAGGCAGCGGGCGCTGGCGCTCGCAGCCATGGTCGTCGGCGGGATGGTTCTCGCCCGGGCGGTCGACAACGAGGAGCTTTCCAGTGAGCTGCGCCAAAGCGCTCATGCCCAGGCCTTCGAGATGACGGGTTGGGGCACTTAGGCGCACTGGCATTGCCTCAAGCATGATAGACAGCTCGGCCATGGCACCAGACCGGCAAGCGACCCCGACCCTCGATCCCGCCGAGGTGGCGCGCTTCTCGGCCATGGCCGCGGAATGGTGGGATCCGTCCGGCCCGCTTGCTCCGCTTCACCGTCTCAATCCAACCCGGATTGGGTGGATCAAGGAACAGCTCTGTAGCGCTTTCGCTCGAGAGGTCAGCGATCCTGCCGCCTTGAAAGATCTGCGGATTCTGGATGTCGGTTGTGGCGGGGGGCTCGTGAGCGAGCCGCTTTGCCGCATGGGCGCCAAAGTGGTTGGGATCGACCCGTCCG
>CAYVVB010000044.1:0-6656 GCA_964454955.1 uncultured Bradyrhizobium sp. | reverse complement strand
GGCTTCACCAAGAAGGATTTCTTCGAACTCGGCACCAGCCGCGCCGAAGTCGAGGCCGCGCCGAGCGTGAAGTTTTGAGGCGATGACTCTCCGTCATCGTCATTCCGGGGTGGTCCGAAGGACCAGACCCGGACTCTCGAGATTCCGGGTTCGCGCTTTCAGCGCGCCCCGGAATGACGGCGCAGGATAGCGATCATGGCCGCCTACGGGCTCTATACACATATCGCCGCGAACAGGACCCGCTCGATGGTCCTGCTCGCGGGCCTGTTCCTGCTGGTCTATGTGATCGTCTATGCCTGCGGGCTGATCTTCGAGGTCATGCACTATGGCGGCGCGAGCGCGGATTATTACCTGCGGGCTGCGCTTGCCGATGTCATCCGGACGCTGCCTTACTCGACGGGAGCGGCGATCCTCTGGATCGTCATCGCCTATTTCTTCCACCAATCGATCATCGACGCCGTCACCGGCGGGACGGATGTGACGCGGCAAGAGCAACCGCGGCTCTACAATCTCCTGGAAAACCTGTGCATCTCGCGCGGCATTCCGATGCCGAAGCTGAAGATCGTCCCGAGCGACGCGCTGAACGCCTATGCGACTGGCCTCAACCGCAGGCAATATGCCGTCAGCGTCACCACCGGCCTGTTGAACACGCTGAACGACGAGGAGATCGAGGCGGTGCTCGGCCACGAGCTCACCCACATCCGCAACGGCGACGTGCAGATGATGGTGATCGCCGTGATCATCGCGGGCGTGGTCGGCTTCTTCGCCGAGTTGTTCTTCCGCGCCTTCTCCGATTTCGGCAGTTACGGCTGGGGCTGGAGGGTTGGACGCGGGTCAAGCTGGTCAGGTGCGGAGTCATCGCGCTCGTCGGACTCCGGCGGCGACAGGAAGAGTTCGGGCGGCGGCGCGATCCTGATCATCCTTCTGGCGGTCGTGCTGATCGCGCTTGCGTGGGCCCTGTCACAACTGGTGCGGCTCGCGCTGTCGCGCTCCCGCGAATACCTGGCCGACGCCGGATCGGTCGAGCTGACCAAGAACCCCGATGCCATGATCTCGGCGCTGCGCAAGATCGAGGGTCGCGGCGAGCTTCCCGGCGCGACATCGGCGGTCATGGAGCTATGCGTGGACAATCCGCGCGAGGGCTTTTCCGACCTCTTTGCAACCCATCCGTCGGTCGAGTCCAGGGTGCAGGCGCTGGTGAAATATGCCGGCGGGCACTACATGGACCGGCTTGCCCTGCCCCCGCCTCCATCGGAGGTACAGGACGGCGGGATCGATCAGCCGGAAGGCGGTCAGCCGCCGTCCGGTCCCTGGGGCAGTCCTGCCGATTCCGACGGTGCCAATGGCGGACCGGCGCCTTCGCCCGCGCCGTGGGGCAACCCATCAGGCAATCCATCGGGGCCCTGGGGACCGCATTAGACCACAACCGTAAGCTTTCCAGGCGTCTTCAAGAAATTCCGTGCGAATGCCGGAAACACTTGCGCAATGAATTTCAATTCTCCCTTGTTTCTGCCATGTTCGCGCCCAAAGCAGATGCGGGGTATGGCCGATCGACCTCTCGAGCGGCATTTATTTGAGGTAGGACATGGCAACAAAGCCGGCAGTGATCGTAGTGGGTGCGGACAAGGGCGGGGTCGGCAAGACCACGGTGTCGCGGACCTTGCTGGACTATTTCAGCGCCAACAATGTGCCGACGCGCGCCTTCGACACCGAATCGCCGCGCGGCACCTTGAAGCGGTTTCACCCAGACGTCACAGAGATCGTCGACATGACGTCGACGGCCGACCAGATGAAGATCTTCGACACGCTCAACAGCGCGAGCCCCTCGGTCACCGTGATCGACGTCCGCGCCGGCCTGATGTCCCCGGTGCTGGCTTCGCTGCGCGACATCGGCTTCCTCGATGCCGCCAAGGCCGGGCAGATCACCTTTGCCGTGTTCCATATCCTGGGCTCTTCGATCGCCTCGCTCGACGAGATCGCGGAAACCGCGAATTTCATGGCTGGCGCGAAGTACTTCCTGGTGAAGAATTTCATCAACAACACCAGCTTCTTCGAGTGGGACCAGTCGACCTATAATTCCTATTTCCACCGCATCAAGGACGCCACCGAGCTGACCATTCCAAAGCTGAATGAAATGGCGTTCGAGCAGGTCGAGGTGGCGTCCGTCCCGTTCCTCAAATTCGTCGCCAACAAGGGCATGCGCGACGAGGCCGCGAACTATTCCTTCGTGCTTCGCGGGTATGTCCGTCACTGGCTGGCCAATGTCTGGAGCGAATTCGATCGGATCAAGCTGACCGATATCGTCGGCGGCGGAAAGGTTGGCGTGCGCGGCGGCGAAAAATAATTCGCCCGTTCCGATCCGATTCGGCTGGATTAGGCACGATTTTCGCCTGATATAGCGGGAAATGCCCGCAACCCCGATCTACATCGTCTGCTCGCCACGCCCGCAGGTCGGCAAGACCCTGCTGGCGCGGCTGCTGAGCGAATTCCTGCTGCTCAAGAACGGCGATGTGGTCGCCTTCGACATCAATCTGAAAGAGCCGACGCTGCTCGACTATCTGCCCAGCATTACCGAAACGGCGGAGATCGACGATACTTTCGGCAAGATGCAGCTGATGGACCGCATCATCATCGATGACGGCACGGCCAAGGTGATCGACCTCGGCTTCCATGCCTTCGACGAATTCTTCAAGATGTCGGAGGAGATCGGGTTCCTCAAGGAGGCGGCCCGCCGCAACGTGGCGCCGATCATCCTGTTCGCGGCGGACACCGACCGCGTCTCGGCCCGCGGCCACGAGGTGCTGGTGCGGCAGATTCCGCGCTCGCGCCTCATCACTGTCGACAACGAATACATGGTGCGCGGCGAGTTGCCGGAGGACTTCGCGACCGGCCTCGTGTTACGGATCAGCGCGCTGCCGCTGTTTCTCAAGACCTATATCGACCGGCTGACCTTCTCGTTCACCGACTATCTGCGGCACGAGAAGGATACGTCCACCGAACTCCATCAATGGATCCGCCGCAACTATTACAGCTTCCGCGAACTGGAACTGAGCCTGATCCTGCAGGGAGCCTGAACTCGGAAAGGCGCCGCACGCCTTTCGCGACCATGCTCCTGGAGCTTTCTCCCATTCGCATGGAATCTGACCTGTTTGCCTTGCGCGAACCGGTACCCACTTCGCCCGAAAACGCTTCAATGACCTTCGAAACTCATCAGCGTGCGCACCGGTACGTCCATCGCCCGCAGCTTCGCGGCGCCGCCCAAGTCCGGCAGATCAATGATGAAACAGGCCGCGACCACATTGGCGCCGATCTGGCGCAACAGCTTGACCGCGCCCTCCGCCGTGCCGCCGGTCGCGATCAGGTCGTCGACCAGGATCACCCGCTCGCCGGGATGAACGGCGTCCGCATGCATCTCCATCTCGTCGAGGCCGTATTCCAGCGAATAGGCAATGCGCACGGTGGTGTGCGGCAGCTTGCCTTTCTTGCGGATCGGAACGAAACCGGCCGATAGCTGGTGCGCCACGGCGCCGCCGAGAATGAAGCCGCGCGCCTCGATTCCGGCGACCTTGTCGACCTTCGAGCCGGCCCAGGGGTGCACCAACTCATCCACCGCGCGCCGGAAGCCACGCGCATCGGCCAGCAGGGTGGTGATGTCGCGAAACAGGATGCCCGGCTTGGGGTAGTCCGGAATGGTGCGAACGGCCGCTTTCAGATCTTGGTCAAAAGTCATGTCTATCTCTTCCAGCCCACCGTCATTTCGGGTTCGCGCTCATGCGCGCCCCGGAATGACGGAACAGAACTCTTACACCAATCCGGCATCAATTCACCGGTTCTTTCAGCCGGAAGGCGTTTTCGACGATGCGCAAGCCCACTTCGCCGCCCAGCGACATCAGCGATTCCGGATGAAACTGCACGCCGCCGACCGGCAAAGTCTTGTGCTCGATGGCCATCGCGATCCCATCCTCCGTGCTGGCGGTGACGTTCAGTACGTCGGGCATGCTGTTGCGCTCGACAAAAAGCGAATGGTAGCGGCCGATGACGATCTCGTTGGGCAGGCTCTGCATCAGCCGGCCGCCCCGCACCTGGACGCGCGAGGGCCGGCCGTGCGCAGGCTGCGCCAGCTGGCCGAGCCGGCCGCCGAAATATTCCCCGATCGCCTGCAACCCTAAGCAGACCCCGAAGATCGGCAGCTTTTTCTCGATCGCTGTGTCAATCGTGCTCGAAATCTTGAAATCCTCCGGCCGGCCCGGGCCCGGCGACAGCACCAGCAGGTCCCATTTCCTCTGCTTCAGCATGTCCTGGGCATGCACATACCGGACCACGGTGACGCTGGCGCCGACCTGACGGAAATAGTCCGCCAGCATGTGCACAAAACTGTCGTCATGGTCGATCAGGAGAACCTGCCTGCCGCTTCCGGTGGCATCCGGTGCCGTACTTGACAGCGGTTTGGGCGGATCGCCGCGCAGCGCCTGGAACAATGCGGCGGCCTTGACCTGGCATTCGCGATCCTCGGAGACGGGATCGGAATCGAACAGGCAGGTGGCACCGACCCGCACCTCCGCCAATCCATCCTTCATCCGGATGGTGCGGATGGTCAGCCCGGTATTGATGCTGCCGTCGAAATTGACGCAGCCGATGGCGCCCGCATACCAGCGCCGCGGCGAGCGCTCGTGATCCTCCACGAATTGCATCGCCCATAGTTTCGGCGCGCCGGTCACCGTCACCGCCCAGGCGTGGGTGAGGAAAGCATCCAGCGAGTCGAAGCCCGGCCGCAGCATGCCTTCCACGTGATCGACGGTGTGAAACAGCTTGGAGTAGGTTTCGATCTGCCGCCGCGCCAGTACCTTGATGGTGCCGGGCACGCAAACCCGCGCCTTGTCGTTGCGATCGACGTCGGTGCACATGTTGAGCTCGAACTCGTCTTTTTCCGAGTTCAGAAGCTGCCTGATCTGCTCGGCGTCGCCGATGGCGTCCGTGCCGCGCGCGATCGTGCCGGAGATCGGACAGGTCTCGACCCGTCGCCCGTCGGAACGCACGAACATTTCGGGCGAGGCCGAGACCAGGAACTCGCCCTCGCCGAGATTCATCAGCGCCCCGTAGGGCGACGGATTGATCCGGCACAACCGTTGAAACACTTCGGCCGGAGAGCGCTCGCAGGGTTCGGCGAAAAGCTGTCCCGGCACCGCCTCGAACAGGTCGCCACGGGCAAAGGCCGCGCGCGCGACTTCGACCGTGGCCTGATATTCACCGGGCGCGTGATCGGAAAATCCCTTCCGTCCTGTCTTCGCGTAGATGCTTTCTCCGGTCTCGCGCGAAAGGCCTGCCGTGGACTTGCCGTCCCAGGCAAATTCGTAGCTCAAGACCACGCCCTGTCCGGTGGCGCGATCGTAGGCCAGAAGCCGGTCCGGCACGTAGAGCACGATGTCGCGCTGGTCCGCCTCGCGTGGACGCTTTTGCACGAGATCTTCAATCTGGAAGACGAGATCATAGGCGAAGGCGCCGAACAGGCCGAGCAGCGGATCGTCGCTCGCGCCGAAGCAGGCGACGAGATCACGCACCAGCGACATCACGCTGGCTCTGCGGGTGCGCTGGTCCTCTTCGACAGGCGCGGCGCCGTGGACGATGTGGCCGGAAAGACGGGTGGGCGTCCTTTCCGTGACGACCACGCACGGTTCGCGCAGGGCGTCGCCCAGAAACGCGATCAGCACTTCGCCGCGCGCATTCAGCGCGGTGAGCGCGAAATCCGTGCCCCTGGTTTCCAGCACCAGTGGCGGATCGGAAAAGCCGATGTCAAAACTTTCATAGCGGCCGGGCACGGTGGTGCCCGAGGACAGCACGACGCCGCGGCGGCGATCAAGCAGCTCGATCAATTCGTCGAGCCGGTTGGCCCCGCCGGTAAAATGCGCCACCGTACGCGTGACCGAAAGGCCGCGGCCGGTGTGATAGTCGCTGCGCTCCGGCAGAGAGAAGGCTGTCCTGTTCATGTCATCCTCTTACGAAACTTGCCGAGGGAACGCCACACAGGACAAAAAGGCCGCCGCACCTGCGATGGCGGCCTTCGACGATCAGAATTTAAAGGAAATCGCACCGGCCACCTTTTTACAAGGTGGGCCACCACAGACCGGAGGGGCAGAAAACGGCGCTCATGGACCCTCTAACACCACGGCGGCAGGGGAACGTCAAGGGTAGGCCCGGCGGGGCGTTGGTTGCTCAAGCGCCCCTCCCCATGTCCGCGGGCAGCGGCCCATCGATGAATTCGGGCTTTTCGCCGGGATGACGCAGAAAGCTTTACCCCAGATGCTTGCGGAAGAATTCGGTCGCGCGGCCCCAGGCGAGTTCTGCCGCGGGCCGGTCATGCACCGACACGCGTTGCTCGTTCACGAAGGCGTGCTCGGCGTCGTAGCGGAAAAGCTCGAGTGATTTGCCGGCGGCCTTCATGGCTTTCTCGAAGGCGTCCACCAGCTCCGGCGTGCACCAATCGTCGTTATTGGCGAAATGCGCCTGGAGCGGAATTTTCACGTCCGCAGGCTTTGCCGCCTGCTCGGGCGGAATGCCGTAGAACACGACGCCCGCGGCGAGCTCCGGAATCTTCGTGGCGCCGATGATGGTCACCGCGCCGCCGAGACAAAAGCCGGTGAGCCCGACCCTGGCGCCGT
>CAYVVB010000043.1:0-4232 GCA_964454955.1 uncultured Bradyrhizobium sp. | reverse complement strand
GGCTGGGCGCTCGGCCGGCCATCGCGCTGGCGCCCGCTTCCGTCGGCCCCGCCAAGCGGTGGACGTACTACCCGGAGGCAGCCCGGCTGCTGGTCCAGCAGGGTCTCGATGTCTGGGTCGTGGGCGGCCCCGGCGAAAAGGCCTCGGCAGCCGAAATCGTCGCCGCAGGCGGCGAGAACGTCCGCGACCTGACGGGGACAGACTTGCGCAACGGAATTCTTGCCATGGCGGCGGCAAGCGTCGCGATCTCCAATGATTCGGGTCTGATGCATATCGCGGCCGCCCTGGGCGCGCCGACCATCGGCATTTTCGGGCCCACCAGCCCGTACCATTGGGCACCGTTGAATGGACTGGCGGCCACCGTCCAGACCAAAACCAGCCTGCCCTGCCAGCCCTGTCACCGCCCGGTCTGCCGGATGAATGACCATCGCTGCATGCGCGACATTCCACCTTCCGACGTGGCGGCAATCGCCGCCCGCATCCTGAGTGAGACCGCGAGCGCGTGCTGACGGCTTGTCCCCGCTTGCGCCGACGCGACTCGATCAGTAGCAAGGCACCAGCATGATGCTTGCCGATCCCAACCCAGCCGTGCCGAAACCCGCCGCCTTCCTCGACCGCGACGGCGTGATCAATCACGACGACGGCTATATGGGGACCAAGGAGCGGATCCGCTGGATGCCGAATGCGGCGAAGGCGATCAGGCGCCTCAATGAGGCCGGCTATCTGGTGTTCTTCTTCACCAACCAGTCAGGTGTGGCGCGGGGCTTCTTCACCGAAGACGACGTCAAGGTGCTGCACATCTGGATGTGCGGAGAACTCGAGGCGCAGGGCGCGCGCATCGACGACATCCGCTATTGCCCGCACCATCCTGAAGGTACGATGGCCGGCTATCTCGAGAACCATCCCTGGCGCAAGCCGGCGCCCGGCATGATCCTCGATCTGATGAAACACTGGCCGGTGCGGCACGAAGGCAGCTTTGTGATCGGCGACCGGCCGTCCGATATCGAAGCAGGACGCGCCGCAGGGCTGCCGGCATTCCTTTTCGAGGGCGGCGATCTCGACGCGTTCGTGGCTTCCGTGATTGCTCAGACAAGCCCTCGATAGACTGCAGCGATGCGGTCGGCTTCGGCGTCAAGGCTGAATTTCTCCACGACACGTTGTCGCGCGCGCAGTCCCATGGCCATCGCGGCCGCGGGGTCACGCATCAAGGGCTCGAGCGCCGCAACCAACGCATCGACATCGCCGGGCGGCGTCAGCACGCCGGTCACGCCATCCTCGACCACCAGTTCGGCTGCGCCTGCGCGCGCGGCGACCAGCGCCGCGCCCGCCCCCATCGCCTCGATCAATGTCAGTCCGAAACCTTCGTTGCGCGAGGTGAAGGCATAGATGGTCAGGCGCTGGTACCAGCGCTGCACCTCCTCGATCGCCAGCTCACCCAGAATGACGATGCGCGATTGCAAGCCGGCCGCCTCGATGCGCCGCTTCAGATCGTTCGCAAATGCCGTCTGCTCCGGCGTGATCGCCCCGACCAAGACCGCGCTGAAGTCGGGATAGCGCGGCAACAGGCGGCACATCGCATCGACAAAGACGTCGCTGCCCTTCTGCGCACGCACCCGGCCGAAACAGCCGATCGCATAGCGGCCTCCGAGCCCGCTTTCTGCAAACGCGGCAGCGCGATCCTGCGGCGGCGCATAGATCTCGGTATCGACGCCATGCGGAATGACGATCGACTCGCGCTTGAGATAGGAGGCCGAGACATCGCTGGTTGCGATGATCGCGTCCATTCGCGCGATCAGCCAGCGCGTGATCCAGCTATGATGGCGCTGCGCGGCGGAGGTGAAAACCAGCTTCAAGGGCCAGCCGAGCGCGAGCAACAACACGCCGACGATCATCTCGTTGTTGCGCCGCGCGTGCCAGATCAGCGGCTTGTCCCGCCGCCAGAGCTTTGCGAGGTCGGCAACACGGAGCCGCGCGATATTTTCCGGAGCGGCGGAGCCGAACCATGCGGCGCGCAAGCGCGCTGCGAGCTTCGGCGCAACCATCCGGTTGGTGGCGGTCACACCCGAATAGCGCCTATGCAGGTTCGGCACGATCAGTTCGAGCTCGGCCAGATTGTTCTCTATCGGCACGAAATGGCTCCGTTTTCGCGTGCTCTCCTATACGCAAGATTAAGCATAGAGACCAGTTGGCTATGGCCCGATACTCCCTCTTCACCGCGAGCCGGCTAGCGTCCGTTCATAGTTTTCGAACGAGTTGGATTATGACCGTACTTGTTACCGGCGGAGCCGGCTATATCGGAAGCCATACCGTTCGCGCGCTGCATGAGGTGAACGAGCGCGTGGTCGTGGTCGACAACCTCTCCACCGGCTTTTCCGCTCATCTTCCCGAGGGCGTGCCGCTGTTCATCGGCGATGCCGGCGACGAGAATCTGGTCGAGGGCGTGATCGCCCAGCACGGCGTCGACACTATCATGCATTTCGCCGGCTCGATCGTGGTGCCGGAGTCGATGCGCGATCCGCTGCTCTACTACCGCAACAACACCGTGACCACGCGCAACCTGCTCAATGCAGCGCTCACGCGCGGCGTCAACCGCTTCATCTTTTCATCCACCGCGGCGGTCTACGGCGATCCGGAACAGGTTCCGGTGCCCGAGCATGCGCGCACGCGGCCGCTCTCGCCCTACGGCTCCTCGAAGCTGATGACGGAGATCATGCTGCACGACGTCGCCACGGCGCATGGCATGCAGTACGTCGTGTTGCGCTACTTCAACGTCGCAGGCGCCGACCCGCTGGCGCGGATCGGGCTCGCCACGGTCGGCGCCACGCATCTGTTGAAAATCGCGGTCGAGGCCGCAACCGGGCAGCGCGCCAAGATCGACGTGTTCGGCACCGACTATCCGACGCCTGACGGAAGCTGCATCCGCGATTTCATCCATGTCAGCGATCTCGCCGAAGCCCACCACGCGGCGCTCTCCTATTTGCGCGGCGGCGGCGCCTCGGTGACGCTCAACTGCGGCTATGGTCGTGGCTATTCCGTGCTGGAAACCATCGAAGCCGTGCGTCGCGCCTCCAGGCGCAACTTTGCCGTTTCACATGGGCCGCGGCGGGAGGGGGACATCATGGCCATGGTTGCGGACACCAGCCGCATCCGCTCGACGCTGGACTGGACGCCGCGCTACGACGATCTCCATACCATTGCCGCCCATGCGCTCGCCTGGGAGGAGAAGCTTCTGCGCGAGCGCGGCGGTGCCATCCGGCAGGCCGCCTCCGCCTAAAAGCGCCGCAGGTCGTCAATTGCGCATGATCTTGGCGGAAAACCGCCATCCATTTTTTCGGATCATGCGCCAAGCCCTTAATTGGACTTGAAAAACCCGCCTCTTGCGGGCAAGGAAGCCGTGCGCCAAGACACCTTGGGCGGAAGACCGGGGCAGAGCATGCCCGGCGCGGTCGATAGGACGTGGATGGCCGACTTTCCGAAGAAAATCACCGACGATCCCTATGGCGCGGCGGTCCTGATTCGGCGCCTCGTGATGGAGCAGGGGCTTGTCTACTGGCGGCGCTATCTCACCGCTTTCCTGCTGATGGCGGTCTCGGCCGGCGTCACCGCCGGCTCCGCCTACGTTCTCGGCCAGGTGATCAACCAGGCCTATGTCGCCAAGAACGTCCCCGGTATTGCGTTTCTCTCGGGCGCGATCGTTTTTCTGTTCCTGCTCAAGGGCGCGGCGACCTACGGCCACACCGTGATCCTGTCGAAGATCAGCAACTCTATTCTCGCCAGCAACCAGCGGCGGCTGTTTGCCAAGCTGATGAACGAAAGCGTCGGATTCTTCTCTGAGCGGCACTCGTCCGAATTCCTGGCGCGGCTGACGGCGGGCGCGAAATCCATCACCGACGTCCTGAACCTGCTGATCAACGCGGTCGGGCGCGACTTGCTGCTCCTGATCGGGCTGATCGCCGTCATGGTGGTGCAGGACCCTTTCATGTCGCTCCTGGGCTTTTTGGTGGCGCCGCCGGCGATGCTGGTGCTGCGCAAGCTCGTGAAGCGGATCAAGGGCCTCGCCTACGACCAGTTCACCGGCACTGCCGACATCCTGGAAACCATGCAGGAATCGCTGCAGGGCATCCGCACCGTCAAAGCCTTCACACTCGAACAGACCATGCGTGATCGTATCGAGCAAAGCATCACGGCGGTCGAGCGCAACGCCAACAAGATGGCGCGGGTGTCCAACCGCT
>CAYVVB010000042.1:0-3103 GCA_964454955.1 uncultured Bradyrhizobium sp. | reverse complement strand
TCGACCACGCAGATCTATACGGAGGTCGATACGGCAAGGTTGATGGCAGCCTACGCGAAAGCACATCCGAGGGCGTAAGGCTCGTCCGGTCGTGCGCCTGAATGCCAGATGAACTGCCGCTTCAGCAGCGCTTCAGGCGGGGACGCGTAGATTCGCCGGCGAATGGACGCGCTTCACGTTCATTCCCCTCCCTGAACTCTCCCAACTTGGGGCCCCCTCGCGGGCCCCCTTTCTTTTGCGTGGGACATGCTCGCGTGACAAGCCGCCGCAACGATCTTCGGCTGGCGCCGCGGCGAGGTGCGTGCTAGGGAACCGCATCATGATCGCCGCCCGTATTCTTCGCCCGCTTTGGCTTATTACCAAAGTCGCCTTGCGCGACCGGGACGGCGTCTGATTCATCAAACGACCGGCCGGTGCGCGGACGACGCGCTGCCGGCTTTTCCTCCAGCGCGATCGTCCCGTTCCCCCGGAGCACAAGGACGAACGTGATGGCAAACGATGCCGCTCCACCCGCCGATCTCGCCGTCGAGGCACCGCCAATCGAGGCGACGCCGGCGCCAAGCCCGGCCTATGTCCAGCTCGGCTACGTCTTCGCCGCGACGGGCGCGATCCTCTTCTCGACCAAGGCCGTGGCGATCAAGCTCGCCTATCGCGAGAGCGTGGACGCCGAGACACTGCTCGCGCTCCGCATGGCACTGTCACTGCCTTTCTATCTCGGGATCGGCTTCTTCTCATTCCGCGAGCGACGGACGTCCGGACGCCCCCTCCCCGGCCTCAAGCTCGTCCTCGGCGCCTGCGCAACAGGACTGCTCGGCTACTGGATCTCGAGCTACGTCGATTTCCTCGGCCTCGAATACATCTCCGCCCAGGTGGAGCGGCTGATCCTGTTCACCTATCCGATCTTCGTCGTGATCTTCGGCGCCATGTTCTTCGGCCAGCCGATCACGGCGCGGGCAGCTATCGCCGTGGCGATCTCTTATTCGGGCCTAGCCATCATCTTCGGACAGAACGCTCTGCTCGGCGGCCACGACGCGCTATTGGGGGCAGGTCTGGTGCTCGTCTGCGCGGTTACGTTCGCGTTCTACCAGCTCTTCGCCAAGGACCTGATCACGCTTATCGGCCCGCGTCTCTTCACCTGTATCGCGATGACCGCCGCAGCCGCGGGCGCAATCCTTCAGTTCTTTGTGACGCATCCGGCGGGCGATCTCGCCGTCAGCGGCCGGGTCTGGCTTCTCTCCCTTTTTCTCGCGATAGGGTCGACCGTGCTGCCGTCTTTCTTCCTGAATGCCGCGCTGCACCGGATCTCGGCGCAGGCGAACGCGACGATCGGGACGCTCAGCCCGGTTGCCACCATCGTCCTCGCCTACCTCATCCTCGGCGAGACGCTGACCCCAGTTGCCTGGATCGGCACAGCGCTGGTGATCGCGGGCGTCGGCTGGTTCACGATCAGCGGACGGAAGGGCGGCTGACACTGTTCGCGAGGATGTGATCGGCAGCGGCTTTCGATGGCCGCCCTCCGGCACTAAGCTTCCTGGAGTAGCCGGCACGAGCCGGCTTCTGACCACGGAGGAGCGACATGAAGACCATCCTCACCTCCGCGACCGTGCTGGCCGGGTTGCTCATCGGCATCAGCACGGCTTCGGCCTGCGACTGGCACAAGCAGGTAATGGCATCGGCTGCGCCGGGGCCAACCGAACAGCAAAGGTCTCCAGAGGCTACGAGCGTCGATCCGACGCTGCTCGCTTGGCTCGACAAGAAGCCGGTCGAGACCAAGGAGGCGACACCGGTCGATCAACCGGCGAAGTAACCTTTCCCTGACCTCCAAAGTCGGGAGGCGCCGGTCGCGAGGCCGGCGCCTATTTCATGCCAGCCACCAGACGCCAAAGGCGATTGAGGCGAGGGTGAGGGGCGCTCCCACGGCGAAATATTCTGCGAAGCGAATATCGACGCCGCCGGATCGGGCACGCTGGGCAACAATGAGATTGGCGACCGAGCCGACGAGCGTGAAGTTTCCGGCGAGCGTCGAGGCCATGGCAACGGTCAGCCAGGCGCGATGCGGATCGGAGAGGGCCTCCACAAACGGGCGGAGGACGAGCACCGCAGGTACATTGCTGACGAGGTTCGAGAGGACCGCCGTCACGCCGGAGAGCATCGGCACGCTGGCGAGATTGAGCCGGCCTACAGCTGCGATTGCATCGGGTGTGAGCACCGCTTTCTCGACGCCGGCCACAACGATGAAGAGACCGATGAACATGACCAGTAGCGGCCAATCGATGTCGAAATAGACTTTCTCGGCCTTGACCCGGCGGGTGAAGAGGAGAAAGGCGCCGCCGAGGATCGCGACCTTCGCGACCGGCTGGCCCGCAAAGAAGAGCCCCACCATGGCAATCGCGACCAGGACGGATTTGAGGACCAGTGGTCCGTGATGGCGCACCGGCGCCGGCTTCACTGGAGCCAGGCGTTGCCGGGTGAGGAATTCCTGTCGGTAGACAAGTGCGATCAGCACAAAGGTGACCACAAGCGCAATCGCCGCAACGGGCGCGAGTGCGCCGGCAAAGTCATGATAGGCGATGCCGGAGAGCGACCCAATGATCATGTTCTGCGGGTTGCCGGTGATAGTGGCGACGCTCCCGGCATTGGACGCCATGGCGATGGCGAGAAGATAGGGTATCGGATTGCGATCGAGGCGCTGGACGAGGTCGAGGACCAGCGGTGTCATGACCAGGCAGATCGTGTCGTTTACGAGGAAGGCCGAGAAGAGCCCTGCGGTCAAAATGATCGCGCCGAGAAGGAGGAGTGGGTGGTGGGCGCGGGTGACCACCCATGAATTGACCAGCCGGAAGAAGCCGGAGAGGCGCAGGTTGGCAACGACGATCATCATGCCGAGGAGCAGCGTGATCGTCTCCATGTCGATCGCATCGTAGGCTTCCTGGAGCGTAAGAACTCCGAAGCCGACCATAAGGCTCGCGCCGAGCAGCGCGGCGCCGGCGCGGTCGAGGCGATAGCCGGGAAGCTTGCCGATGGCGATAACGAGATAAGTAACGGCAAAGATCGCGACTGCCGGGATCATCGGGTCGCCATCGGACTGCGCTGACTGTCCTTC
>CAYVVB010000041.1:0-29348 GCA_964454955.1 uncultured Bradyrhizobium sp. | reverse complement strand
TAGACCACCCCGGTCACCTTGCCGCTCGCATCATGCTCGATCTTCAGAACCATGCTGTTGGGGCGGACTTCGAGATTTCCCGTGGCCTCTCCCTTGGGAATTTCCGTGTAGAGCGTCGACCATTTCGCACCGGATTTGCAGCCCTGGAAGCAGAACCCGATCTGCTGGCAGGACCCGCGTCCATCGCGAGGTTCGCTGTTGATGGCCATGTTGCCGGTATGAACGGTCTGGTAGCCGAGCTTCTTCGCACCGGCCTCGAGAACCTTGAAATTGTTGTTGCCGGGCAGGCCGGGAATGCCGTTGGTGCGGGTGACGCCCATCTTGTTCTCGGCCTTGGCGTACCAAGGCTCCATTTCGGCGAGCGTGATCGGCCAGTCCACGAGATTGGCGCCGGGAATGGCTCCATAGGTGCTCTTGACCTTGAACTCGTGCTCGTCGAATCGCAGCGATGCGCCGGCCCAGTGCGTCGTCGAACCGCCGACCGCCTTTACGATCCAGGCCGGAAGATTGGGAAAATCCTTCGCGACGCGCCAGCTTCCCGACGTGGTGCGCGTGTCCGACCAGGCAAGCTGAAGGAAGCTCTCCCATTCGTCGTTGATGAAGTCCTGGTTCTCGATCCGCGGGCCGGCCTCGAGGATGACGACCTTGACACCCTTTTGCGCGAGCTCGTTGCCCAGCGTTCCGCCGCCGGCGCCCGACCCCACCACCACGACCACGCCGCTGTCGTTCTGATCGAATTTTGCCATGTTGAAACCCTCCCTGACGTTCTCTGCGCGGGGCTTAAGCTTTGGGAAGCCAGTCGATGTCGGCGAAGCCGCGCTTGATGTAGCCGCCGTACTCGGCGGAGGGGCCCTCATAGCCGAACTTGGGCCACAGCTCTTTCTGGTTGTAGAGCGAGGCGATGAGATCGCTGCGCACCTTGTTGAAGAAGTCGCTGTGTTCGATTCCGCGCAGCAGCGCCACGCGATCTGCCTCCCACGGCACTTCGGCGTAAGGGAGCTGGTGCCGCTCGCGGGCGTCCTGATCGAGCCTGTTCACCCCGTCGCTGATCAGTGCCTTGACGGCAGGGTCCTTCGCCGCCTTGTCGTCCCAAGGTTTGACCGCGACGATATAGTAGTGGTCGCCCAGAAAATCGTGCGGATAGATGTCGCGCGCGACTTTCACCAGCGTCTTCAGCGTCGCCGGCGCCAGCGCAACTCCGTCACCTGCCCAGGCGTCGTGGATGCCGGCAGTCGTCGCCGTGGCAACCACCGGCACTGTACTTGCGGCGCCTTTGAGAAAGGCGCGGCGATCGTATTTGCTTCGACGATCAACTTCTCTCATGAGTTCCTCCCACTATCGTTCGTTGTTGATTGTGCTCAGCCGAAGCGTCCACCTCGCTGGATCACTTCGATCTTGTATCCGTCCGGATCGGTGGCGAAGAAAAACCGCGCCAGCGTCCTGCCGTCGTGCTTGAAGTCGCGCAGGGGTCCCGGAGACAATTTCTCCCGCTCGAAGCGGATATGTTCGGCGGCGACATCGTCGACGACGACCGCGAGATGGCCGTATCCGTCGCCGAGCGAATAGGGCTCCTTGCGGTCGAAGTTGACCGTCAGTTCGACCTCGAACGGCGAGGCGGGATGACGCAAATAGATCAGCGCGAAATCCGCGAACTGAAAGCGGTCCGCGATCTCGAGCCCGAAGGCACGCGCATAGAAATCGAGCGATCTTGCTTCATCGAGAACGCGGATCATGGAGTGCACGGGTTTGGCCATTCAATTCAGCTCCTTCAGGTAGGCAATGATGGCCGCGCGGGTTTCGGGTCTTGCCTGCCGGTAAGCCATGAACGCGTCGGGAATCATTGCCTGCGGGTTGGTCAGCCAGGCGTCCAGCCTGCGCTCGTCCCAGGCGAAATCCGCTCCTGCGAGTCCGGGGGAGTAGTGGAAGCCGTCGACCTTGCCGGCGGGCCGGCCGACGACTTTGAAGAGCGGCGGCCCCTGGCGGATCGGTTCCGACGGACTGATGGTGTGGCATGTTGCGCATTGCTGCTTGAACAACGCGGCGCCATCCGGCGGCTTTGCGACGGGCAACACCATTTGCGCGGCCGCCGTTTTCGCAGCGAGCACCGCACCGCAAAAAGCCAGCCCGATGGCAGGTGCTATGCGCCGCTTCGTCATCTCGTTCACCGTCGCCTAAGCGGATGTTAGGCGGCGGGAAACCAGCGGTGGTAGTAGCGGGCTGTTTCAGCCCAGAACAAAAGGCACCCGCACGATGTCGGATCGGGTCAGCCAAGCAGGCTGTCCTAATCCTCAAACCCCCGCGAGCCGCGCCTGGACTTGATGTCGCTGCGGCGCTTTTTGCCCTCAAGGCGCCGATGTTTCGAGGCCAGCGTTGGTCTGGTGGGCCGGCGGGGCCTGGGCCGGACCATGGCCTCGCGCAACAGCTCGACCAGCCGCTCGATGGCGTCGGCACGATTGCGTTCCTGGGTGCGGAAGCGCTGGGCGTGGATGACGATGACACCGTCCTTGGTCATGCGCTGGCCGGCGAGGCTGACCAGCCGCGCGTGGGCTTCCGGCGGCAGAGCGATGCGGCTGGTATCGAAGCGCAATTGGGCAGCGGTCGAGAGCTTGTTGACGTTCTGCCCGCCGGGACCGGACGCGCGAACGAAACCGATCTCGAGATCGTTCTCGTCGATGGAGAGATCGCGCGAAATCCGCAGCATGGCGACACCGAAAAGCAGAGAATCGGTGCGCAGGATAGCGGTTTTGCGGTGAGCTTGCCCGGCTGTCTCCGTTTCGGACGGCGACAGCCGGGGCTACGGGCTCAAT
Organism: uncultured Bradyrhizobium sp.; assembly: GCA_964454955.1. Classification (GTDB taxonomy): domain Bacteria; phylum Pseudomonadota; class Alphaproteobacteria; order Rhizobiales; family Xanthobacteraceae; genus Bradyrhizobium. The sequence continues at coordinate 26,541 of CAYVVB010000041.1, read as the reverse complement.
ATCCCGGATCAGTCTGCCTTGGTCGCCCCAGGCCCGGCGACGGGCTGGGCCGCGGCCTGCGGCGCGCGACCGACGACGACGGTGAGCAGACCCTGGCTCCACAGCCGCTTGGCGGCGTTCCTCACATCGTCCAGCGTCACCGCGTCGACAAGAGCGTTGCGCTTTTCCAGATAGTCGATCGGCATGCGGTCGAGCTGGTATTGCAACAACCCCGACGCCAGTTTCGAGGAGGTGTCGAGCGCCAGCATCTGCGAGCCCTTGAGGTACGATTTGGCCTCGTCCAGTTCCTGCTGCGTCGGTCCCTGTTCCGCCATGCGGCGAACTTCCTTTTCGACCGCGTCGATCGTCTCGCCGGCGCGATCGGCGCGCGTGCCGGTGTTGCCGATGAACAGCGCGGAATGCTCCATCCAGACCAGCGATCCATAGATCGAATAGGCAAGCCCGCGCTTCTCGCGAACTTCGTGATAGAGCCGAGACGACAGCCCGCCGCCGCCGAGAATGTGGTTGACGACATAGGCGGCCATGAAATTCGGATCGTGCCGCATGATGCCGGGGCTGCCGAAGGTGATCACCGTCTGCGGCACGTCAATCGGAACGAAGGCGCGCTGCGGCGGCTTGGCCACCTCGATGTCGGGCACCGGCGCCAGACTCGCCTTGGCCGGCAGGTCGCCAAAGGTCTGGTCGAGCAGTTTGCCGAGGGTGGCCGGATCGACATCGCCGACCACCGCAACTTTCAGCGTGTCCTTCGCCAGCACGTGATGGACGTAGTCTTTCATGTCGGCGACGGTAATGGTCGGAACGCTCTCCAGCGTGCCCGAGGTCTGCCGGCCGTAAGGATGATCGCCGAACGCCAGCTCCATGAATTTGCGCCCCGCGAGCGCATTCGGATTGGTGGTGTCGCGGCGGAGCCCGGAAATCACCTGCGAGCGGATGCGTTCGACGTCGGTAGTTTCAAAGTGCGGAGATGTGAGCGCGCTGTGCAACAGGCTGAAGGCTTCCTCCTTGTTGTCCTTCAGCATGCGCAGGGAGCCGCGGAAATAGTCGCGCGTCACCGAAAAACTGAGTTCGATGGCGCGGCGGTCGAGGCGCTCGTGGAAGGTCTTGGAATCAAGATCGCCCGAGCCCTCGTCGAGCAGGTCGGCGACCAGATTGCCGACGCCGGGCTTGTCGGCCGGGTCCTGCGTCGCGCCGCCGGCAAAGGCATATTCCATTGCTATCAACGGCACGGTCGAGTCCTGCACGAACCAGGCTTCGATGCCTCCGGGGGAAACCACGTGCTGGATCTTGGTCGCAGCCTGCGAGGGAGCTGCAAAAGGCAGTGTCGCCGCCACCGCGAGGGCGAGAATGCAGGCGAAACGCCGCGTGAGCTTGAGACGATGGATCACGAACGCTTCTCCTCGCGCTTGGCTGCCTGGGTGTCCTTGATCAGATAGCCGGTTACCGAACGTTTCTTGTCGAGCCATTTCTGCGCCGCCGCGCGCACCTGTTCGGCGGTGACGGCGCGAATGCGGTCCGGCCAGCTCCTGATGTCGTCGATGCTCAATCCCGTCGTCAGCGCGCCGCCATACCAGCGCGCCATCGTCGCCTGGTTGTCCTGGGCGTAGATCGCTTCCGCGATCAGCTGGGTCTTGACCCGCTCGAGGTCTTCCGAGCTGGCCGGGCTCTCCGCGACCTTGGCGATCACGTTGTCGATCGCCTCTTCCACCTGGGCAAAATCGACCCCAGGCCTGGGAGCGGCCGTGATCGTGAATTGTGAGGGATCGAGCGAGGTGCCCTGATATCCGGCGGAGGCCCCGACTGCGAGCGGGTGGTCGATGACGAGGGCGCGGTTAAGATAGGAATTATTGCCGCCGCCCATGAGCTGCGCCAGCACGTCGAGGGTTGCGCTTTCGCCGGGCGCGGCGGTGGTGGCGGAGGGCACGAGATAAGAGCGCCGGACCAGGGGCTGCTCGACCTGCGGGTCCGCCAGGGTGACGGTGCGGGGTCCTGCCGGCTCCGGCTCCTGCGGGCGGACGCGTTGGGCGGCAATCGCCGGCTGGGCTGCGACCTTGCCGAAAGTCTGTTCGACCAGCGGCCGCACCTCGCCCGCATCGACGTCGCCGGCAATCACCAGGATGGCGTTGTTGGGGGCGTAGAAGCGCCGATAGAACGCCAGCGCGTCCTCGCGGCCGAGCTTCTCGATCTCGTGATGCCAGCCGATCACGGGGCGGCCATAGGGGTGGTTGAGGTAGAGCGCCGCCATGATCTGCTCGTTCAGCCGCGCCTCCGGATTGTTGGCGACGCGCATGTTGTATTCCTCGAGCACGACGTCGCGCTCGGGGAGCACGTTCTCGTCTTTCAGAATGAGGCCGGTCATGCGGTCGGCCTCGAATTCCATCATCTTGCCGAGCTGGTCGCGCGGGACGCGCTGAAAGAAGCCGGTGTAGTCGTAGGACGTGAAAGCGTTCTCATTGCCACCGACGCGCAGAACGGTCTGGGAGAACTCGCCGGCTGGATGTTTGGCCGTTCCCTTGAACATCAGATGTTCGAGGAAGTGGGCGAGCCCCGATTTGCCTGGCGTTTCGTCGGCGGAGCCGACCGTGTACCAGATCATCTGGGTGACCACCGGCGTGCGGTGATCCTGGATCACCACGACCTGCAGGCCGTTACCGAGGGTGAAGCTGACCGGCGGGTCCGAAGCCGCGGAGGTCAGGGCCAACGCCCCACTGGTTGAAATGACTGATATCGCGAGCAGCGCGGCGAGGAATGAAAGAAAGCGGTGCTGGAGCATCATTATCCTTGGAAGAGCGCCGGGGGTGAATGTGTCAGAGCTTGGCGCACGGGATCGTACAACGCGCAGTCGGCGCGGCGTGTTAAAAGACGGACAGATAAACGTCGGATCGCGCAAACGTCCATTCGCGCCCGCTTGCCCTCACGCTGGAAGGCGAGCAACTTCGGATCATGACCATCGATAAGGCGAATGACACGCGTTTCCGCGGGCTGTTCGTGCGAAAGGTCAGTTCGGCACCTCTTTGCCGGTCATCACGTCGGTGTGCGTGCCGATCGGCTCCATCTGCTTGCCAGTGCCGTAGACAAAGTTCGGCGACGGCGTCTGATAGCCCGACGGCGGTTGGGTAAGCGCCTCCCGCGGCGGCTCGCCCTTGAACTCCGCGCTCTCGGTCTTGTTGCCACCGAACAGGCTGGAGAATCGGCCCGAGAAGCCGAGTTGATCCGGGTTCAACGGGTTGGCGGATCCGGGGCCGGACAACTCGGATTCCGAAGCGTGATTGTTGCCTGTGGAGCCTGCGGTTCGCGCGACATTGAGCTCGCTGGGCGACAGCGGACGGCTGGCGTCGCGGTAGGCCGCGCCGGCATCCCTTGTGTCCTTCTTGTCCTTCTTGCGGCGTTCGATCATCGCCTTGCGTTTGGCCTCGTCAGGGTCCTTCGGCCAATTCGGCGCGGTCACCTCGGCCTTGGCGGAAACCGGCGGAGGCAGGTCGAGTTTCGGCGGCACGACCAGCGGCGAGCGCTCGCGATAGTCGATGCCGCTATTCTCCATGTTCGTGGCGCCAATGCCCTTCATGAGGCCTTCGATAATCTTTTCCTCGAAGGTCTTGTCGTCATCGTCATCGTCCTGGGCGCGTGCGGCGCCGGACGCCACCACGAGGCCGATACCGAGCGCAACCACGGAGAGCCGGAGGGCACGCGTCAGCGCCCTCGACGAGGTTTGCACCATCCAGCCAGAGGCTTCGGTCTTACGCATCGCTCTACCTGTCCAAAACCCTCAAGATCGTCGCCCGTCGCGCCATTCCGCGCCCGCACACGCCCCCCGCCTGCCGGGTCGTATCGGCTGGGATCAGGGCGCTTTTGCGGCGGGTACCCCCAGGAAAGAATCATACAATAGGGCTATGACTCCGACAACGATGGCCACGTCCGCGAGGTTAAACACGTACCAATTGAAGGTTTTCTCGCCGATTTGGACGTGAAAAAGGGCAAAATCGGCCACCGCGCCATAGGCGATGCGGTCGATGGCGTTGCCGATGGCCCCGCCAATGATCATGCCGAGCGCAATCGTCGCCATCATGGTCCGCGCCCGGGCCATCCAGATCGCGAGCGCGATGACAGCCGCCGCCTTGACAGCCATCAGCGCAACCTGGGCGGCCGGACTGTCGTTCTGAAACCAGCCGAAGCTGATCCCGATATTCCAGGCCAGCACCAGGTCGAAGAACGGGGTCACCCTCACCGTGCCGCGATGGGCAATGTCGAACACGTCGAGCAGCCACAATTTGGAGGCCTGGTCGAGGATCAGCGTGACGACGGCGGTGACGATGCCGGCGCGCAGGGGAGACCTCAAGGTATCACCCCCAGCGCCTTCCATTCGCGCAGCGCCTTGGCGTCCCGCGGCGAGACGTCTGGATATTCCGGGTCCTCGCCGACGGTCGGCAGAATCTTCCAGGAACGCGCGCATTTCGTGCCCGCCGCCTTTTCGACGACGACCGCTACGCCCGGCACGTCGTTCAGGCGGAACGCGCTTTCCGGCGCTTCGTCATTCGTCACCATCGCATTCGAGGTAATGCAGATCTCGGCGAGGTCGACGTCGAACAAGGTCGTGAAGATCTCGCTGTCGGTGACGTAAACCAGGGGTGAGGCCTCCAGCGACGAGCCGATATTCTTGGCGGCGCGCTCGATCTCCAGCGCGCCGGTGACGACGCGGCGGACCTTGCGGATGATCTCCCATTTCGCCGCCAGCGCATCGGCTCGGAATTTCTCGATCCCCTTCGGAAACAGCGTCAGGTGCACGGAAGCTTCGGCATCAGGCCTGTAGAGCTGCCATGCCTCGTCGCAGGTGAAGCTCAGGACCGGCGCGAGCCAGCGCAGGATCGCGTCGCACATGATGTCGATCGTCGTCAGTGCCGCCTTGCGCGCCAGCGACGACGGCGGATCGCAATAAAGCGTGTCCTTGCGGATATCGAAATAGAACGCCGACAATTCGCTGTTCATGAACGCCGACAGCGCAGCCACCACAGCCTTGTAGTCGAACTCGGCATAGGCCTTGTGGACGATGGCCGCCTGCTCCGCGAACTCATGCAGCATCAAGCGCTCGAGCTCCGGCATGTCGCCATGAGCGATCTTGTCGCCCGGCTTGAAGTGATGCAGCGTGCCGAGCATCCAGCGGATGGTGTTGCGCAGCTTGCGGTAGGTCTCCACCGTGTTCTTCAAGATCTCCGGGCCGATGCGCTGGTCGTCGGCATAGTCGGTGGCGCAGACCCAGAGCCGCAGGATGTCGGCGCCGGAATCCTTGATCACTTTCTGCGGCTCGACGGTGTTGCCGAGCGACTTCGACATCTTGCGGCCGTTCTCGTCGAGCGTGAATCCGTGGGTCAGGACCACGTCGTAGGGTGCGCGGCCGCGGGTGCCGCAGCTTTCCAGCAGCGAGGAATGAAACCAGCCGCGGTGTTGGTCCGAGCCTTCGAGATACATCACAGCATCTTCGCCGCCGTCGACCTTGCGCCTGATGCCGGCGAGCCCCGGAAAATGCACCGGGTCCTCCAGCACGAAGGCATGCGTCGAGCCGGAATCGAACCAGACGTCGAGGATATCGTCGACCTTCTGCCAGCCTTCGTTGGCGAGCGAGCCGAGGAAGCGCTCGCGCGCCCCGTCCATGTACCAGGCGTCGGCGCCCTCCTGTTCGAAGGCGTCGGTGATGCGCTTGTTGACGGCCTCGTCCTGCAGGATTTCCGCTGAGCCGTCGGCCTTCTCGCGCACGAACACCGCGATCGGCACGCCCCAGGCGCGCTGGCGCGAGATCACCCAGTCGGGCCGGTTCTCGATCATGCCGTTGATGCGGTTTTGCCCCGCGGGCGGCACCCATTGCGTCACCGAGATCGCGTGCAGCGCGCGGGCGCGCAACGTGTCGCCCGGCTTTGCCTTGCCATTGGCCGCAATATCCTTGTCCATGGCGATGAACCATTGCGGCGTGTTGCGGAAGATCACCGGCTTCTTGGAGCGCCAGGAATGCGGGTACTGGTGTTTCAGCTTGCCGCGCGCAAGCAACATGCCCTCTTCGATCAGCGCCTTGATCACGGCCTCGTTGGCATCGCCCTTTTCGCCCTTGTCGTTGATGACGCGCTTGCCGACAAAGCCCGGCGCGTGATCGGTGAGGGCGCCGTTCTCGTCGACGGTGTAGGGAATTGCGGTGTTGATGCCGCGCGCATCGAGTTCGCGCGCGTTTGCAGTCCAGACATCGAAGTCCTCGCGGCCGTGGCCCGGCGCGGTGTGCACGAAGCCCGTGCCGGTGTCGGCGGTCACGTGTTCGCCGGGCAGAAGCGGGACTGTAAACCCATATCCGCCGGCGAGTCCCTTCAGCGGATGCGCGCATTCCACTGCGTCGAGGGTGTCGGCCGGCACCTCGCGCACTTTCTCGTAGGCGGTCACCCGCGCCTGTTTGAAGACGCTTTCAGCCAATGCATCCGCAAGAACGAGGAGATCGCCGGTCTTCGCCCAATTGTCCTCGGGTGCCTCCGTGACCTTGTAGAGGCCGTAGGCGATCTTCCGCGAGAAGGCGATGGCCCGGTTGCCGGGCAGCGTCCAGGGCGTGGTCGTCCAGATCACGACGGAGGCGTTCGCGAGCGCGCCGTGTGCTGGCGATGTGACAGGGAACTTCACCCAAACCGTATCGCTCGTGTAATCCTCGTATTCGACTTCGGCCTCGGCGAGTGCGGTCTTTTCGACCACGCTCCACATCACCGGCTTGGAACCGCGGTAGAGCGTGCCGTTGGCGGCGAATTTCATCAGTTCGCGCGCGATCTGCGCCTCCGCCGGATAGGTCATTGTGGCGTAGGGATGATCCCAGTCGCCGACGACGCCAAGCCGCTTGAACTCCTCGCGCTGTACGTTGAGCCAGTGCGTCGCGTAGGCGCGGCACTCCTTCCGGAAAGCCACCATCGCGGCGGAATCCTTGAAGTTCGGCTTGGTCTTGCCCTTGGAGCGATAGTTCTCCTCCTCGATCTTCCATTCGATCGGGAGCCCATGGCAGTCCCAGCCCGGCACATAGTTGGAATCGAAGCCGAGCATCTGCTGGCTTCTGGTGACGACGTCCTTGAGGATCTTGTTCAGCGCATGCCCGATATGGATGTTGCCGTTCGCGTAGGGCGGACCGTCATGCAGCACGAATTTGGCCCGGCCTTTTGCGCGCCTGCGCAGCTCTCCATAGAGGTCGATCCGGTTCCAGCGCTGGAGGATTTCGGGCTCGCGCTGGGGCAGGCCGGCGCGCATCGGGAATTCGGTCTGCGGCAGGAACAGGGTTTTGGAATAGTCTTTGGCGGCGGACTTTTGCGGCTTTTCGGACATAGGATTTGGCTTGGGACTCTGTCTTGGCTCGGACGAGCGCGAAGAACGCTTAAGAGATAGCGGGCGAACAGAACGAACCCGGTCTTGCGCCGAGCCAAGGCTCAGGCGGAAGCCGGGCCGCTAATGCCGATTATGATGCGCCGCGCAAACATCTCGCCCTCATAGCAGCCGGGCGGCAAAATCGCAAAGCCCGGGTGCCGTCAGCCGATGTCCCCAAGCTTCGGAAAGGCGTCGGGCGCAGCAGCGAGCTGGGCGCGGGCCGTTGCGGAATCCTCGTCCATCCGGCGGATCAGCGCTTCCACGCTGTCGAACTTCAATTCCTCGCGGATGAAGCCGATGAAGGCCACATCGAGCGTTTCGCCGTAGAGGTCGCCCCTGAAATCGAACAGGAAGACCTCCAGGAGCGGCGCGCCATTGTCGAAGGTCGGGCGGCGCCCGAAGCTGGCAACGCCGTCCAGCCGGGTTTTGCCGCGCCCGACCCGCACCGCATAGATCCCGTGCTTGAGGCCGCAATCCTTGTCGAGCCGGACGTTGGCCGTGGGATAGCCGAGATCGCGACCGCGCTTCTCGCCGTGGATCACCGCCCCGGTCACGAACCAGGGGGCGCCGAGCATCATGGTGGCATCCGTGACCTTACCCTCCGCCAGTGCCATGCGGATGGCACTCGAGGAGACCGGCCGCTCGTCGATGTCGACATGGGGCTGCACGTCCACCTCGATGCCGAGCCGGGGTGCCTCGGCCACGAGCAGGCTGGGCGAGCCCACGCGTCCCTTGCCGAAATGAAAATCATAACCGACGGCGATGCCGGAGACTCCGAGCCGCTCGATCAGGTCATGGTGAATGAAGTCTTGCGCCGGGGTCTCTGCCCTCCTCTTGTCGAAGGTCATGACGACCGCACCGGCAAGGCCGGTTGCCGCCAGAAGCCGCAGCTTGGCTGTCTCGTCGGACAGGCGGAACTGGGCCGTATTGGGGCTGAAGTAGCGGCGCGGATGCGGCTCGAAGGTCACTGCCAGCGCGGGCCGGCCGTGCGTCCGTCCCATCTCCAGCGCCGCCGCGATGACCGCCCGATGGCCGAGATGCACGCCGTCGAAATTGCCCATCGCCACCACCGCGCCCTTGGGAAGCGCTGCCGCGGGCGTATTGTCGCGGATCACGGTAAAAACAGCAGTCATTTCAAGCGCATTTTCTTTGCTGAGGCCCTTTGGCGCGGCCGGACCGTGACTTGGCAGGGTGCGGGAAGTCAAGCCGCAGACCGCCTGGATCAGACCGTCTACCAGTTGTTAGGGAACAGCCGGGATCGCCCCGTGGTGAGTTAACGGGCTGTTTAAGGGGTGATGCTAGTGCTTGGGAAGAGCTGTGGGGCCGGCGTGAGCCCGAACAGGCTGGTTTTGAACTGCGTTGGTATGCGCTGGGGAGTCAAGAATGGCGGTTGATCTGTCGATGCCGGTGCTGGTGGTGGATGATTACAGCACCATGATCCGTATCATCCGGAATCTTCTGAAGCAGCTGGGTTTCGAGAACATCGACGACGCCAATGACGGGTCGGCCGCGCTGAACAAGATGCGCAGCAAGAAATATGGGCTCGTGATCTCGGACTGGAACATGGAGCCGATGACCGGCTACGATTTGCTTCGTGAGGTCCGCGCTGACCCCAACCTCGCCACCACGCCCTTCATCATGATCACGGCGGAATCGAAGACCGAGAACGTGATCGCGGCCAAGAAGGCCGGCGTGAATAATTACATCGTCAAGCCGTTCAATGCGGCCACGCTGAAGACCAAGATCGAGGCGGTCTTCCCGGACATGGCTACGACCTGATCTGGTTGCGCCTAGATTTCCGGGTTTGCCTCTTCGAGGCGCCCCGGAATGACTTGGAATGACTTGGCGAAGTCGGCGGCCAACAAGGCCGCCTACCATCGCAACTCCCTTATCAGCGCCTTCGGCGGGTGCCCGAACAGCTCCTTCACTGACGAGGGATCGAGCTGATCGATGCCCTCGAACTCCTCCGAGTGGATGCCGCGCGTGACGAACAGGCAATCGATGCCGAACCCGTGCGCGCCCGCAAGGTCGGTGCGCACGGAATCGCCGATCGCCAGCACCCGATCGGGCTGAACTGGCTGTCCCCGCCGCTGCCGGGCGGCCAGTTCCATGGCCCGTTCATAGATCGGCCGGTGCGGCTTGCCGTAGAAGATCACCTCACCGCCGAGTTCGCGATAGAGCTCGGCAATCGCGCCCGCGCAATAGATCAGGCGGTCACCGCGCTCGACCACGATGTCCGGATTGGCGCAGATGAAGGGGAGGTTGCGCTCGCGCGCCTTCAACATCATCGGCCGGTAATCCTCGGCCGTTTCGGTCTCGTCATCCAGGAGCCCGGTGCAGACCATGTAGTCGGCCTGTTCGAGCGGTGCGAGAATGGCGTTGAGCCCGCGATAGATCGAGCCGTCGCGCTCCGGCCCCAGCCAGAACATCTTGCGCCCCTGATGGTCGGCCACATAGTGCCGGGTGAGGTCGCCAGAACTGACGATGGCGTCATAGGTATCGTCGGCGACCCCGAGCTTTCGCAACTGGCGCTGCACCGAATCTGCCGGACGTGGCGCATTGGTGATCAGGATCACCGCGCCGCCCCGGCTGCGATAGGTATGCAGCGCCTCGCAGGCGTCGGGGAATGCCTCGAGCCCGTTGTGGACCACGCCCCAGATGTCGGAAAGCACCACGTCGACGTCATCAACGAGGTCACGGAGCCGCTCAACAAAGCGCAAGGTGGTCATAACAGGCGGCGCTGCTCAGGCCGTGCCGGCGGCACGGCGCACCAGCGCGGCGTTTCCGGTCATGCGCGGTGGAGGTTCCATGGCGGGCGCTTCGGCGCCGTGTGGCCTTGCCGATCCGTTGATGTCCGCTTTCGCTTCGACCGTGGCCTCCTGGCCGTCGCTCCCCGGCGTGGGCCCCGATGCCCCCTCGGGACGCAACGGGCGGGGCGGAGCGAACAGAAAGCCCTGTCCAAACCGGACATCGTAGTCGAGCAGGTCGACCACCGAGCTCTCCCCCTCGATGCGCTCGGCGATCAGGTCGATACCGTAGCGGCCGAGCAGGTCCGAGAGGTCGGAGGGGTGAATATCCGAGCCCGAGGCCCGCTTCGGATCGAGTAGCAGGGTGGCGGGGACCTTGATGTAGCGGACGCCGCGATCGGCGAGTTCCCGCGGCTCCAGTCGCAGATCGGCGACGTGATCCATCGAAAAACGGTAGCCTCGCTGCGCCAGCGCGGCGAGATGATTGCTCTCGATCGGGCCAAGCTTGCGGAACACCGACTGCTTGAATTCCAGCACGAAGGACGGCGCAATGGCCCGGTTGGCTTCGAGGAAATCCAGGCACTGCGAGAAGGCCTCGTCGTTGCCGAGTGTCGCCCCGGCCATGTTGCAGAACAGGCCGACATCCTTGTTGCGGACCATCAGCCGCCTCAGCACCTGCACGCAGCGCAGCATCACCATATGATCGATGCGGCCGATCAGGCCGGCGGCCTCGGCGATGCCGATGAAATCGTGAGCGGGAAGAATCTGGTCTCTTTCGTCGCGTAGCCGCGTCACCGCCTCATAGAAGCGGACCTTCCGCTGGGGCAGCGTCACCATCGGCTGCAGATAGACGTCGAGCCGGTTCTCGTCGACCGCGTTTCGAAGCGCGGCGAGGATCTGGGCCTGGCCGCGGGAGGCTGCGCTGCCGCCGGCGGGCGCACCGGCCGCAGCCGCCTTGCCGGCAGCAGCCTGCGGCAGTTGTTGCGGCTCGGCGGCACTTCTAGCGGCTTCCGTCTTCAAAGCTTGGGGCTTTGCGACGGCACCCGCCGGGACGGCGGCGCGCTCGGCCAGCAGCTCGTCATGGTTTGCCACCTGGGTCGCCAACTGCTTGACCAGACCGCCGAGCTCGTTGATTTCGCCGAGCACCGCCCCGATGCGGTCCGCATCGGCGGAATTGGTGGATGCCATCTTGGCCTCCATCGACGAGAGCCTGCGGCCGAATTCGGCGATCTGGCGGGCAAGATCGGCAGTGCCGCGCGACAAATCCGCAATCTGGCTGCCGACATCGGTGCGGTCGCGCAGCCGCATCGAGACCGCGTTGTAGAGGATCAGAAAGGTCAGCGCGGCGAGTCCCACGATCGCCGATTCCGATCCGCTGATGCCAGCGACGGAATAGAAAATAAGCCCCAGCGAGGCTGAGACCAGGACCATGCAGATGGCGATAAAGATCGTAGAAATACGGATCATGCTGTGCGCTGCGCTCCCCAACCCGACGCAACCTTAGCACCAACTTTGATTCGAGGTGCTAGCGATTCTGCAACGGACCATCGCTGCCGGACAAAAGCGCCGTGGAGTCCCCCTCCGTTTGCGGGATCGAGCGAGCAAGGCTCGCCCTGAAACGGAGGGGAAGGGGTCCGGCTTCGCCGCCGCCTAAGCCACCGCGCGGATCACCTTGCCGACCTTTTCGACGATCTCGCCGATCTGGTCTTCGCTGACGATCAGGGGTGGGGTCAGCGCCAGGGTGTCGCCGGCGATGCGCAGCATCAGGTCGTTATCGTGGAAAGCGCACACCATCGCGTCATAGCCGCGCTTGCCGACCAGATCGGCCGCGCGCGGCGCGAGATCGATGCCGGCGGTCAGGCCCACGGTGCGGATGTCGAGCACGTTCGGCAGGCCCTTCAGCGTCATCACCGCGTCGGCGAATTTCGGCTCGATCGCGCGGGCGCGTTCGAACAGCTTCTCGTCGCGATAGATGCCGAGCGTGGCGAGCCCTGCAGCGCAGGCCAGCGGATGCGCGGAATAGGTGTAGCCATGGGTCAGCTCGACCGCGTGCTCCGGCCCGTTCATGAAGGCGTCGTGGATGGTGTCGCGGACCAGCACGCCGCCCATCGGGGCCGCGCCGTTGGTCACTCCCTTGGCGAAGGTCAGGAGGTCCGGCAGCACGCCGTAACGTTCCGCCGCAAATGCGTAGCCGAGCCGGCCATAGCCGGTGATCACCTCGTCGAAGATCAGGAGAATGCCGTGTTTCTGGGTGATCTCGCGCAGCCGCTTCAGATAGCCCTTCGGCGCCGGCAACACTCCGGTCGATCCGGCCATCGGCTCGACGATGACGGCGGCGATGGTGTTGGCGCCGTGCAGGTTGACCAGGTTCTCCAGCTCGTCGGCGAAATGCGCGCCGTACTCCGGCTCGCCCTTGGTGAAGGCCTGCTTCTCGCGATCGTAGGTCGCGGGCAGATGGTCGACCCCGGCGAGCAGCGCGCCGAATATCTTGCGGTTGTTGACGATGCCGCCGACGGCGGTACCGCCGAAACCGACGCCGTGATAGCCGCGCACCCGGCCGATCAGGCGGGTACGGGAGCCCTGGCCGTTGAGCTGGTGGTAGGCGAGCGCGATCTTCAGCGCGGTGTCGGCGGCCTCCGAGCCGGAATTGCAGAAGAACACGTGGTCGAGACCGTCCGGCGCCAACTCGGCGATGCGGCTTGCGAACTCGAAGGCCTGCGGGATGCCGAACTGGAAGGGCGGAGCATAATCCAGCGTCTCGGCCATCTTGGCGATGGCGGACGAGATCTCTGTGCGGCCATGGCCGGCGTTCGCGCACCACATGCCCGCCGCCGCGTCGATGATCTTGCGGCCGTCGACGGTGATGTAGTGCATGTCCTTGGCGCCGGCGAGCAGCCGCGGCTGCTTCTTGAAGGCACGGTTGGCGGTAAACGGCATCCAGTGCGCGGCGAGGTCGTTGGGAACATTGACTTTGGCGGGGCGGTCGCTCTTGTCCAGCATGGGGAACTCTTTTTTGGAGGCTTCAAGACCTGTCGGTTGAGCTGCAGGCTATCAGCTTCCGGCGGCTGCGGAAACCGCGCCACGATTGATATTTCCGCACACCTCTCAACCGAGATCGGCGGCTGCGATCCAGAAGACTTCCGCCTCCGAGTCCTCGCTGTCGAGCCACAGCAGGGGCAATCGCGGAAAGGCGGCCTCTAACCTGTCCCGCCCTCGGCCAATCTCGCAAAGCAATCCGCCCTGCGGCGTCAGATGGGTTCCGGCATCCTTCAGGATGCGCCGCACGAGATCGAGCCCGTCGTCCCCGCCGTCAAATGCGAGGCTCGGCTCGGCGCGGCACTCGGCCGGCAACGCCGCCAAGCCCTCGGCATCGACGTAGGGCGGGTTGGAAATGATCAGGTCGTAGCGCGCATTGCCCAAGGGAGCGAACAGGTCGCCGCGGTAGAGCTTCACACGCCCGTCGAGCCCATGCTCGGACACGTTGCGCGCGGCGACCGCAAGCGCCTCGTTGGAAACATCCACGGCATCGATCTGCGCATTGGGGAAATGCCGCGCGGCGAGAATGGCAAGGCAGCCGGAGCCGGTGCAGAGATCAAGCACGTGCTCGACCTCTGCGGGATCGCCCAAAAGCGCATAGGTGCCGTCCTCGCCGGTGCCGAAATGCGTGTCCAGAATTTCGCCGATGAAGGAACGCGGCACGATCACGCGCTCGTCGACATAGAAAGGCAAGCCGCGCATGTAGACCTTGTTGACGAGATAGGCGGCGGGTTTGCGCGTCCGCACGCGGCGCTCGATCAGCTCCAGAATCTGTTTCGCCTCAGCCGCGGTCACGCGCGCGGTGGCAAACGTCTCGAACTGATCGGGATGAAGATGCAACGCCTCGCAGACGAGGAAGGCCGCTTCCGCGACGGGATCGGTGGTTCCGTGCGCGAAGATGAGCTTCGCCTCGACGAAACGGCTGACCGCGAAGCGGACGAAGTCGAGCAGGGTGAGCAGTTCGCCGCTTCTGGCCTTCTGGAATTTCGATCCGGCACTTGCGCGTTTGACGGCCGGTTTGACGCGCTTGGCCATCAGGATTTGGTCCAGCGTGCGACCGCCGCCTCGTCCTGCGCCTGCGCCTCGACCCAATTGGCGCCCGCGGCATTTTCCTCGCGCTTCCAGAATGGCGCGCTGGTTTTCAAATAGTCCATCAAGAACTCCGCCGCCTGAAAGGCTGCCTGGCGATGCTGCGAGGCGGTCAGCACCAGCACGATGTTTTGTCCGGGCGTGATGCGGCCCACACGGTGAATGACGGTCACGCCGTTCAGCGGCCAGCGGAAGCAGGCTTCCTCCACATGCCGGGCGATCTCGGCTTCTGCCATGCCCGGGTAATGTTCGAGCGTCAGCGCAGCGACGCCAGCGCCGTCGCTGCCGCGGCAGATGCCGGAAAAGCTCACGACGGCGCCGATGTCGGTGCGCCCCTGCGTCAGCAGCGCGCTCTCATGCGCGATGTCGAAATCGGCCTCTTGGATGCGAATGGTCACGCTGGTCATCGCGACATCTTTTCCGGCGCACGCCTCAGCCGCCGGTCATCGGCGGGAAAAAGGCAATCTCGCGGGCGCCTGCTATCGCCGCATCGGGTTTGACATGGGCCTTGTCAATCGCGGCACGGATCACCTTCGGCCTCTCGAAAGCATAGGCGTAGGTTTCGTCGCGTCGGGCGAGCCAGCCGATCAGGTCGTCGATGGTGCGTACGCTTTCCGGCGGTTCGATCGTCTCTTCCGACTTGCCGATCCGCTCACGGAGCCAGGCGAAATATTTCACTTTCATCCCTCATCCTCCTTGATGAGGTGGTGGACGCCGGCGCGGAAATAGTCGTAGCCGGTATAGATGGTGAAAATCGCCGACACCCACAACAGCAATAGCCCGATCTGGGTGACGACCGGCACCACCATGTCGCCGGCTTCCCCCGCGAGCAGAAAGCCGATCGCCACGAGCTGGACGGTGGTTTTCCACTTGGCGAGCTTGGTCACGGGCACGCTGACGCGCAGGGCGGCGAGATATTCGCGCAGGCCCGACACCAGGATCTCGCGGCAGAGGATGACGATGGCCGCCCATAGCGACCAGCCGTGGATGATGCCGTCGGCCGCCAGCATCAAGAGGCAGGAGGCGACCAGAAGCTTGTCGGCGATCGGATCGAGCATGCGGCCGAAGGCGGATTGCTGGTTCCAGATGCGTGCATAGTAACCGTCGAGATAGTCGGTGATGCCGGCGGCGATAAAGATGGCGACTGCTACCCAGCGCAGCCACAGCGGGCCATCCATGATCGACTGCACGTAGATGCAGCCGACCACCACCGGGATCGCGGCGATCCGCCCATAGGTCAGAATATTCGGGAGGGACAGTGAGCTTTTGGCGGCCCCTCGTGTCGTTGCGATATTCATCCGTCCTACCAATACTCCTGAACCGCCCAGGTCAACCGGCCGGTTCAAATGATCCGTCGGAGACGACGCCCATATGACTCGAATCCCTTTTTAGCCCGGCTGGGCGTGGAAATACTCGAAAATCTTGCGGGCGCTCTCGGCGCTGACGCCCGGAACCTTGCCGAGGTCGGCGACGGAGGCCCGCTCGATCTCCTTCAGCGTGCCGAAGTGATGCAGCAAGGCGCGTTTGCGCGACGGGCCGATGCCCGGAATTTCCTGCAGCCCCGCTTCGCGGATGTCCTTCTTGCGCAGCTTGCGGTGCGAGCCGATCACGAAACGATGCGCCTCGTCGCGCAGCCGCTGGATGAAATAAAGCACCGGATCGCGCGGCTCGAGCTTGATCGCCTCTCGCCCCGGCATGAACAGCGTCTCGCGGCCAGCATCGCGGTCGGGCCCCTTTGCGACACCGAGCAGCGACACCTGGTTCACGCCAAGCCCGTCCAGGATTTCCTTGGCCGCGTTGAGCTGGCCGCGGCCGCCGTCGATGATGACGAGATCGGGCCATTGCGGAAACGAATCGTCGTCCCTGGCCTTCGCGGCATCGTCCCCGTTCGCCGTCACCAGCCGCTTGAAGCGCCGCTGCAGCACCTCGCGCATCATCGCATAATCGTCGCCGGGCGTGAGGCCCTCGGACTTGATGTTGAACTTGCGGTACTGGTTCTTCATGAAGCCGTCCGGACCCGCCACGATCATGGCGCCGACAGCGTTGGTGCCCTGGATGTGGCTGTTGTCGTAGACTTCGATCCGCCGCGGCGGATGCGGCAGGCCGAGGGTTGCGGCAAGCCCCTGAAGCAGGCGGCCCTGGGTGGTGGTGTCCGCAAGCTTGCGCCCCAGTGCCTCGCGCGCATTGGTCAGCGCGTGCGCGACCAGCTCCTTCTTCTCGCCGCGCTTGGGCACGGAGACTTCCACCTTGTGTCCAGCCTTCACCGACAGCGCATCCGCGAGCAGCTCGCATTCCTCTATCTGGTGCGACAGCAGGACGAGCCTCGGCGGCGGCTTGTCGTCGTAGAATTGCGCAAGGAAGGACGAAAGCACTTCTTCCGGGGTGAACGATTTCTCCGCGCGCGGAAAATAGGCGCGGTTGCCCCAATTCTGTCCGGTGCGGAAGAAGAACACCTCCACGCAGGAATAGCCGCCCTCCTGGTGGATGGCGAACACGTCCGCCTCCTCAACCGTGCGCGGATTGATGCCCTGCTGCGACTGGATCGCCGACAGCGCCGCAAGACGGTCGCGGTAGAGCGCCGCGGTTTCGAACTCGAGCTCGCCCGAGGCCTTCTCCATTTCCTGCGCCAGCTCCTGCTTCACCTGCTGGCTGCGGCCGGAGAGGAAGTCGACTGCTTCGTTGACGAGCTTGCTGTAGCCGGGAAAATCGATTTCGCCCGTGCACGGCCCCGCGCAGCGCTTGATCTGGTAGAGCAGGCACGGCCGGGTGCGGCTTTCGAAGAACGAATCGGTGCAGGAGCGGATCAGGAAGGCCCGCTGCAACGCTGTGATGGTGCGGTTCACCGCACCGGCGGAAGCGAACGGACCGAAATAGCGTCCCGGCCGGCTCTGCGCGCCGCGGTGCTTGAGGATCTGCGGCGCCCAGTGGTCCCCGGTGATGAGGATGTAGGGGAACGACTTGTCGTCGCGCAGCTGCACGTTGAAGCGTGGCCGCAGCTGCTTGATGAGATTGGCTTCCAGCAGCAGCGCCTCGGTCTCGGTCGCAGTGGAGACGATCTCGACCTCGGCGGTGGCCGCGATCATGCGCAGGATGCGCGCCGGCTGCGGCGCATTCACGCGCGCATAGGAGGAGAGGCGTTTGCGGACGTTTTTCGCCGTGCCGACGGAGAGCACGTCGTTGGCGGCATTCAGCATGCGATAGACGCCGGGCGAGGTGGGCGCGAGCCGCACCGCCCTTTCGATCGCGGCATGGCC
This sequence comes from uncultured Bradyrhizobium sp., assembly GCA_964454955.1. Taxonomy (GTDB): domain Bacteria; phylum Pseudomonadota; class Alphaproteobacteria; order Rhizobiales; family Xanthobacteraceae; genus Bradyrhizobium. The sequence continues at coordinate 9,047 of CAYVVB010000041.1, read as the reverse complement.
GACTGCAAGCGGGCCCTCGGCCACCGTCTCCGTGCTTTCCTCGGCCAATTCCGGCAGCCGCGCTTCTTCGTCCTCATCGGAAGCCGAGCTTGCGGGATCGATATCCGGAGGGGCGAGCGCCTCGGGCGGCAAATCCGGTCGGGAACCGTGCCGCGCCTTCGCCGCGCGGGGCTCCCTGGTCTGATCGCTCTTGTCCGTCATGGGCCCAGATTTAAGCGCAGGCCGCTCCGATTTGAAGTTCCTCGGCGGGGTTTGCGGCGGGAACCAAGACTCTATGCACAAGCGCGCGCCTTCGCGGTGCGGGCTCTTGCCGGTAACGCTTCATTAAGAATGCTGAGGGGGCGGTAACTGCCCTTAATAAGCCTTTAACTTCAAACTATCGATAAATCTTCGCGGAAATAGCTGGAATTCCGTAACCGTTCGGATCGGCCGGCGCTGACTTGGCGCTTGGGCGATTCTTCGGTCGCGGGGAGTTGCGTTGGAGAGTGGAATGAAAAGCTTCGCTACGGGCGTCGTGGCGCTGACATTTGCGGGCCTGGCTGTTTCGGCGAAGGCCGCTGATCTTCCCTACGCACCCCGCGGGCCCTACACGGTCAACCAGCCACTCAATGCCTATAGCTGGGCCGGCCCCTATCTCGGCGGCAATCTCGGCTACGATTGGGGCACGGTGACGAATAATCCGACCAAGCCGTCCGGCATCGTCGCCGGTATAGAGGGGGGCTACAACTTCCAGAACGGCCCCTGGGTATTCGGCGTTGAGGGCGACCTCGAAGTGACCGGCGCGGAGGACACCTTTGCGTCCTGGAAATTCTCCAATCCGTGGTTCGGCACCGTGCGCGGCCGGGTCGGCTATGCCTTCAACAACGTCCTGTTGTACGGCACCGGCGGTCTCGCCTTCGGCGAACTGGATGGTGCGACGTTTGGCTTGTCGGAATCGCACACCAGCGTCGGCTGGACGCTGGGCGCCGGCGCGGAATTCGGTCTCGTGCAGAACTGGACCGCCAAGATCGAATATCTCTTTGTCGATCTCTCCGAGAGGCCGTTTGCAATCACGACCACTTCGAACGGCTATCACTTCGGCGTCGTGCGCGCCGGCGTGAACTATCATTTCTGAACAGCCGCGACGAAGAACGAGCGAACGACGAAATCCCCGCCGTGCGGCGTGGCCGCAATTTCCTGGCTGGTGTTTTTCAAGCAAGGACCCGCTCCGAATCCCATCCGATACGGATGACCGGCTCGTGCGAGCAAAGAAGACGCCTAACTTAAGACGCTACGATTGGATCACCAGGTTGACCGCCTTCGGGCCTTTGCCCTTCTTGTCCGGTTCGACCTCGAATGTGATGCGCTGTCCTTCGTTCAAGTCCTTCAATCCCGCCCGTTCGACCGCCGTGATGTGCACGAACACATCGCGACCCCCGTCGTCGGGCTTGATGAAGCCATAGCCGCGTTCTCCATTGAAGAACTTGACCGTACCAGTCATGGCCATAGGGAAACTCCTCCCCCATACTGCTTCCGACCGTTACGCATCGCGCGTATCGGCCCGACCGGACTTTCGCCGCCGGAAAGCTGGGCCACCTTAACGACCCCGCATCTCGACACCGGGATCGCCTGGATCTTTTTGGCCTTCATCACTCCGCCGCATCCATTCGCGGAAGCGGAACGTAAAGCCAGTCTTACAACTGAAGCATAATACGTTTCGCCGCGAATTGACTACGGGTTTTCCACACAGAACGGCTCAAGGTTTGGGCGCTTCCAGCCTGAAGCGGGCGGCGCCGCCCTGGCCCAGCGGCCGTTCGAGTTCCGGCAGCAGGGTCTTCAGTTCGCCATGCAGCGTCCATGGCGGGTTGACGATCAGGAGCCCGGTTGAGGCCAGGGGCGAGCCGGGGGCTTGCGGCGCGACGCTGAATTCGAGCCGAAGACATTTGCCCGCCGGCTTCGCACCGGCGGTCGCCTGCGCCACCCGTCGGGCGAAGTCGTCGCTGGCGCGCCGGCTCTTGGCCGGATACCAGAGCAGGTAGATGCCGGTGGGCCACTTGGCGAAGGCCGAGGCGAATCGATCGCTGAGCCGCTCGAATTCGTCCTTGTCTTCAAAAGGCGGATCAATCAGCACCAGGCCGCGCCGCTCGCGCGGCGGCACAAAGGCCAGCAGCCCAACCCAGCCATCGAGATCAACCACTTTCGCCTGGGCGTCGCGGCGCAGTGCATCGATCAGGTGCTTGCGGGCGCCCGCTTCGACCTCGCAAGCCGTGAGGCGATCCTGCGGACGCAACAAGGCGCGCGCGATCAGCGGTGAGCCCGGATAGGCCTCGATCCCGCCCTGTGGGTTGAAGGCGCTGACGATATCGAGATAGGGTTTGATCAACGGAACCGCTGCGCCCGAGAACTGGGCCTGCATGATGCGGGCGATCCCCGTGAGCCATTCCCCGCCGCGGGCAGCCTCCTGAGATTTCAGATCATAGAGTCCGGCGCCGGCATGGGTGTCGATGACCCGAAAAGCTGCAGGCTTCTCGTGCAGGTAGAGGAGCGTGCGCACCAGCACGATGTGCTTGATGACGTCGGCAAAGCCGCCGGCATGAAAGGCGTGACGATAGTTCATGGCAGCGGGCCGGGCCTCTTGGATAACGGGCCGCGTCTTCTACCCCGTCATGGCCGCCTTTGTCGCGGCCAAGACGCGGAGCCATGACGAGGATTAGCCGCCGCGCATGGGCGGCATGGTGATCTCGTCGCGGCGGCAGGCGCGGCGATCGATCTCCGGACAGTCGCGGAACCCCAGGTCCTTGCTCAGGCAAATGCGCACCTCGGAAAGTCGCGTCCGGTTGCAAGTCACGGCGATCGCGGACGGAGAAAGACCGGGATTGGCCTTGATGAAGGCGTCCTCGATCTCGGCGGGTGCGACGGTCCTGGCCTCTGACAATTGCAGGAACTCGGGCGGAATTTTCACCGCCGCGCGCGCCTTGCGGATGGTCTCGAAATAGGCGCGCTCGCCGAGACCCGAGCAGGTGCCGTGCTTGTCCCATTCGTTGTAGATCAGGCCCGGCGCCGGCATCAGGTCGAGCATCGAAGTCATGATGTTGCGATTGAGCCGCGGCGAGGGCCGCTGGCAGTATTCGGGAAAGCCACTCTCATATTGAGGCCACAGGCCATGGACCACGAATGAGAACGGGCGACCGTCGCATTGGGCCTGTTGCGACCGTCCTGTATTGCCCCGTTCTTCCGCCTGTTCGCAGAACGAGGGCGACCATGACAGCGACAGCACGTAATAGTCGAATTCGCCCGGCGTATTCTGGCGCAGTTCCTGGGCCACGACCGGCTCCGCCGCCGCGACCAACGCCGTCGAGCCCAACAGCACACAGCTCAACAGAAACAAACGAATCCGATTAGGTACAATCTTCGGTACAGACATCAGACCACCTCCCACCGGCGCGGAGCCTAGCAGGAGAATGGAACATTTCAAGAACAAATAGCCGGCTTATGGTCCGCAAAGACCCACTGAGAGCCGTTTCGATTCGGAAGGCTTGAGCTAAGGGCCGGCCGCGCGGCAGCGCGGGTTATAGGCCCAGTTGCGATCGAGCCCGGTCACGCACCATTCGACACCCTGGTCGGATGAGGCGAAACCGCCGTCCTCGATGATGGAGAAATTCACGTGACGGACCTTGCCGTCGCTGGTCATCGCCTTGCCGGTGCAATAGCGGCGCGGGATGTTGTCGGATTGCCAGGGCCGGAAGGCAATTTCGTGAATGTTCTCATAACCCGTGATCGTCAGGCTCGAATTCCAGAAGGTGCTTTCCTTTTCCTGGAAGTCATGGGTGATCCAGCCGAGCGCCCTTTCGCAGGGTGCGACCCGCCCTTCATAAAGCGGCCCGGACAGCCAGAAAGTCATTTCAAGGGGATTGGCCGCCTGCGCCGTCTGCGCCGATGCCAGCACGCCGAGGAGGGCGGCTAGCGCGGCGGCACCGCCAAGGCGTTTGAGTGAGAAGGTGAGGTCGCGCATGCCCTATTCCAGCGAGGCTGATCGGTGAGCCCGCAACCGTGCCGTGAGTGACGGACCGGGTCAAGTGCAGCGCGGCAACACTCGGCAGCAACTCGGCGATCCGGCTGGCGACTGTGCTTTTCAGCCCCTATCGGCCCCTTTAAGATGCGGCCGAATGAAAGGGAGTCTGCAATGCGAAGGATAGTGGCGGCAAGTCTGGTTGCCGTTTGCGGGGCGCTGGCGAGCCAGTCAGCCCGGGCCGACTGGGTGCCGCCTTTCAAGGGCAATGATACCGGCGGCATCATCGCCTATTCGCTGGCAAAGCAAACCGATGCAAGGCAGCTCGCCGTCAATCACTGCGCCACCTACGGCAAGGTGGTGAAATTCCTCGCCGTCGACGCCCACTATGGCGGTTACATCTCCTTTTCCTGCCGTTGGGTGCCCTATGGCGCCAATGAGCGGCCGCTGAAAACGCTCTACTGAGCCTTTCGATCGATCACGCGAAAGTGGCGCGCAGCATGACGCGGCGGCTTATTCCATTTGGCCTGGGTTGTACTGCGTTGGCGCTGCTGCTCTCATCGGCGGCCCTTGCCGAGGAATTGCCGCTACGCAAGCCTGGCCTGTGGGAGCTGAAGGTCGCGCGGAACGGCTCCGGCCTGCCGCAGCTGACCATGCAGCATTGCACCGATGCGACGATCGACCGGGACATGAACAATACGGTGTCGCCGATCGCCAAGCAGATTTGCTCCAGGCAGAACGTGCAGAAGACCGCGACCGGCTATGTCGCCGATTCCGTCTGCTCGGTCGCCGGCGGCACCTTGACCTCGCATTCCGAAGTGACAGGCGACTTCAACTCCGCCTACACCGTCGTCACCACCTCGCACAGCGACAAGGGGCTGAACAACCTGCGCGACCTGACCACCCGGATCGAGGGGAAATGGCTGGGCGAGTGCAAGCCCGGCCAGAAGCCGGGCGACGTCATCATGCCCGGCGGCTTCAAGCTCAACATCAGGGACGCGCAAAGGCTGAGGGCGCTGGCGCCGAAGTGAGAGCGCGCTGCTCTCTTTAACCTCGCTCCGCCTTTCCCTCGCACCGTCATACGGTGCGATGAAGCTGCTGCTTAAGCGTGCTACACCGGCACGCGAACGGTTGCGCGCAGGCCGCCCATCGGACTGTCGCCGAGCATGATGTCGCCGCCGTGCGAACGGGCGATGTCGCGGGCGATGGCGAGCCCGAGGCCGGTGCCGCCTTCGTCCTGATTGCGCGCGTCGTCGAGCCGGAGGAATGGCTTGAAAACCTCTTCGCGCATGTGCGCGGGAATGCCGGGACCGTCGTCGTCGACCGTCACCGTCAGATAGCGGTGGTCGCGATGGCCGGTGATGGCGATGCTGTTGGCGTGGCGCGCTGCATTGGAAACGAGGTTGGCGAGGCAGCGCTTGAACGAGGCCGGCTTGACCGTGACCACGGGAAGCCCGCGGAAGGCGACGGTCGCGGAGTGGCCGTGGCGTTCGGCGTCGCTGCGGAGCTCTTCCAGCGCCATCGCCATGTCGGTGGGCTGCGCGTTCTCGCCGGTGTCGCCGCGCGCGAAGGCCAGATAGGCCTCCAGCATCATCGCCATTTCGTCGATGTCCTTGCGCATGGCCTCGACCTCGGGACTGTCGCCGATCAGCGCCAGCTCCAGTTTGAAGCGCGTGAGAATGGTGCGCAAATCGTGCGAGACGCCAGCGAGCATCGCAGTACGCTGCTCGATCGAACGCTCGACGCGCGCCTTCATTTCCAGGAAGGCGTGGGCTGCACGCCGCACCTCGCGCGCGCCGCGGGGACGGAAGTTCGGAGCCTCGCGCCCCTTGCCGAAACTTTCGGCCGCATCCGCAAGCCGCAGGATCGGCCTGATCTGGTTGCGCAGGAATAAAACCGCGACGATCAGCAGGATCGAGGACGTTCCGACCATCCAGAACAGGAAGATCTCGGAGTTCGAGGCATAGGCGGCGCTGCGCAGCGCGACCACCCGCATCACGGCATCATCGAGCTGAATGCGGATTTCGATGAGATTGGAATTGCCGACGGTGTCGATCCAGAACGGGCGGCCGATCTGCCTGCCGATCTGGGCCGAGAGCGACTGGTCGAGCAGCGAGAAAAACGGCTTTGGTCCCGGCGCCGGCATGTCGCCCACGGGCAGGAAATCGACCACGAGCCCCAGCCGCTGCTGGGCGATGCGGCGGAGCTGGGCGCGGTCCTTGTCCTGCGGATAGCCCTTGTAGACGTCGATCAGCGCGGCGATGTCCTGCACCACCGCGGCCGAGAGGTGGCGCGTCACCGTGTTCCAGTGCCGCTCCATGAACACGAAGGCGACCACCGATTGCAGGATGACCATCGGCACGATCATGATCAGCAGCGCGCGGGCGTAAAGCCCGCTCGGCATCCAGCCCTTGAACGCGTTGCCCAATCGGCCGTTGACGGCGGACACGCGCCCCGCCGCGGTTCGGATCAGTGTCAGACCGGTGTCGAGCGTGCTCATCGGGTGCGGGCCATCGCCTTGAACATCTACGGCGAAGCGACCAGTCGGTAGCCGATGCCGCGCACCGCCTGCAGGAACAGCGGATTTGCGGGATCGCGCTCGATCTTGCGGCGCAGCCGGTTGATCTGCACGTCGACGGCGCGCTCATTGACCGATCCGTTGCCTGTAAGGGCACCACGGGGCACGGTCTCGCCGGGGCTTTCGGCAAGCACGCGCAGCATCTCGCGTTCGCGGTCGGTCAGATGAATGATCTCCTCGCCCTGGCGCAGTTCACCACGGATCAGGTGATAGACGTAAGGGCCGAACGCGATCTGCTCCAACGCTTCCGCCGGAGGGCGCGCGGTGCGCTTGAGGATGTTGCAGATGCGCAGCGCAAGTTCGCGTGGCTCGAAGGGCTTGGCGACGTAGTCGTCGGCGCCGATCTGCAGGCCTTCGATACGCGCTTCCGCCTCATGGCGCGCCGTCAGCATGACGATCGGGACCGTCGAGGACTGGCGGATGAAGCGGGCGAGGTCGAAGCCGGTCTCGCCGGACATCATGACGTCGAGAATCAAAAGATCGAAATGCAGGCCGACCAGCTTGGCACGGGCATCGCTCGCGCTCATGGCCGTGGTGACGCGATAGCCTTCGCTGCACAGGAAGCGGGACAACAGATCGCGGATGCGGCGGTCGTCGTCGACCAGGAGGATATGCGGCGCATCGTCGGCTGGTCGCGGCTGGGGACGTGCAGCGGTTGAAGCGAGAGGCACGATTATTCCTTTGCGCTGGCGTTTCTGAAAATCGTCTCCAGGACCTTGTCCGGATCGTCGCGATCGATCATCGCGCGCAGGAAACGCTTGACGGTCTCGGCGCCGGCCGGGTCGATGTCGGCGAGCGCACGATCGATCCGCTTGGTCTGCAGCCCTGCCAATTTGGCAACCAGCGCCTCGCCCTTGGCGGTGGCAAAAAGAAGGCGTTGCCGCCGATCGTTGTTGCCGGTCTTCTGGACGATATAGCCTTCGTCCAGGAGCTGCTTGAGCACTCGCCCGAGCGACTGCTTGGTGATTCGCAACACGTCCAGGAGGTCGGCGACCTTCAGGCCGGGATAGCGGCAGACGAAATGCATCACCCGGTGATGTGCGCGGCCGAAGCCGAACGCTTCGAGTTCCTGGTCGGCGTCGCCCACGAAATCCCGATAGGCGAAGAAGAGCAGCTCGATGATATCCCAGCGTAATTCGCTCTCGCGCGGAGCAGCCCCCCGCGTCTCGGCCGCTCGCGAATCGCCACTCGATATTCCGCTTGAGAAATTTATGTCAGCCATATTGACGTATCTTGGGTTCAATGTTACAAAACGGTCAATCACGGCGAAATATTAGATCGTTTCGTGCTGCGGTGACGTTTTCAAGGCGGCCCCCCGAAAGGCCACGTAAGCGGCCTCGGCCCTGACCCGATCTACCGTGCGATGATCGAGCGGCATATCGATGAACATACTGGACTTCGGGATGCCGCAAAAGCATGTCCTGAACGGCAGGATGGCGATAGAAAGCGGCCGCGAGGTTGGTGGTGGTGAAGGTCCAGTCCCATTAGGCCGGCAGGCCCGGAGAAACAGACCGGCGGCAGACATGACCGCCGGCCTTCCGCAGCGGAAAGAAGAAAAAGAATGAGTTTGAATTTCGAAATCCAGCCCGCGACGAACCCGACCCCCGAGCAGGAGCGCGCGGCAAAGCTCGTGGACCCGGGCTTCGGCCGGATTTTCACCGACCACATGGCTGTGGTCCGCTACAACCACGCAAAAGGCTGGCATGGCGCCCGCGTCGAAACCCGCGCGAACTTCCCGCTCGATCCGGCAACCGCCGTGCTGCACTACGCGCAGGAGATTTTCGAGGGTCTCAAGGCCTACAAACGCGGGGACGGCGGCGTGAACCTGTTCCGTCCCGATGCCAATGCCCGCCGCTTCCGGGACGGCGCCGACCGCATGGCCATGCCGCAACTGCCCGAGTCCGTCTTCATCGAAGCGGTCGAGCAACTCATACACATCGACCGCGCCTGGATTCCGGGCGGCGAGGGCAGTCTCTATTTGCGGCCCTTCATGATCGCCAGCGAGATCTTCCTCGGCGTCAAGCCTTCGGCCGAGTACATCTTCGCCGTCATCGCCTCGCCGGTCGGCTCCTATTTCAAGGGCGGACCTGCGCCCGTGTCGATCTGGGTGTCGGAGAATTACACGCGCGCCGCGATCGGCGGCACCGGCGCGGTCAAATGCGGCGGCAATTACGCCGCGAGCCTGCGCGCGCAGGCCGAGGCCATCGATCGAGGCTGCGATCAGGTCGTTTTCCTCGATGCGGTCCAGCGCCGCTACATCGAGGAACTCGGCGGCATGAACGTCTTCTTCGTGTTCGACGACGGTTCGCTCTCGACCCCGCCGCTCGGCACGATATTGCCGGGTATCACCCGCGATTCGATCATCGCGCTTGCCAAGGATTCCGGCACGCGCGTGCACGAGGAGCCCTATACGATCGAGCAGTGGCGCACCGATGCCGCCAGCGGAAAGCTGAAAGAGGCTTTCGCCTGCGGCACGGCGGC
>CAYVVB010000040.1:0-5693 GCA_964454955.1 uncultured Bradyrhizobium sp. | reverse complement strand
TGTTGTCGGCCCCCAGCAGCGTGGTGCCATCCGTCGTGATGATGTCGTTGCCGATCTGGCCTTTCAGCGCCGGATGCTCGGCAAAGCGGATGACCTGACTGGGATCGGCGGGCAGGGCGATATCGCCGCCTCGATAGTTTTCGACGATCTGCGGCCTGACATTCTTGCCGGTGCAGTCCGGCGAGGTATCCATGTGCGAGCAGAAACAGATCACCGGCACCTTTTTCGAGGTGTTCGCCGGGATGGTCGCATAGACGTAGCCGTGCTCGTCGAGATGGGCGTCGGTGAGGCCGAGGGCTTGAAGCTCGGATGCAAGCAGGCGGCCCAGGTCCTTCTGTTTGGCCGTGGAAGGGCAACTCGGCGATTCCGGGTCCGATTGGGTGTCGATCGTGACATAGCGCAGGAATCGCTCGGTCACGCCATGCTGGAAGTCGAGAGATGGTTTCACATTCACGGTCAGAGCCATGGCTGGGGAGGCGGTTTCGAAGCGGGACTATAGTTTCGAAGCGGGACTATAAAAGAAAAACGTCATTCCGGGGCCGCGCAGGCCAGCCGGAATGACGTAAAAAAATCGAAAACGGAGATGGGGCGCGATCAGATCGCTTCCTTGAGTTCCTTGGCGGCGCGGAAGGCAACTTTCTTGCTGGCCTTGATGTGGATCGCTTCGCCGGTGGCGGGATTGCGGCCCATGCGGGCGGCGCGCTTGCGCACCTGCAGGATGCCGAGGCCGACGATGCGGATGCGCTCGCCCTTCTTCAGGTGCTTGGTAATCCGCGTCACCATGTCATTGAGAATGCCTTCGGCCTGCTTCTTGGAGAGTTCCTGGTCCTCGGCGATCGCTGCGGCAAGGTGCTTGAGCGTGATGGTCGCCGGAGTCGCTGCTTTCTTTGCCATGTTGGCCCTCCTCGCTGTTAACAATGGCTTAGGAACCTAAGACGTCTCAGGCCTTAGATGATTCTAAAGGGACCTGCCACGCTGTTTCGCCCCGTAAATAGGGCATTTTTTGCATCGGCATTGCAAAAACCCGCGATTGACGCGGGGATTCGCAACGTCCTTGACTTGGAAAGTTGGCCCCTTTAAGCCCTCATCCGAACGCGGTTCTTGACTGCATCCGCGGGAGTAGCTCAGTTGGTTAGAGCGCCGCCCTGTCACGGCGGAGGTCGCGGGTTCGAGCCCCGTCTCTCGCGCCATTGAATCAATGGCTTACTGTCTTTTCCACCCCACTTCCGAGCAATGGAAAAGCCGCCCTCAGGCGGCTCGGAAATCGCTTGCGAGCAGGGACCGCTCAGCGGATCGTCGACGCACCCGAACTGGTCACCAGCACGGGCTTGCCCGCTTTGATGACGTGCGCCGTCTCGGTGTAGTCCACGTTGCTCCGCGCCGCGATCCCGAACGCTGCAACTGCAATACCTGCCACCAGGGCCACTGCCACGATCTTACGGTGGGTCGCACGATCAGCTGAATGGATGGAGTGGTTCATCTTGAGCCTCCGGGGCGTCTCAAGGCGCCATTCTGATGGTGGAGGCTTAACCCCGGTCTGTTTCACGCGAGTTTCGCGGATTTCCGAAAATGGTTTCGTCCGGCGACAACACAGCTTGTCTTCCTTGCGGCGTCCGCCCAGTTCGGCTGAAAATGCTCCCAAGGCGCGACCGAGCGCCCGGGAGGCAACAAGATGAAGAAAATGACCCGCCGGGCCCTGCTCGGAACGGCCCCGAGAAATATACGCGGCGGCTGACGTGAAGCAGTGTCAGCCGAGCCTGCCTATCGCGCCCGCGCGATGTCGGCGCGGATGAATTGCGCCGCCCAGACGAACAACAATGCACCGAGCACTGTCGTGACCGCGGCCGAGAGCAATGAATAGCGCACGGCGTCGACACCGAATCCGCCCTTCAATGCATCGTTGATCACGCCGACGGTCAGCGGGCCGACCCCTTGGCCGAAGCAGGTGGCGGTCAGAAGCACGATCGCCGATGCGAGCGCCCGCATGCTCGGCCGGGCCACGGTCTGCGTGATGGCGAAGATCGGCCCGAGGTGAAAGCCGACCAGGAATGAGGTCGCCGCCAGGGCCGCGATCATGGTGACGAAATCCGGCGTCAGCATACAGAGCGCGAAGGCGGGACCGGCGAGCCCGGACATGATCGCCGGTGCCCACAATTTCCAGCGGTCGTCGCGACGGCTGATTTGCGCCACCACCAATCCGCCGACCAGCGTGCCGGCCACGCCGCACAGCCCCTTGAAGGTGCCGGCATAGGTGCCGATTTGGGCGCTGTTCAAGTGGTGCACGCGGGCGAGGAACGGAGGTATCCACGCAGCGGTGGCGTAGTTGGTGTAGCTCGTCAGGCAAAAGCCGACCAGCACGATGACGAAGCTTGGTTGGGTGACGAGAAAACGCAGCGTCGGCCCGATCGGCTCGGGCGCGACGGCTTCTGCCATTCCGCCGCGCCTGGGCTCGGCGACGGTCAGCCACAATAGCGCAGCCAGTGCGAGGCCGGGCAAGCCGGCCGAAAAGAAGGCCGTGCGCCAGCCATAGTGCTGGTTGATCCAGCCGCCGATGAAATAACCGAGGAAAACCCCGAGATAGGTGCCGATGGCATAGATCCCGAGCGCGCGCGGCCGCTCGTCCTTGTCAAAGAGATCGGCCAGCAGCGATTGCGAGGCGGGCGTGCCTGCGGATTCGCCGATGCCGACGCCTATCCTGGCGAGCGCCAGCGTGGCTACGCTCGACGCGAGCCCGCAGAAGAATGTCATGGCGCTCCAGAACGCGAAGGCCAGCGCCACGATGTTGCGGCGATTCAGCCGGTCGGCGGCGCGCGCAATCGGAATGCCGAGCAGCGAATAGAACAGCACGAAACCAAAGCCCGCGAGCAGGCCCATCGTGGTGTCGCTGAGGGCAAATTCCTTTTTGATCGGCTCGATCAGCACGTTGAAAATGGTGCGGTCGAGAAAATTGAGCGCATAGGCGAGCGTCAGGATGGCGAGCACGTAATAGCGGCGCGGTGACGCGGCGGCATCAGTGCGCAATTGCGCACCCGCCTGCGGAGCGATATCGACCATGGTTTCCCCCAAAAGACGTTTCTTCTTTTGCCGCGAGGTTCAGGCCTCGCGGATGTAGTTTCCGGCTTCGAACGTGACCGGCGGCGCGGCTTCGTCGAAGCAGGTGCCGATCGGATCGCGGCCGGTGGCAAGCGCCTCGAGCTGATCGCTCAGCATGCGCCGGATCATGAGGATGCCGCGGTCGCTCTGGCCGAAGTGCTCTTCGGAGTGCACGGTCACGGCGCCCTGGCCAACCTGCGCCTCGTAGTCACCCGGAAATTGCTGGTGCTCGGCTTCGGTCATGTCCCACCAGAATTTTCCGTTGAACTTGGAGCGCATGCGTCCGATGTCGCCGGGGTTTTTCACTCTCCCGGCCACGTAGATGCGGAATGAGGTGTCATCGATCGGCAGGGTCCAGCCGACCGACTCGACGCGGGCGAATTGGGCCACGCGCGGATTGGGCACCACGCGCAGGGTGGGAAGCGCCGCTTCCGTCACGCGATAAAAGACCTTGCCGTCATCCTGCCTGCGGACCGAACGCACGGTCACGCCGCGCGGCGAGGTCTCGAACGTCACCTCGGGCATGGAGGCCATCATGTTCGTGAATTGCGGGCCGCTGAATGAGCCGTGGAGGACCGGTACGTGGTAGGGGTCGACCACATTCTCGAAATGCTGAAGCCAGTTGCAGGGGATGATGGCAGGCCCCCCGCCGCCGATCGACGAGGCGTCGGCCTCGACAAACTCGCCGTCGTCCATGGTCTCCAGGCATTCGTAACGCGGCAGGACCGGCTTTTTGTCGGCCGGTCCCATATAGGCGAAGATCAGGCCGTAGCGCTCCTGAAGGGGGTACCAGGGTTGGCGCACCTTGTCCTTGAACAGCCCGCCCTCGGGCTCGCAGGGCTGTTCCAGGCAACGGCCTTGGGCGTCGAACTTCCAGCCGTGATAGCAGCAGCGGATGCCGTCGTCCTCGACCTTGCCATAGTAGAGCGTGGTGCCGCGATGGCAGCAGCGGGCGTGCAGGAGCCCGGCGCGGCCGCCGCGGTCGCGGAACAGGATCAGATCCTCGCCCAGAGCACGGACTTTTCTCGGGATATCGGTGGCGTCCGCGGTGAGGCCGACTGGGTGCCAGTAGCGGCGGAGCAGTTCCCCCATCGGGGTTCCACGGCCGACGGATGTGAGCTCGGCCCGGGCTTGGGCGGCTTCATCGCGTAAGCGGTGCCGGGATCGCGGTCCCGCTGGGTCACATTCATTGGTTACCTCCCCCGTGGAATTTTCTTGCGAGCTTTTCGCAAGGTGAACCGAGATCGATGACAATGTCAACGATCTATCAACTTGGCAGGCGCTCGCTTTGTTGGCACAGCTTGGCCATGACCCGGATCAACGCCAAACCCGATTTGCCCTCGGCGCCGCCGGGGAGCGGAGCAGAGCTCGCGCCGATCACCGCGATGATGTCGTCGCGGCTGATGGTGCTCGCCAACCTGCTCAGGCGGGGGGCCATCCTGCGCTACAAGCGCCTGACCGGGCTTTCGTCGGTTGAGTTCGGACTGGTGGCCTCGCTCGGGCGGCGGCCGCCCATGAGCGTGGTGCGTCTTGCCGAAGCCGTCGGCATGGACAAGGGGCAGATCAGCCGGGCCCTGGCGGGACTGGTCTCACGCAAACTGGTGGCGCGAACTGCAAACCCGAGGGACAACCGCGAAGTCCTGGTCCGCCTGACACGGTCAGGGCTTGCTGCCCATGATGCGATTGTTGCCGGTGCGATCGAGCGCAATGCCCGCCTCCTCGAGGGGCTCAGCCACGAGGAGGTGACGCTCCTGCTCTCCCATGTGGACCGGCTGACCGAGCGCGCCGCGAGCATGTTGGCGGCCGAGAGGGACGGGTGTTGAAGGTCTTGACCCGACGCCCGGAAGCAGTCGGGCTCGCCGCGGCGGGGAGACGGGGTGGGACAAGGGGATCAAGGCCAGGGCGATGTATCCCCAAGGGAGTGGGACTGCATGGGAGGGCGTCAAAATTGCTTGTCTTGCGCCGTTAGGTGCGCTGCGCTAAGCGTCTGACGAATTCCAAGCCAACGAATCTGCGGCCCTTCCGAAACCGCAGCAGAAGGTAAGCGCCGATGTCCGGCATTCTGCAGAATTATCTTCCACTTGTCGTGTTTGTAGGGGTCGCGGCCGTGATCGGGCTCGCGCTCTTGATCGCTCCGTTCCTGGTCGCCTTCCAGCAGCCCGACCCGGAAAAGCTCTCCGCCTACGAGTGCGGATTCAACGCCTTCGATGATGCCCGCATGAAGTTCGACGTTCGCTTCTATCTGGTGTCGCTCCTCTTCATCATCTTCGATCTCGAGGTGGCGTTTCTCTTTCCCTGGGCGGTGGCGTTCGGAAAGCTCGGCGCAACCGGCTTCTGGTCGATGCTGGTGTTCCTGGCCGTGCTGACGGTCGGTTTTGCTTATGAATGGAAGAAAGGCGCGCTCGAATGGGATTGAGCCCTCCCGCCGCAACTCAGGCAAAAGGCCCTCTCGTCGCACCGGCTGCGACGGGCATCCTGGATCCCAGAACCGGCAAGCCGGTGGGCGCCAACGATGCATACTTCCTCGAAGTCAATCACGAACTGTCGGACAAGGGGTTCTTTGTTGCCGCGGCCGACGACCTCATCACCTGGGCCCGGAC